>SDXZ01000003.1 GCA_004210805.1 Acidovorax sp.
GCGGTGGACGCGGCCGTGGGCATCGGCTTTGCGCTGGCCGTGGCCCTGCCCAATGCGGGCAACCTGGGCGGCGGCGGATTCATGATGGTGCACGACGCCAAGACCGGCAAGAGCGTGGCTCTGGACTTCCGCGAAGTGGCGCCCAACAAGGCCACGCGCGACATGTACCTGGATGCCAAGGGCAATGTGGTGGATGGCAAGTCGCTGTACACCCACTACGCCGTGGGCGTGCCAGGCACCGTGGCCGGCATGGAGCATGCGCTCAAGACCTGGGGCACCCTGCCGCTGTCGCGCGTGATCGCACCCGCCATCGAGCTGGCCGACAAGGGCTTCCCGGTTAGCGAAACGCTGGCCAAGATCCTGCAGCAGGAAAAGAAGAACATGGGCAAGTGGCCTGCCACCCAGGCCATCTTCTGGAAGAACGGCGAGCCCCTGAAGGTGGGTGACCCGCTGGTGCAGAAAGACCTGGCCCAGTCCATGCGCCTGATCGGCCAGCAGGGCGCCAAGGCGTTCTATGAAGGCGAAATCGCCCAGAAGATCGCCGCCGAGATGGCGCCGCACGCCGGCGCCTTGACGCTGCAGGACCTGCGCGAATACAAGGTGGCCGAGCGCGTGCCCACGCGCGGCACCTACCGCGGCTATGAGATCGTGACCATGCCGCCACCCTCCTCCGGCGGCCCCCACCTGGTTCAGATTCTGAACATGCTGGAGCCTCTGCCCCTGGCCCAGTGGGGCCCCAACAGCGCGCAGACCATCCACTACATGGCCGAAAGCATGAAGCTGGCGTATGCCGACCGCGCCGAGTACCTGGGCGACCCGGACTTCGTGAAGATCCCGCTCAAGGGCCTGACCTCCAAGCGCTACGCCGCGTCGCTGGCCAAGGGCATCGACGAGAAGACTGCACGCTCGGGCAAGAGCATCAAGCCCGGCCAGCCCCAGCCGTATGAGAGCGACCAGACCACCCACTACTCGGTGGTGGACAAGGCCGGCAACGCCGTGGCCGTGACCTACACGCTGAACACCAACTTCGGCAGCGGCATCGTCGCCAAGGGCACGGGCATCCTGCTCAACAACGAGATGGACGACTTCTCGGCCAAGCCCGGGGTGGCCAACGCCTACGGCTTGGTCGGCGGCGACGCCAACGCCGTGGCCGCCAAGAAGCGCCCCCTGTCGTCCATGACCCCCACCCTGGTCCTGAAGGACGGCAAGCCCACCCTGGTGACCGGCAGCCCCGGCGGTGCGCGCATCATCACCACGGTGCTGCAGACGGTGGTCAACACCATCGACTTCGGAATGAACCCCGCCGAAGCCGCTGCCGCACCGCGTGTGCACCACCAGTGGACGCCGGATGAGTTGCGTGTGGAAAAGGGTTTGTCGCCCGACACCATCGCCCTGCTCAAGCAGCGCGGCCACAACATCGCTGTGAAGCCTTCCATGGGCCGCACGCAGACCATCCAGCTGCGCGGGGGTTCGTTGTACGGCTACTCGGACCCGCGCAATCCGGATGGGAAGACGCTGGGGTACTGATTGCTACCATATTGATAGCTTGTAGCGCTTGATAGATAAGCGCTGGAGGCCATTTCGATGAAAATCCCGCTCGCCATTATGGCCAGCGGGATTTTTTCATGCCCTCTCCGGCTTGGTCACCCGCTGCCACTTTTCAGCGCAGCGAAGGGCGGTCAGCATGGCCCACTACAAAATCAGCAGCGCCCGAAAGTCGTTGACGTTCGTGTGCGTCGGCCCGGTGATGACGAGGTCGCCCAGCGCATCAAAGTACGCATAGGCATCGTTGCGGTCCAGATGGTCCGCAATGCGCAGGCCCTGCGCGGCGGCGCGCGCCAGGGTGTCGGGGGTCACACGGGCACCGGCGTTGTCTTCCACGCCGTCGATACCATCGGTGTCTGCCGCCAGCGCCCACACACCCTCCTGCCCTTGCAGTGCTTGCGCGAGGCCCATGCAGAACTCGCCCGCACGCCCGCCCCGGCCCTTCGGGGCACCAGGTGGCCGCTGCCGCACAGTGACGGTGGTCTCACCGCCCGAGAGGATCACGCAGGGCCGCGCAAACGGCTGGCCGTGGCGCGCTACGGCCCGCGCCAGCGCTGCATGCACCTTGCCCACCTCGCGCGATTCGCCCTCGATTTCGTCGGAGAGGATGTACGCCGGCACGCCCGCCGCCCGCGCGGCCTCGGCCGCAGCCTCCAGCGACTGCTGGGGCGTGGCCGTCATGTGCACGGCATGGCCTGCGAAGACGGCGTCGCCGGGCTTGGGAGTTTCCAAATCACCGGCCTCCAACGCTGCGCGCACGCTGGCCGGGATGTCGATGCGGTAGCGCGCCAGGATGCCCAGCGCGTCCGCGCAGGTGGTGGCATCGGGCACCGTGGGGCCGCTGGCGATCACCGAGGGATCGTCGCCGGGCACATCGCTGATGGTGAGTGTGACCACGCGCGCGGGTGCGCAGGCAGCGGCAAGCCGCCCGCCCTTGATGCGCGAGAGGTGCTTGCGCACGCAGTTCATCTCGTCGATGGCAGCGCCGCTCTCGAGCAGCGCCTTGTTGATGCGCTGCTTGTCTTCGAGCGTGAGGCCGTCGGCCGGCAGCGTGAGCAGGGCCGAGCCGCCGCCGGAGATCAGGCACAGCACGAGGTCGTTTTCCGTCAGATCCTGGGTAAGCGCCAGGATGCGCTGCGCCGCGTCGAGACCTGCCGCGTCGGGCACGGGGTGCGCGGCCTCGACCACCTCGATGCGTTGCGGCAGACCTTCGGGCCGCGGCGGCGTGTGGTGGTAGCGCGTGACGACCAGGCCAGACAGCGGCGCATCGGCCGGCCACAGAGCCTCTACGGCCTGCGCCATCGCGCCCCCGGCCTTGCCCGCGCCCAGCACCAGGGTGCGGCCACCGCTTTCGGGCGTAGGCGGGGCGGGCAGAAAGGCGGCGGTGTTGTGCAGGGGCAGCGCGCGGCGCACGGCGACGCGGTACAGGTATTCGAGGAACTCGCTGCTCTGGCGAACCGGATCGGGCACGGGGCGGTGGGATTGGGTCATGGTGTGTCTCCGCGGGCAATTGTGCGGCAGCGGCCTTGGCGCGGTCGCGCTCGAAAGTCAATCGGGGTGCAACCGCCGCTACAACTGGACAGACGCAGCAGTGCGCTGGGAAGCGCCGGTAGAGCGCGGGATAACCCCATGTCATTGGCGCCGCACACTTGTCTACATTTCTTGTATGCAAGATTGATTTCAATGCCTGCTTGTCCTCATATCGAAGGGTTCCCATGCTTCGTTTTCTGAATTCCCTGTTTGGCCGGGTGATCCTGGCCTTGATCGCTGGCGTGGCCGTGGGGTTGCTCTGGCCCGACACAGCGGTGCAGCTCAAGCCCCTGGGCGACGGCTTCATCAAGCTCATCAAGATGCTGATTCCGCTCATCGTCTTTTGCGTGGTGGTGCACGGCATTGCCGGCACGGGTGACCTCAAGCGCGTGGGCCGGGTGGGCATCAAGTCGCTGATCTACTTCGAGGTCGTTACCTCCATCGCGCTGGTGCTGGGCTTGGCGCTCGCGTTCTGGTTCGAACCCGGCGTGGGCATGAACGTGGACCCGAGCGCGCTCGACCCCAAGGCCATGGGCGCTTATGTTGAAAACGCGAGCAAGCTCACCGGTGGCGGCTTCAGCGACTTTTTGCTCAAGCTCATCCCCACTACCGCCGTGAGCGCGTTTGCCAACGGCGACGTGCTGCAGGTGTTGCTGTTCTCCATCGTCTTCGGCTGCGCCCTCGCGTTGCTGGGTGAGCGCGGCGCGCGGGTCACCCTTCTTATCGAAGACCTGTCGCACGTGCTCTTCAAGACCATGGGCTTGATCATCAAGCTGGCGCCGCTGGGCGTGCTGGGTGCCATTGCCTTCACGGTGGGGAAGTACGGCATCGGTTCGCTCAAGCAGTTGGGCATGCTGGTGGTGCTGTTCTATGCAGCCGTGTTCATCTTCGTGGTGGTGGTGCTGGGCCTGATCATGCGGGTCTCCGGCTTCAGCCTGTTCAAGCTGCTGCGCTACCTGCGCGAAGAGCTGGCCGTGGTGTTTGCCACCACGTCGTCCGACAGTGTGCTGCCGCAGATCATGGCCAAGCTCAAGCACATGGGCATCCGCGACTCCAC
Source organism: Acidovorax sp. (assembly GCA_004210805.1). Classification (GTDB taxonomy): domain Bacteria; phylum Pseudomonadota; class Gammaproteobacteria; order Burkholderiales; family Burkholderiaceae_C; genus Acidovorax. Next base: position 4,133 of record SDXZ01000003.1, read on the forward strand.
CGTGGGCCTGGTGATTCCCACAGGCTATTCGTTCAACCTTGACGCGTTCTCGATCTACATCACGCTGGCGGCCGTGTTCATCGCACAGGCCACCAACACGCCGATCTCGATGGCCGACCTGCTGACCATCCTCGCGATCTCGCTGGTCACGTCCAAGGGCGCGCACGGCGTGCCGGGCTCGGCCATCGTGGTGCTGGCGGCCACGCTGCACGCGATACCGGCCATCCCCGCCATTGGCTTGGTGCTGGTGCTGTCGGTGGACTGGTTCATGGGCATTGCCCGCGCCCTGGGCAACCTGATCGGCAACTGTGTGGCCACGGTGGCCATCGCCGCATGGGAAGGCGACATCGACCGTGAGCGCGCCCACGCCGTGCTGGACGGCCAGAGCCTGCCGCCGGTGGCGTCGGGGGTAGCCCCAGAGGTGGCGCCACAATCGGCCCCATGAGCATCCAGCAGAACCCGATCGCACAACAGGTGGTGGAGTCCATCCTGGCCCAGAAGCTTGCACCCGGCGAGCGCCTGGGCGAGCAGGAGCTGGCCGACCTGTTCGGCGTGAGCCGCACTCTGGTACGCGAGGCGCTGATGCAGCTGCAGGCGCGCGGTTTTGTCGAGGTGCGGCCACGGCGCGGCTGGTACGTGGTGGAGCCCTCGGTGGAGGATGCGCGCGATGCGTTCTCGGCCCGGCGCATCATCGAGTCGGGCATTCTGGCCGATGCCGGCCGGCCCCTGCAGTCGGTCACGCCCCGGCTGCGCGCGCACATTGCCGACGAGCAGCAAGCCATCGAGGGGGCTGACGCCGCCACGCGCGCCTTCCTGCTGGCCGATTTTCATGTCTGCCTGGCAGAAGCCATGGGCCACCGCAGCCTGAGCGACATCTTGCGCGACCTGACAGCCCGCACCACCCTGGCCGCCTCGCTCTACCAATCGCGGCACGAGGCCAAGCAGTCGTGCGCTGAACACGAGGCGATCGTGGAAGCCCTGGAAGCCGGCGACACCGCGCTGGCCCGCGAGCGCCTCCTGGCGCACATCGGGCATGTGGAGGCGGCGCTCAATCCCGACCACCCGCTGGTGCGCGACCGCTTGCGCGACTCGCTCACGCCGCTGGCCGCGCAGCGGGCACCGTCCTGAAGGCGCGGGGAATGCGGCTGGATGGACTCCAAAAAAGCACGTCCGAATCCGGTATCCTGCGGGCCTCGCTCAAGGCCATGGCCCTGAACGTGTTCTTCCCTGGCGCCAGCCGCGACACCTCCGCCGCTGAGCACGCCCCACGCCAGGCCGACGCAAACCAGTGTCCCGCCTGCCCGGTGCAGAAGAACCCCAGCTCCGCAACCCGGGGAGCTCCCTTCTGACCGGCGTTGCCGTTGGGAGGTTGTGGCTCCATGCCGCATACGCATAAACCGCCATACGGACGCGTTGCCCCATCGGGTACGCTTGTTTTGCATTCCGCCGAGGACTTCCAGGATTTCCCTATGACCCAGAAACTTTCCGCCGCCGAAGAGGCCCTGCGCGACGCTGCGCGCGAATACCACCGCAACCCCGGCCGGGGCAAGATTGCGGTCACCCCCACCAAGCCCCTGTCCAACCAGCGCGACCTGTCGCTGGCGTACTCGCCCGGTGTGGCCTACCCCTGCCTTGATATCCAGGCAGACCCCTCCAAGGCATTCGACTACACCTCGCGCGGCAACCTCGTGGGCGTGATCACCAACGGCACGGCCGTGCTGGGCCTGGGCGACATCGGCCCGCTGGCCAGCAAGCCGGTCATGGAAGGCAAGGGCTGCCTGTTCAAGAAGTTTGCGGGCGTGGACGTGTTCGACATCGAACTGGCCGAGCGCGACCCCGACAAGCTCATCGAAATCATTGCCGCAATGGAGCCCACCCTGGGCGGTATCAACCTCGAAGACATCAAGGCGCCCGAGTGCTTCTACATCGAGCAGCAACTCAGCGCGCGCATGAACATCCCGGTGTTCCATGACGACCAGCATGGCACGGCCATCATCTCCAGCGCCGCGCTGCTCAACGGCCTGGAGCTGGTGGGCAAAGAAATCGGCGCAGTGAAGATCGCCGTGTCGGGCGCGGGTGCTGCCGCCATTGCCTGCGTGGACGTGATGGTGGGCCTGGGCGTGAAGCGCGAAAACGTCTTCATGGTCGACTCCAAGGGCGTGATCTATGAAGGCCGCCCCGGCGGTCTGGATGTGTCCAAGCAGCGCTACGCGCAAAAGACCGAGGCCCGCACGCTGGCCGACGTGGTCGACGGTGCCGACGTGTTCCTGGGCTGCTCCGCGCCCGGCGTGCTCACGGCCGAGATGGTCAAGACCATGGGCACCAAGCCCATCATCCTGGCGCTGGCCAACCCCGAGCCCGAGATCCGCCCCGAACTGGCCAAGGCCATCCGGCCCGACTGCATCATTGCCACGGGCCGTTCGGACTACCCCAACCAGGTCAACAACGTCCTGTGTTTTCCGTACATCTTCCGCGGCGCCCTGGACTGCGGCGCGACCAAGATCACCGAGGCCATGAAGCTGGCCTGCGTGCGCCAGATCGCCGACCTGGCCAAGGCCGACATCAGTGAAGAAGTGGCCAGCGCCTATGCCGGCAAGGAACTCACCTTCGGCCCCGACTACCTGATCCCCACGCCGTTCGACTCGCGCCTGATCCTGAAGATCGCGCCCGCGGTAGCCAAGGCGGCGGCCGAGTCCGGCGTGGCCACCCGCCCCATCGAGGACATGGAGGCCTACAAGGAAGCCCTGTCGCGCTTTGTCTACCAGACCGGCATGCTGATGCGCCCCGTGATCACGGCGGCCAAGGCCCTGCCCGAAGGCCAGAAACGCGTGGCCTATGCCGACGGTGAAGACGAGCGCGCGCTGCGTGCCGCGCAGATGGCGATTGACGACAAGATCGCCCAGCCCATCCTCATCGGCCGCCCCGCGGTGATTGCCGCCCGCATCGAAAAAGCCGGCCTGCGCATGCAGCTGGGCAAGGATGTGGAGGTGTGCAACCCCGAGGACGACCCGCGCTTTCGCCAGTACTGGGAGCACTACCACCAGCTGCAAAAGCGCAACGGCGCGACGCCCGAAGTGGCCAAGGCCGCCGTGCGCCGCTCCAACACCATCATCGCTTCGCTGATGGTCGCCTTGGGCGATGCCGACGCGATGATCTGCGGGCTGGTGGGCACCTACGAGACTCACCTGGAGCGCATCCACAGCATCCTGGGCCGCCAGGAAGGCGTGAACGACTACGCGGCGCTGAACGCGCTGATGACCAACCGCGGCACGCTCTTCATCGCCGACACCTATGTGAACGAGAACCCCACGGCGCAGCAGCTGTCGGACATCGCGTGGATGTCGGTGCAAGAGGTGCAGCGCTTTGGCCTGCCGGCCAAGGTGGCCTTCCTGTCGCACTCGAGCTACGGCTCGTCCAAGCGCGCGTCGGCCAAGAAGATGCGCGAGGCGCGCGACCTGTTTGTGGCGGCCCACCCCGAGATCGAGTGCGATGGCGAGCTGCATGGCGACGCGGCGCTGGAGCCCAACATCCGCAACGCCTACATGGCGGACTCGACGCTGACCGATTCGGCCAACCTGCTGATCTGCCCGAACCTGGACGCGGCCAACATCCTCTACAACGTGCTCAAGACCACCACCAGCGGTGGCGTGACAGTGGGCCCGATCCTGATGGGCGTGGCCGACACCGCCTACATCCTGACGCCCGCCGCCACCGTGCGCCGGGTGTTCAACATGACGGCACTGGCCGTGGCCAGCGCGGCCGCGCGCCCCAAGTAAGGGCACCACGCCGGGGGCGCAATGCCCTCGGCCGCCCCGTGCAGCCGCCTGCCTTGCACCGGCGCGGCACCTTCAGCCCACGCAGCCCCCGCGCTCCTACGGGCGCAGCAGGCGCTGCCCTTGCACCATTTCGGGAAACCCTGCATGCACCGATGCACCGCTTCGGTGAACAATGGGTGCCTGCCCGACACCACAACCACCAAAGCGGGCATCGTTTTTGCTGACTTGACGGCATGGGCAGCGCACGCCTGGCCCGACCGGTCGCCGCGCCCCGTGTTCTCTCTTCCCTTTCTCCCTTGCCCGCCCTTGCCGTCTTCTGACAGGAGCCCCCATGAAAAAACGTTCGTTCTTGCAAACCACTGTGCTGATGGCCGCCATCAGCGTGTTCTCGCTGGCCCAGGCGCAGACGCTCACGCCCATCAAGTTCCAGCTCGACTGGCGCTTTGAAGGGCCCGCAGCCCTGTTCCTTCAGCCGGTGGCCAAGGGCTACTTCAAGGCCGCTGGTCTGGACGTGACGGTCGACGCCGGCAACGGCTCGGGCGGCGCCGTGCAGCGCGTGGCCTCGGGCACCTATGACATGGGCTTTGCCGACCTGGCCGCGGTGATGGAGTTTCACGCCAACAACCCCGACGCGCAGAACAAGCCCGTGGCTGTGATGATGGTCTACAACAACACGCCCGCCTCGGTCATGGCGCTCAAGAAGAGCGGCATCACCAAGCCCACCGACCTGGCCGGCAAGAAGCTGGGCGCCCCGGTGTTTGATGCCGGCCGCCGCGCGTTCCCGATCTTCCAGAAGGCCAACGGCATCGGCAACGTGCAGTGGACCGCCATGGACCCACCGCTGCGCGAGACCATGCTCGTGCGCGGCGATGTGGATGCCATCACCGGCTTCACGTTCACCTCGCTTCTGAACCTGGAAGCCCGCGGCGCCAAGGCATCTGATGTGGTGGTGCTGCCGTACGCCGATTTCGGCGTGAAGCTGTATGGCAACGTGATCATCGCCAGCCCCAAGCTCATCAAGGAAAACCCGGCAGCGGTCAAAGCCTTCCTGGCGGCCTTCACGAAGGGCGCCAAGGAAGTGATCGCCAACCCCGCGGCCTCGATCGAACACGTGAAGGCGCGCGACGGCATCGTGAACGTGCCGCTGGAGACCCGCCGCCTGCAGCTGGCCATCGACACCGTGATCAACAGCCCCGACGCCCGCGCCGAAGGCTTTGGCAAGGCCGTGCCCGGCCGCCTGTCGCTGATGGCATCGCAGGTGTCCGACGCGTTCAACACCAAGACCCGCGTGAACGCAGACGACGTGTGGAACCCGAGCTTCCTGCCCAGCACCGCTGAACTCAACATCCTGCCAAAAAAGTGACTTCCCCTGAGTCGCTTCGCGCCCCGGTGCCACAGCCAGAGGCCGTGTCTCTTCGGGCACGTCCAATCCTGCGCAGGCAGGATTGGAGCCTCGGCCCTCAGCCCCTCTCTCGACTCGCTGCGCAAGTCGGGAGGGGGACGCCCCCGGTGCGGCGGGGCGGCCCTTGCACGGGGGCGCTCGCTTGGGCCGCGCCCTGCATCCAACCCGGTGCACAAACCCAACAAACGACGGACCTCTGATGCAGGCTGCTGACTCCTACTTTGTGGATTTCCGCGACGTCTGGCTCGCGTACAACGACGAGCTGCTCGCGCAGAACCACTTTGCCGTCGAGGCGATCGACCTGCAGATCCGCCAAGGCGAGTTCATCGCCATCGTCGGTCCGTCGGGCTGTGGCAAGTCCACCTTCATGAAGCTGGCCACGGGCCTGAAGATGCCGTCGCGGGGCAAGATCCTCATCGACGGCCAGCCGGTGACCGGCCCGCTCAAGATCTCGGGCATGGCGTTTCAGGCGCCGTCGCTGCTGCCTTGGCGCACCACGGTCGACAACGTGCTGCTGCCGCTCGAGATCGTCGAGCCGCACCGCAGCCAGTTCAAGGCGAAACGCAAGGAATACGATGCCCGCGCCCGTGCCCTTTTGCAGAAGGTGGGCCTCGGCGGCTATGAGGACAAGTTCCCCTGGCAGCTGTCGGGTGGCATGCAGCAGCGCGCCAGCATCTGCCGCGCGCTGATCCACGAGCCCAAGATGCTGCTGCTCGACGAGCCCTTCGGCGCGCTCGACGCCTTCACGCGCGAAGAGCTGTGGTGCATCCTGCGCGACCTGCAGGCCGAGCAGCAGTTCAACGTGATCCTGGTCACGCACGACCTGCGCGAGTCGGTCTTTTTGGCCGACAAGGTGTACGTGATGAGCAAGAGCCCCGGCCGGTTTGTCGTTCAGCGCGACATTGAGCTGCCGCGCCCGCGCGACCTGGAGATCACCTACACGAAGGAGTTCACCGACATCGTGCACGAGCTGCGCGGCCACATCGGCGCCTTGCGCCAAGGTGCAGCAGGCAAGGCCGTCGCTCCTATCCCGCAATAAAAGATCAAAGCGATTCATGCACAAGAAAACCGTGGAGCGCTGGTCCCCCTGGGTCCTGCTCGTCGCCATCATCCTGCTGTGGCAGATCATCTGCTCGGCGTTCAGCATCCCTGAATATCTCTTTCCCAGCCCCTGGGTCATCGCCACGCAGATGGTGGAGTTTGGAGGCGTGATTGCTGCCCACGCCTGGCGCACCTACTGGGTCACCATGGCGGGCTTCGGCATTGCCATCGTCGTCGGCGTGCTGCTCGGCTTCCTCATTGGGAGCTCTCGCCTGGCGTATGCCGCCGTCTACCCGCTGATGACCGCCTTCAACGCCCTCCCCAAGGCAGCCTTCGTGCCCATCTTGGTGGTGTGGTTCGGCATCGGCGTGGGGCCAGCCATCCTCACCGCGTTTCTCATCAGCTTCTTTCCGATCATGGTGAACATCGCCACGGGCCTGGCCACGCTGGAGCCCGAGCTGGAAGACGTGCTGCGCGTACTGGGCGCCAAACGCTGGGACGTACTGGTCAAGGTCGGCCTGCCGCGATCCATGCCCTACTTTTACGGCTCGCTCAAGGTCGCCATCACGCTCGCCTTCGTGGGCACCACCGTGTCGGAGATGACGGCGGCCAACGAAGGCATCGGCTACCTGTTGATCTCTGCGGGCTCGTCCATGCAAATGGGCCTGGCGTTTGCCGGGCTGATGGTGGTGGGCGCCATGGCGATGGTGATGTACGAGCTGTTCAGCTGGGTCGAGAAGCGCACCACGGGCTGGGCACACCGAGGGTCGCAAGGGGAGTGAGGCCGCAGGATCGGGTCTGAGGGCAGGCGCCGCCCTGCCCCTGCGTGCTCATGTCGGCTTGAGTCCTGCGGCGACAGGCGACTACCGACTCAAGGGAAAGACCGCCGCGACGGAAACTCACCGTCGGACTCCCACAGTCCCGGCTGTGAACGCACCTGCATGCGCCAGCCCTGCGGCCCGGGTGCATAGCGGCGAAAGCTGGTGGTGAAGTCGCCGTCCTGCGGCTCGCTGCGCACAGCCAGCAGCTGATCTGCCCCGCGGATGCGTACCTTCTTCCAGGCAGCTTTGCCAGTGTGGGCCAACACGATGGGCACAAGGCGGCCATCGACCCCGCGGGCCTGCGCGTGGGTCAGCCGGTTGCCGTCGACTTGAACCGGCTTGGTCAGCGGCCCGCTGTAGCTACCTACGGGCGCCGTCAGGTCCACCGTCACGAGCAATGTGGGGACGCGCACGCCTCGCAACGGGGTACGGTCCAGTTTGGCCAGGGACGATTCCAGCGTCAGGCTGTCGAGCAATTCACCGTGGCAACCACGCAGCTGCAACACAGCCGGCCCGCCCGGTGCCGGCTCGCCGCTGGCCCACAAGCGGGCGAGCTCGCTTGGCGTCACCCGGTCATCCAGCACCAGTTGCACGCTCTTGCAGCCCACAGCGACCCGTTCTCCCGCATGCACCAGCAAGTGCGTCGCGAGAAGCAAAGCCACGAGACCCAGGCGTTTCATCATCGGGGCACCTCAATACCGGCAATGACACCTTCGCTCACCGCCACCGCGGGCATAAGCACGTCAATCTGCGATTTGACATCTTTATCCAGGTCGACGCCCGCCTTCACCAACGCTTTGAGGTACCGCTCAGTGTTGTTTTCGCTTGGTGGCGTGAGCTTGGAGATGGCGTCGCGCACTTTCATGGCTCCGTATTTGTTGAGGTAAAGCGCGCGTTGAGCGGCATGGCCATCGTCCATGTTGGCAAACACTGCAAAAACACCCACGCCGCCGGTGACGTTGCCGATCTTGAAGGGTGAGTCGCGCAAGTTGCCCGGGTTATTGGCGCGCCAGGCCAGCGAACCGCCCACTTTGACGACCCCGGTATAAGCGACGAACCGGCGCCATTGCGCGGGGGTTTTGGAGGCCGCCTGGTTCACTGCAAGGATGGTGGATGGGCTCAGTTCGCCGCCAGTGATGATGGTGCCAGGGATGACGGATACAGCAGGTTTGGCCATGTTGGATTGGTTGTGGAGGTTAGCCAGAAAAAGGACGTGGCAGTGTAGGTAACGGGCATGCCGGCGCCTGTGACAATTTGTGCTGGCGAGTCTCATCGCGTTCGATTCACGCGCCCGGTCGCGGGCAGCAACTCGCATCCCATCTGCACCTATCTGCCGACCCATGAAATCGTCAGCATCCCCCTGCCGCTACACTCGCCGCCTCCGTTGACAACAGGATTCTGCACATGCGGTTGGACGTCTTCTTTCGCCCGTTGGCCCTTCTGGGCTGTGCAGGCCTTGCCGCATGCGGCGGCACGCAACCTACCCAGCCCGCTGCAACCACACCGGCCCCGGCCAGCACCGCCGCTGCGGCCCCCGCAGGCGGCGCCATCAAGGTTGGCATCGCCCTGGGCGGCGGGGCGGCCAAAGGCTTTGCGCACATCGGCGTGATCAAGATGCTGGAGGCCAATGGCTTTGCGCCTGCAGTCGTCTCGGGCACCAGCGCAGGCAGCGTCGTGGGCGCGCTGTATGCCAGCGGCATGAACGCGTTCGAGATGCAGGAAAAAGCCGTCGCGCTGGACGAAGCCAAGATCCGCGACCTGCAGCTGTCGTCGGGCGGCCTGGTGCTGGGCCAGAAGCTCGAGGACTACGTGAACGAACAAGTGCGCCGCAAACCGCTCGAGCAGATGGTCAAACCGTTTGCGGTGGTCGCTACGCGGCTTGAAGACGGCGAGCGCACCGTGTTCGCACGCGGCAACACCGGCCAGGCGGTGCGCGCATCCAGCAGCGTGCCCGGCGTGTTCCAGCCCGTCACCATCGGCAAGTACCACTTCGTGGACGGTGGCATCGTGAGCCCCGTGCCGGTAGACGCAGCGCGCCAGCTGGGCGCCGACATCGTGGTGGCCGTGGACATCTCCAACAAGGCCCGCGGCCAGGCGCCGGCCAACATGCTGGGCGCACTGAACCAGTCGATTGCGATCATGGGACAGAAACTGGGTGAGGCCGAACTGGCCCGCGCCGACGTGGTCATCCGCCCCAAGGTGCTCGACATCGGCCCTGCCGACTTCGGCCAGCGCGCCAGCGCGATCCTGGAGGGCGAAAAAGCCGCCCTGGCCGCCATGCCGCAGATCCGGGAACGCATCGCACAACTGCAGGCCGAGCGTGCGCGCGCCGCTCAATTGGCTCAGCAGAAGGTGCTGGAAGCGGAGCATAAGGCTTGCATGGAAAACCGGTCGCGCTTGCAGCGGTTGGCGGGCATGGCGGGAATGGGTGAGGGGTGCGCCGGCCCAGCGGTTAACAAGTAGCAAGGCCACTTGCGGGTGGCAGCCCACCCGGGTGCGTACTTCGCCAGGAGCAGGTATTGCAAGCGCTTTGACTGAGAGAAAGATGCCGCTTGCCGCCCTGCCCGGACCACCGCGCGGTTCGGGCTAATAAACAGGGAGGAGCGCGCGAGCTGCCTCGGCGGGTTGGCCGTCCGATCTTGCCCAAAAGAGGCGCGACGCAGCCTTGCGACCCGGTGATACATGCGCTGCCCCCGTGCCGTCAGGCGGGCTGCCCCCGGGTCGGGCCATGAGGCATGTCAGCAATTATCATTGCCAGGTTTTCCAACCTAGCGACAGACCCGTTTTTAGTTATGGAACACGGAGCGAAGGCGCACGCTCTATTTTGTCCACCCAGCCCTTTGAAAGTTGATTGATGTTCGAACGAAGTCGGTTGGCGGTAGGTGTTGGCGCGGGCTTGACGATCGGCTTTCTGGCGCTGATCGTGATCGTCAGCACCACCCTCTGGCTGGTGGAACGCGGCAACAGCCTGATTGAGCAATCAGCGTTCCAGCGCACGATCCGCATCGCCGCGGTGGAGCTGCGCGATCATTTACGCACCGCAGAGTCGAGCCAGCGGGGATTTCTTCTGACCGGCAACCAGATTTATCTGGCCCCTTACGACACGGCCAAGACGCGGGCGCGGCAGGAGCTGGACGATCTGAGCAGGATGATCCCGCCGGATGCCCCCAACCGGGCCATGCTGCCCAGGTTGTCGGAGGCAGTAAGCGAAAAAATCGCCGACATGGACTCCAGCATTTCGCTGAAAAGCGCCGGCCGCGATGCCGAGGCCATGGCATTGCTCCAGAGAAATCGCGGTAAGACGCTGATGGATGAAATCAATGTCTTTCTCTATGGCGCGATCTTGATCGCCGACGAGAACAGCACACTCAACAGCACAGAACAGCAACGCAACGCGTCGCTGCTGCGCTGGATCTCGGCGGGCGCCGCGGTGGTCATCATCCTGGTGGTGCTTGTGGTGGCCTATACGGTCTACCGCAACGGACAGGATTTGAAGCAGGCGCGCGACGAAGTGCACGCAGTCAATCTCACACTGGAAGAACGTGTGAAGGCCCGCACTTCCGATCTGGCCATGGCGCGGGAACGCGCAGAAGTTCTGCTGGGCGAGGTCAATCACCGCGTGGCCAACAGCCTGCAGCTGGTGGCGGCGCTGGTGAGGATGCAGACGCGTTCCGTCACTGATGCGGCGGCAAAGGATGCGTTGGCCGAAACGCAATCGCGGATCAATGCCATCTCGCTGATCCACAAGAGCCTTTACACATCTGGCGATGTGACCAACGTGGCGCTGAACGATTACCTGGGCGCCATGCTGAGCAATATGGAGACGGCGATGAAGAAGGACGGCCATACCGCCATCCTGAAGTGCTATCTGGAGCCGATTTCGCTCAGCACTGATGCCAGCGTCAGCCTGGGCGTGGCCGTACAGGAACTGGTGACCAACGCCTTCAAATATGCCTACCCCGCCGACAAGCCCGGCGAGGTCCGGGTGCGGCTGAAGCGCTTGGACGGCGGCAAGGCCGAACTGACGGTTGAGGATGACGGCGTCGGGATTGCGCCCAACGCCACGCATGCGGGCACGGGATTGGGCAGCAAGATCATTCAAACGATGGCGTCGTCGTTGAAGACACATGTGGAGTACATCAACCGCATGCCGGGCACGGCAGCACGGCTGGTGCTGACCACCGCGTAATGGGAATGGGACCTACGATGAAATTTCGAATGTCTGTGGTTGTTTCCTTAGCCTGCCTCAGCGGCGCTTCGTTTGCCACGGGCGGCGATGGGCTTACCACGTCCGTCAAGTTGCCCGCCTACGACGCAGCACGGGCTTCTTGCAGAGCGCCCATTGGATTTCAGAAAAAACTGGTGTTCGTGCAGGACAACAGGCGCGAGTTCATGCAGGGCGTGGGGCGCGGGCTGGAGGCCGCAGCACGGGCGCGGGGCCTCAACTACAGCGTCGCCTTTGCCAACAACGATCCTGAGCTGATGATCAAACAGGTGAGCGGCATCGCAACCGACAAGACCGGCGCGATGGTGGTGGCACCCATCGATCCGCCATCGTTGGCGCCGGCACTGAAGAAGGTGATCGGCGGAGGCGCTTATGTGGGGGCCGTCGTGGCGCCGCCGGCGACGACGGTGTTGAACGCGCCGCAATATCTGACCGGCAAGGTTCTGGCGGAATCCGCAGCACATTACATCCGCACGCGGCTTGGCGGAAAGGCCAAGGTTGTGCTGCTGACGCATGACAGCCTGCAATTTCTCGCGCCGCGTTTCACCGCCATGCGCGATACCCTGCGGGCACTGCCGGGCGTGACGATCGTGGCCGACATTTCGCCCGCCACGGTCGACAAGGAGGGTGGATATCGCACGATGAAGACGATCCTGCTGGCGCAACCGAATATCGACGTGGTGCTGGGTGCAGACACGGTGGTGCTGGGTGCGCTGTCGGCATTGCGTGAGGCGGGCAAGGCGCGGCCGGAGCAATTTCTGGGCGGGATAGACGGCGAGCAGGAAGCGGTCGTCGAAATCAAAAAAGGCGACAGCCCCTACAAGGCGAGCATCAGCCTTGCATCATCCATATTCGGCTTTGCGATGGGCCAGCATGCCGCTGATTGGCTGGACGGAAAATCCATCCCGCAAGCAATGGACATCCTGCCCAGGGCACTTACCAGCGGCAACATCGCGGACTATGAGCGCGATACGGCCAACCCCGGCGCGGTGTATGCCGATCCGTCGCGGCGCGCGACCTATCTGAAGATGTACGGCAATATCTGTTTCGAAACACGCGAGAACTACATTAATTTCCCCTGGTCATCAGAAACCAAATAGGCCGTCGCCCAGCCCTACCTGGACCTTGCACAGAATCGAGCAGCCCGCCCACCATGACCGCCAACCCTTTCGTCATCCTCTACGTCGAAGACAACGACTTGATCCGCGAGTCGTTCGCCGAGTTGCTCACCACTGCCGACCGCCAGGTCGTGTGTGTGGCGGACGGCGCTGGCGCGCGCAAGGCGCTGCGCGCGCAGAAGGTGAACCTGCTGATGACCGACATCAACCTCCCCGACGGCTCGGGCCTCGACGTAGCGCGCGAGGCACTTCAGCAGGACCCGAAGCTGCCGGTGATCGTGTGCTCCGGACAGGACTTGAGGGACATCGTCCTGTCGCTCGGCCCTACCGCTCATCCGCTGAGGAAGCCTTTTGAGCTTGACGAACTCGAGGCACTGGTCGAGCGGCTCGCGCAATGAGCGACTTGGCTGCCGTGGCTACCGGGGCGGCGTTTGAGGACCAAGTGGCATGCATGCGGTAACCCGAACTGCGGCAGGGTAGTCGCCACTTCAATCCTCGCACTCCGCGTCTCAACCAAGGCCGTGGCTCGGAAAGCTGGGCTTTTGACCACCCATCATGATGGTCGTGTAGCCTCAATGGCCAGCCGCCCTACCTCTTTCGCGCTGCAGCGAACCTCCAGGGATCATGGCGCTTGCGACGCCCCTCGACCGGGCAGCTCAGTCTCGCTTGCAATCCATCTGATCGCCTCCAAGTATCGACATCGAAAGCCCGACACCAACCCGTCTGCAGATGGCATCCATGTAGCTCGGTCATGCGCCAACCCAACCCTTCCCCTTTGATGGTCATTTGGATGGCTTGAGATCACTGCGGGCTATCGATCGGCGAAGCAGCGCGAAGAGGTCATTCCGCTGTATCGACGAAGACCAGGGCCATACTGCGTTGGCGCCCGCTGAAAAATAGACCGATCTCCTTCCCCCGCTGAGCGCCTCCCTCCAGGCAACGGCTCTGAAAAGAGCCCATGACATTTCCACTCGCACGTTGCCGCGCAGGCTTTTGCCTGCGCCCGACGCCATAGCTTTTTTAGGTGCGAACAGGCCAGGCCTGTCCGCACCTCTTGCCGTGGGCAACTCGCAGGCATCGTGGTGTCACGGGGGCCCTGAAAGGTTTCTGTGTTGCCTTCTCTTGCTCATGCTTGGCGAGGCACAGCCATGCCGCCGTGGAACGACGCCGCCCCCGTGCGCGAGGAACTGTTCGGGATAGAGCGGCTGGAGCAGCATGCCCGCACGCTGGCTGTGGCGCAGCAAATAAGCTCCAAGCCCCTGGCTGTGCCCTCTTTGCACCGGCGCCTGCGCGCCAATGCCAGCCAGTTGCTTGCCGCGTACCGCGCCAGCGCCGCCGAGTTGGCATCGGGATCCAGCGTGGTGCCCGCCGCCGACTGGCTGCTGGACAACTACCACGTGGTGGAAGAGCAGATCCGCGAGATTCGCGTGGACCTGCCCCCGGGTTACTACCGGCAGTTGCCCAAGCTGGCGCAGGGGCCGTTTGCCGGCTACCCACGCGTTTTGGGCATTGCCTGGGCCTTTGTCGCCCATACCGACAGTTACTTCGATCCGCTGGCGTTGCGCCGCTTCATCGCGGCCTACCAGGAGGTGCAACCGCTGATGATCAGCGAGCTGTGGGCGGTGGCCATCACCTTGCGCATCGTGCTGGTGGAAAACCTGCGCCGGCTGGCGGACCAGATCACGGCCGGCCGGGCCGACCGCGCCGATGCCCAGGCGCTGGCCGACCGCCTGCTCGCGTCGGGCAGCGCCTACTCGGCCCTGGTGGGCGACATCGGCACACGCGCCCACGGCCCGCTGTCGGAGCTGTTTGCCGCGCAGTTGGCCAAGCGGCTGCGCGACCAGGATCCACGCACCACCCCGGCGCTGCAGTGGCTGGAAGAGCGGCTCGAGCTGCAGGGCACCAGCGTGGGCCTGGTGATCGAACACTCGCAGCAGCGCCAAGGCGCATCGAACGTCAGCGTGCGCAACGTGATCACCAGCATGCGCCTGATGTCCGACATCGACTGGGCCGACCTGGTCGAGGGCATGAGCCTAGTGGACACGCGCCTGCGTGAGAGCAGCGGCTTTGCGGCGATGGACTTTGCCACGCGCAACCTCTACCGGAATGCCATCGAACAACTGGCGCGCGGCTCGTCCCTGTCCGAACTGGCGATTGCGGAACAGGCCCTGGCCAGCGCGCAAGCCGCAGCGGCCGCCCAAGGCACCGGGGCCACCCCCGCGCGCACTACCGACCCTGGCTACCACCTGGTGGCCGAGGGCCGGCCCGCGCTGGAGCAGGCCATCGGCTTCGAGCCGCCCTGGGGCTTTCGCTTCAACCGCTGGCAGGTGGGCCTGGGCGTACGCGGCTACATTGCCGCCATCATGGGCCTGGCGCTGTTGCTGCTGGGTGCGGCCCTGTGGTGGGCCGGCATGCACGGCACGCACCCGGGCTGGCTGGTGGCGCTGGCACTGGCCGGCTTTCTGCCCGCCACCGAGGTGGCGAGCGTGCTCGTCAACCGGCGCGTCACCCGGCGCTTCGGCGCAGTAGGGTTGCCGGGCCTGGCGCTCGATGACGGCGTGCCTACCCACCTGCGCACCCTGGTGGTGGTGCCCACGCTGCTGACCAGCGAGGCCGACCTGCGCGCCCACATCGAGAGCCTGGAGGTGCACCACCTGGCGGGCGCGGGGGGCGACCTGTCGTTTGCACTGCTGTCCGACGGGCTCGATGCCGCCACCGAGGTCGTCGATAGCGACGCCCACCTGATCGCAGTGGCGCAGGAGGCAATCGCCGCGCTGAACCTGCGACACGGCCCGGCGCCGGGCGGCAAGCGCTTTTACCTGCTGCACCGGCACCGCCGCTTCAATGCCGGCGAGAACTGCTTCATGGGCTGGGAGCGCAAGCGCGGCAAGCTGCACGAGCTCAACCGCCTGCTGCGCGGCGCCACGGACACCAGCTTCATGGCGCTCGATGGCAAGGGGCAACCGGAAATCCTGCCCGGCGTGCGCTACGTCATCACGCTCGATGCCGACACGCGCCTGCCGCGCGATGCCGCGCTGCGCCTGATCGGCAAGATGGCCCACCCGCTGAACCAGCCCAGCTTCAGCCCGGCCGAGCAGCGCGTGGTGGGCGGCCATGCCATTTTGCAGCCGCGCGTGACGCCGGCACTGCCCATGGGGCTCGAAGGCTCGCTGTACCAGCGGCTGACCTCGGGCCCCGGCGGCATGGACCCGTATGCGGCCGCGGTGTCGGACGTGTACCAGGACTTGTTTGGCGAGGGCTCGTACACCGGCAAGGGCATCTACGACGTGGACGCCTTCGAAGCCGCGCTGGCCGGGCGCATTCCCGAGAACACGCTGCTCAGCCACGACCTGTTCGAGGGCGTGCTGGCGCGCGCCGGCCTGGCGTCGGACGTGGAGGTGGTCGAGGACTTTCCGGCCCGCTACGACGTGGCCGTGCAGCGCCAGCACCGCTGGACGCGCGGCGACTGGCAGCTGCTGCCCTGGCTGCTGGGCCGGCGCCACCAGGGCACCCCCTTGCCCGCCCTGGGCCGCTGGAAGATGCTGGACAACCTGCGCCGCTCGCTGCTGGCCCCGGCCGGCCTGCTGACCCTGGTGCTGTGCTGCTGGCTGCCGTGGCCGCAGGCGCCCTGGGGCGTGCTGCTGGTGCTGGCGGCACTGGGCGTGCCGGCCTTTTTGCCCGGGATGGCCGAGCTGTGGGCCAGCCGCCCCGGCATCCGCGTGGCCAGCCACCTGCGCCTGCTGGCCTCGGACTTCCGCGTGGCGGTGCTGCAGACCGTGGCCGCCATCGCGCTGCTGCCCGACCATGCCTGGCGCGCGGTGGACGCCATCGTGCGCGCCCTGGTGCGGCTGTACGCCACGCACCGGCAGATGCTGGAGTGGAAGACCGCCGCGCAGTCGGCCACCAAACCGCGCCCGGGGCCTGCGGGCTTCTACCGGCTGATGGCCGGCGGCCTGCTGCTGGCCACGGTGCTGGCGGCCGGCACTGCCGCGCTGGCACCGGCATCGCGGCCCCTGGTGCTGCCGCTGCTGGCCTTGTGGCTGGCGGCGCCGGCCCTGGCCTGGCGCTCGAGCCGGCGCTCCGTGCCCGCGCCGCAGAGCGCGCCCGCCCTGGACAACGCCCTGGTGCTGCGGCGCATCGCGCGGCGCACCTGGCGCTTTTTCGAGACCTTCGTCACCGCGGCCGAGCACCACCTGCCGCCCGACAACTTCCAGGAAGACCCCAAGCCCGTGGTGGCGCGCCGCACCTCGCCCACCAACATGGGGCTGTACCTGCTGTCGGCCGTTGCGGCGCGCGATTTCGGCTGGGCCGGTGCCGCGCAGACCGCCGACCGGCTGGAGGCCACGCTGGCCAGCATGGGCGCGCTGGCGCGCCACCGGGGCCATTTCTACAACTGGTACGACACGGGCACGGCGCAGGTGCTGGCGCCGCCCTACGTGTCGTCGGTGGACAGCGGCAACCTGGCCGGCCACCTGATCGCGCTGGCCAATGCCTGCGAGGGCTGGGTGCGCGCGCCGCTGCCCGCGACCTGGGTGGCAGGGCTGGGCGATGCCCTGGCGCTGGCGCGCGAGGCGGTGCAGGGCGTGCCTGCGGCGCAGGGCGCACAGGGCCGGCGGCTGCTGGCCCTGCTGGCCGAGATCGACACCGCGGTGGCGGGTGGTGGCGTGGAGATGGGCCTGCCCGCCCTGCAGCGCCTGGCCGACAAGGCGCTGAAGGAGGCGCAGGACATCGCGGTGCCGGCAGGCAGCGGTGGGGATGGTGAGGGCGATGCACTGCTGTTCTGGACTGCGGCCGCGCGCGCGCGGGTCATCGAGCAGGGGCGCGACCTGCTGCCTACTGGCGAGGGACTTCCCACGCTCGACGCCCGCTGGCAATCGCTGGCCGACACCGCGCGCGCGCTGGCGCTGGGCATGGACTTCGCCTTTCTGCTCGACCCCGAGCGCAAGCTGCTGTCCATCGGCTATGCGGCGGTGGAGAACCGGCTCGACGCCAACTGCTACGACCTGCTGGCCTCCGAGGCGCGGCTGGCCAGCCTGTTCGCCATCGCCAAGGGCGACGTGGAGACGCGCCACTGGTTCCGCCTGGGGCGCACGGCGATCCCGGTGGGCAAGGGCTCGGCGCTGGTGTCGTGGTCGGGCTCGATGTTCGAGTACCTGATGCCCTCGCTGGTAATGCGCGCGCCCGCGGGCAGTCTGCTGGAGCAGACCAATACGCTGGTGGTGCAGCGGCAGATGGCCTACGGCGCGCAGCAGGGCATACCGTGGGGCATCTCCGAATCAGCCTACAACGCACGCGACCTGGAGTTCACCTACCAGTACTCCAACTTCGGCGTGCCGGGCCTGGGGCTCAAGCGCGGGTTGGCCGAGAACCTGGTGATCGCCCCCTACGCCACCGGCCTGGCGTGCATGGTGGATGCCACCGCAGCGGGCCACAACTTCGCGCGCCTGGCGCAGCTCGGCGCCCTGGGGCAGCACGGCTTCTACGAGGCGCTGGACTTCACCCGCAGCCGCCTGCCCGAGGGGCAGGCCGTGGCCATCGTGCGCAACTACATGGCGCACCACCAGGGCATGACCATCGTGGCCATTGCCAACACCTTGCACGACGGGCAGATGCGCGAGCGCTTTCACCGCGAGCCCATGGTGCAGGCCTGCGAGCTGCTGCTGCAGGAGCGCATGCCGCGCCTGGTGGCCGTGGCCCACCCGCGCGCCGAAGAAACGCAGACCGGCCCTGCCGACGTGCGCGACGACCTGCATGCCGTGCGGCGCATGGGCGCGCCGGGCGCGGGTGCACCGGCCACGCACCTGCTGTCCAACGGGCGCTATGCCGTCATGCTCACGGCGGCCGGCACCGGCTACAGCCGCTGGCGCGACCTGGCCGTGACCCGCTGGCGCGAGGACGCCGCCAGCGAGGACTGGGGCACGCATGTCTACCTGCGCGATGCGCACAGCGGCCGCACCTGGTCCGCGGCGGCGGAGCCCTCGGGGCGCGCGGCCGACCGCTACGAGGTGGCGTTTGCCGAGGACCATGCGGCCTTCACGCGCCACGACGGCAGCATGACCACCACCACCGAGGTGATCGTGTCGGCCGAGGCCGATGGCGAGGTGCGCCAGGTCACCCTGGTCAATACCGGCCCGCGTGCGCGCGAGATCGACCTGACCTCGTATGCCGAGCTGGTGCTGGCCACGCCCGCGGCCGACAACGCCCACCCCGCGTTCTCCAAGATGTTCGTGCAGACCGAGTACCTGCCCGAGTTCGGCGCGCTGCTGGCCACGCGCCGTGCACGCAGCCCGGGCGAGGCGGGGGTGTGGGCCGCGCACTTTGCGGTGGTGGAGGGCACGGTGATCGCCCCGGCGCAGTACGAGACCGACCGGGGCCTGTTCCTGGGCCGGGGCCGCACGGCGCGCAATGCGCTGGCGGTGCATGGCGGCGGCGCGCTGTCCAACACCGTGGGCACGGTGCTGGACCCGGTGTTCGCGCTGCGCCAGCGCGTGCGCATCGCGCCGGGCCAGATGGCCCGCGTGGCCTTCTGGACGCTGGTGGCGCCCACGCGCGAGGCGCTGCTCGACCTGCTGGACCAGCACCACGACCGCAGCGCCTTCGAGCGCGCGCGCACCCTGGCCTGGACCCAGGCCCAGGTGCAGTTGCGCCACATCGGCATCGACGCCGACGCGGCGGCGGACTTTCAGCGCCTGGCGGCGCCCATCCTGTATGCGGACGCACGCTTTCGCGCACCGGCCGATGCCATCGCGCGCGGGGCAGGGCCGCAGTCGGGCCTGTGGCAGCATGGCATTTCGGGCGACCTGCCCATCGTGCTGCTGCGCATCGACGACATCGAGGACATCGCCCAGCTGCACCAGCTGCTGCAGGCGCACGAGTACTGGCGCATGAAGCGCCTGGGGGTGGACCTGGTGGTCGTCAACGAGCGGGCATCGTCGTACGTGCAGGACCTGCAGATCGCCATCGAGACCGCCGTGCGCAGCAGCCAGTCGCGGCCGCGGCTGGGCGAGTCGCTGGCGCACGGCGTGGTGCACACACTGCGTGCCGACCTCATGGATGCGACTTCACGCGCACTGCTGCAGTCCATCGCCCGCGTGGCGCTGGTGGCGCGGCGCGGCCCCATCGCCCAGCAATTGGCACTGATGCCCGCCGAGATACCCGAGGCGATGGCCAGGCCGGCGCCTGTGCAGGTGTCGCAGCCGCAGTACGAACCGGCGCCCGTGCCGGACACGGCCGGGCTCGAGTTTTTCAACGGCCTGGGCGGCTTCGACAAGGATGGCACGGAATACGTGACCATCCTGCGCGACGGGGCCACCACGCCCGCGCCGTGGATCAACGTGATCGCCAACCCGGCCTTCGGCTTTCAGGTGTCGGCCGACGGCAGCGGCTACACCTGGGCCGGCAACAGCCGCGAGAACCAGCTCACGCCCTGGTCCAACGACCCGGTGAGCGACCCGGCGGGCGAGGCCTTCATCGTGCGCGACGATGCCAGCGGCCAGCTGTGGGGCCCCACCGCGCAGCCCATGCGCGGCAACGGGGCCTACACGGCACGCCATGGCCATGGCTACAGCCGCTTTCTGCACGAGGCCCACGGCATCGCGCTGGAGCTGCTGCAGTTCGTTCCCATCGCCGACCCGGTCAAGGTCTCGCGCCTGACCCTGCACAACCGCACGGCGCAGACGCGGCAGATCACGGTGACGCTGTATGCCGAGTGGGTACTGGGCACCTCGCGCGGGGCATCGGCCCCGTTCATCCTGGCGGAGCGCGATGCGGACAGCGGCGTGCTGCTGGCGCGCAACCCCTGGAGCACGGCGTTTGCCGGCCGGGTGGCCTTTGCCGACCTGGGCGGGCAGCAGACCGCCTGGACGAGCGACCGCACGGAGTTCCTGGGGCGGCACGGCAGCCTGGCGGATCCTGCTGCGCTGAGGGGCAACGCAACGCTGTCTGGCGGCGGCGCTGCGGGGTGCGACCCCTGCGCGGCGCTGCAGTGCACGCTCACGCTGCAGCCCGGGGAGACCCGGGAGGTGACGGGCTTCATCGGCCAATGCGCATCGGCCGCAGAGAGCCTGGCCCTGGTGGCGCGCTACCGCCTGCTCGACGTGGATGCGCTGCTGCAGGAGGTGTCGCGCCATTGGCGCAGCCTGCTGGGCGCCGTGCAGGTGCGCACGCCCGACCGTGCCATGGACATCATGCTCAACGGCTGGCTGCTGTACCAGACGCAGGCCTGCCGCATCTGGGCCCGGTCGGCCTTCTACCAGGCCAGCGGGGCCTACGGCTTTCGCGACCAGTTGCAGGACGGCATGGCCCTGGCGTTTGCGCGCCCCGAGGAGACGCGCGCCCACCTGCTGCGCGCCGCGGGCCGGCAGTTTGCCGAAGGCGACGTGCAGCACTGGTGGCTGCCGCACTCGGGGCAGGGCGTGCGCACGCGCATCTCGGACGACCGGGTGTGGCTGGCGTTTGCCACCGCCAGCTATGTGCAGGTGTCGGGCGACGCGGCGGTGCTGGACGAGGCCGTGCCCTTCCTGGACGGCCCGCCACTGCAGTCCGGTGAGCACGATGCGTTCTTCCAGCCCATGCTGGCCGACGCATCGGCCACCTTGTTCGAGCACTGCGCGCTGGCGCTGGACCAGACCATGGAACTGACCGGTGACCTGGGCCTGCCGCTCATGGGCACCGGCGACTGGAACGACGGCATGAACCGCGTGGGCCAGGAGGGCCGGGGCCAGAGCGTGTGGCTGGGCTGGCTGCTGGTGCGCACGGTGGCGTTGATGGCGCCGCTGGCCGACGCCCGCGACCCGGGCCGCGCGGCGCGCTGGCGCGCGCATGCCGAATCGGTGCGCTCTGCGCTGGAGCGCGAGGCCTGGGACGGCGCCTGGTACCGGCGTGCGACCTTCGACGACGGCACCTGGCTGGGCACGCACAACGGGCAGGAATGCCGCATCGATTCCATCGCGCAATCGTGGGCGGTGCTCTCGGGCGCCGCTGACCCAGCGCGGGCTTTGATCGCGATGGCCTCGCTGGGCGACAAGCTGGTGCTGCCGCAGGAGGGCTTGGCCCTGCTGTTCACCCCGCCGTTCGATCAGACGCCACACGACCCCGGGTATATCAAAGGCTACCCGCCCGGCCTGCGCGAGAACGGCGGGCAGTACAGCCATGCGGCCATGTGGGCCATCATGGCCCGGGCCCAACTGCGCAATGACTCGCAGGCCGGCACCCGGGCCCACGCGCTGTTTGCGCTGGTCAATCCTATCCACCATGCGCGCACGCCCACAGAAGTGGCGCGCTACCGGGTGGAGCCGTATGTGGTCGCGGCCGACGTCTATTCGGTGGCACCGCACACCGGGCGTGGCGGCTGGACCTGGTACACCGGAGCCGCAGGCTGGATGTACCGCGCAGGGGTGGAAAGCATCCTGGGCATACGGCGCGAGGGGCAGGTGCTGGTGATCGACCCTTGCATTCCCACCCATTGGCCAGGTTTCGAAGCCAGCATCGCCCTCGGCGACGCGCACTACAGCATCACGGTAACCGCCACCGATGCGCCAGGACGCAGAGTTCTATCGGCAACTTTGGACAATGCCCCCTTCGGCAGCGATGGCGGCCCGCTGCGCATTCCCATCAGTTCGGGGACGCATGAATTGCAGCTGGTGCTGCAGGCAGCCTGAGCGTTCTCTCTGGGTGGCCGAGGTGCGCCGCCACCTCGGAAACCCAGCCCATGCCTGCGCAATCAGCCCACCGTGAAAGTTCGGTGCGCCGCGAGAAGGGCAACGCGCGCTTCGTCCAGCACATCTACCAGCTCGCTCAAGAGGAACTCGCCCGTGCCGGGCGAGATCGCGCGGTCCTGGACAACCAAGGCAAGGCGGTAAGCCCTCTCCAGCAGCGCAGCCAGGGGCAGCAGGTCCATCGGGTTGCTCCTCGCGCTCAACCTGCCCGCACGAGGTTGGTCAACCCCAGCGCAATGAACACCAGGAACAGTGCCTTCTGAAACGAGGGCCCTGCGAGCCGGCCGCGCAAGGCCTCTCCTACCTTCAGCCCTGCGAAAGCGCCGACCAGTGCCAGGCACACAGCGATAGAGCCCGAGGCTGACCACCATCCCGCGGAAGCTGATGCCTGCACCCGCACCGCCAGTGCCACCGTGGCGACGGTGAAGGAAAGGCCCAGCGCCTGCACCATCTGGTCCTTTTCGAGTCGCAGTGCCTGGAGGTACGGCACCCATGGGAGAACGAAGACGGCTGTCAACGCTGTGGCCGCCCCTGTGGTGGCACCGGCCACGGCACTCAGCCAGGGGCTGCGCGCCGAGAGGTCAGGCAGGACCGGACGCCAGAGCCCCCAGGCGCCGTAGGCGATGAGAATGGCCCCCAGCCACAGCCTGGCGATATCCGCCGATGCGGTGCTGCTCCATTCCGGCGCAGCAACGGTGACGATGAAGATCGCCACCCAGCCCGGCCACAAGCGCGTAGCCAGCATGCGCAGATGGGGACCCCGGCACTGCGCTACGTTGGTAGCCAGCGAGGGGACGACGAGCAATGCTGCCGCCTGCACCGGCACCATCCACAACCCGAGCAGGCTCATCGCGACGGTGGGCAGCCCCATGCCAGTCACGCCCTTGACGCCGCCCGCCAGAACGAACACCGCCATCACCATCAGAAGTTGCCACAGATTCATGGACGTATGGTTCGGCCAAGACCGGCCGGTGTCCATCGCAATGCCGCGTAGCCATCCTTCGGAAAATCCGTAGGATGAAGGCCATGACCCAGCTGCGCCGCACCGTTGACTACCGCATCAACCCTTTTGATCTCCACCTGTTCGCCGCCGTCGTGGAGCACGGCACCATCACCGCCGCGGCGGCTGCGGTGAACCTTTCGCTGGCCGCAGCCAGCGCGCGCTTGAAGGCCTTGGAGAACGCGACCGGCGCGCGCCTGTTGGAGCGCTCCAAGGCTGGCGCGGCGCTCACCGATGCTGGGCGGGCCCTGGCACGGCATGCCCACCGCGTGCTGGCTGAGCTGGAGTCGCTGCACATGGACATGGCGAGCTTCGGACAAGGGCTGCGCGGTACTGTGCGACTGCTGTGCAACACAGCGGCGATGTCCGAAGCCCTGCCACACCGTATCGGCCATTTCCTGTCGACGACGCCCGACCTGGATGTCGATGTGCAGGAGCTGCCCAGCGAGGCAGTGATCGACGCCTTGCGCCGCGGCACGGCGGACCTGGGCATCGTGGCGGACCACATCGACACCGCAGGATTGCTGGTGCGACCGTGGGTCGACGACCGACTGGTCGCCGTGCTGCCCCGCAGCTGGCCGGTGGGGCGCCTGCGCGCCATGGCCTACAGCGAACTGCTGGAGCATCCGCTGGTCGGTTTGCCCCGTGAGAGCGGGCTCAGCCGCTTTCTTGCGGCACAGGCCAGCCGCAGCGGCCGAATTCCGCGCCATCGCGTCCGGCTGAGCGGCTTCGACGCGCTCGCGCAACTGGTGGCTGCAGGTGCCGGCGCTGCGGTGATGCCGCAAAGCGCTGCGTCGCGTCACTGCGGCGCCAGCACCCGCGTGCTCGCGCTGACCGATGCCTGGGCCCGCCGCAAACTGCTCATCTGCATGACGCCAGAGGGCGCGCAACTGAACAGCGTGCAAGTTTTGGTGGCGGCGCTGTTGAGCGCACCGTGAGAACCCCAGCGCGCCGCACGTGGGGGCCGGTCGTCCTGACCGTATCCCACCGCACGGTTTGAAGCCTTTTAGGCCTCCACCGCTTATCTGAAGGGCATAATTAGCTACTCATTTAATAGCAAACGGATTGTTTTATCCCATGGCCTGGCACGCACGCTTGCAGTTGAACTACACGCTCGAGCAAGCCCGCACGGTGGCGCGCTATGAGCACAACGGCCCGCTGCGCATCTTGCAGAGCCTGTACCCCGAGGGTGACGCCGTTTGTCACAACGTGCTCGTGCACCCGCCCGGCGGCCTGGTGGGCGGCGATACGCTGGACATCACGGCCACCGTAGGCCCCGGTGCCCACGGGCTGGTGACCACCCCGGGTGCCACGCGCTTTTATCGATCCACCGGCCCGCTGGCGCTGCAGCGCAGCCACCTCACTCTTGCCGAAGGCGCGCGGCTGGAGTGGCTGCCGCTGGAGGCCTTGTGCTACAGCGCCTGCAATGCCGAGAACCACCTCACGCTGAACCTTGCGCCCGGCGCCGAGTGCCTGGGGTGGGACGTGACGGCGCTCGGCCTGCCCCACGCCGACCAGCCGTTTGTGCAGGGCCGGTTTGTGCAGCATCTCGAAGTGCCCGGCCTCTGGCTGGAGCGCGGTGTGATCGACGCTGCCGATGAGCGCCTGCTGCAAAGCCCGCTGGGCCTGGCCGGCCAGCGCTGTGTGGCCAGCCTGTTTTTTGCCGCCGGCACCCCGCTGGCGCGCAATCGCCGTGACGCAGCACTGGACGCCGCCCGCGCCGTGATGGACGCCCATGTGCTCAAACCCACCGCCGGTGCCACCAGCCCCAACGACCGCATGGTGGTGGTGCGCGTGCTGGCGCCGCAGGTGGAGCCAGCGATGCAGCTGCTCAAGGCCGTGCGCGCAGCCTGGCGGCGCACGCTGTGGGATGTGGTGGGCGAGCCGCCCCGGGTCTGGGCGATGTAGTGCTGTTGCTGGCGTTCGCAGGCATCACCGTGCGAAGAAGCTAGATCTGATGAATGGAGCAGGACCGAGGTGGCTTCTCACGAAGCTTCCGGTGCCCTGCCTTTTCAACCCCTGTCGACGCCTGCCCCCCGGCCGCGTGATCCGCCAGCACTCGGCTGGACACGCGGCAAGGAGAGGGTGAATGCCGTGTTCGCCCCTTCCGACACAACGTTGACCGAGCCGCCGTGCGCCTGCGCGATCTCTCGCACCACATACAGGCCTAGCCCCAGGTTGGCACCCGCTGCAGGGATCGACGACGAAGCGCTCTCAACGTTGTCGTCGCGCGATTCCCGCACCAGCGGGTCGAACAGGTGCGGGAGCAGGTGCGGGGCAATCGGTTTACCCGTATTGCGCACGGTCAGCTGCACCTTTTCTTGATGGGTGCCATCGATGAACACACCTATCGGCTGGCCTGCATCTCCGTACTTCAACGCGTTGAAGACAAGGTTGGACAAGGCCTGGTGCAGCCGGGTCCGGTCCCATTGGCCCTGCATGTCGCCGTGGGTCTCAAGGACGATGGTGCGCTCGATATAAACGGTATTGATTTCGTCCAACGTGTGGCGCGCAAACTCGTCCAACTTCAACGGTGCTGACGCGATGACGATGCCCTTGCCCAGGCGGTGGGCGGTGAACTCCATCAGATCGTTCAAGAGCGCCTTCATCTGCGCCACGCTGCGCAGCGTCAACAACGCATAGCGGCCGTCTTCAGGCCGCTTGCGCAGTTCCACCGCCGCGCAACTGGCGATGGTGCTCAGCGGGCCGCGCAGGTCGTGCCCGGTCATCCCCAGGAACAAATCCCTGGCGCGGTCCACCTCCTTCACGAAGACATCGACTGACTCTGCGAGGGCCTGGTCGAGCGCTTCGTTGAATCGCACCATGTCCTCCAGATCGTGGACCTCGGGCCGGGGGTGGGCCGCCTGCCACAGCCGCAGCACGGTCGCGCGCAGGGCGCGGTATTCCGCGACCATCTGACCGATCTCGAAACCCTGGCTCTCCCGCTGGCGGGCGTGGCTGCGCGATGGCACGGAGGCCGCTGTCGACGCCTCGCTGCTGGCACCTTCCGACTTGGCCTTGCGCTCGGTTTCGCCCTCCGGGCGATCCATGTTGATGACGATTTCTTGCAGCATGGTCCGTCCATGGTCCAGCAACGCGGTCTCGTCCATGTTTCTGGCGGCGGGTAACTGCTTTCCCGCAAATGCGACCCACTCGAGGAGGATCGAATCCAAATTTGCGGTGATAAAGGCGGATAGGCGCATCCTGGCATTGTGCCCGCAGGCGCCCAATGCAATCGGGCTGAACAGCGTATGAGCGCTTGTCGTGGTGGACGTCCCTCCCAGAACCGCGGCCACGACCACGGCTTCGTGTAACGCGGGCAGAACGCCCTATTTGGTAAATGTCCGTATGTGCGATACCGTACAGACCCACACGGCGGGCCCATAGAAACTGGGCGCCTTCCCACCGTGGCAGGCACATCCGCGATGGCCGTGCGCTGCGTTCAAATGCAAGGTGCCACCATCAAAAGATCCAATTCCCCTCTTCAGAATCAGCTGTTGGCCGCCTTGCCCGAGACAGAGCTGCAGCGGTGGCTGCCACTACTGGAGGCTGTGGAGTTGCCCCTGGGCGAAGTGCTGTACGAATCCGGCGCGGCCATGGCGTACGTGTACTTCCCCACCAACGCCATCGTGTCACTGCTGTATGTGATGGAGGATGGCGCCTCGGCTGAAATCGCCGTCGTGGGTTTCGAGGGGCTGGTGGGCATCTCGATCTTCATGGGCGGAGGCTCTACCCCCAGCCGGGCTGTGGTGCAGAGCGCGGGCTCGGGCTACAGGATGCGCGCAGACGCCATGAAGCAGGAATTCGCCCGGTCGGGGCCGGTCGTGCATCTCTTGTTGCGCTACACCCAGGCCCTCATCACCCAGATGGCACAGACAGCCGTGTGCAATCGCCACCATTCGCTGGACCAGCAGCTGTGCCGCTGGCTGTTGCTGAGCCTGGACCGGCTACAAAGCACGCAGTTGGTGATGACGCAGGAGCTGATTGCCAACATGCTGGGCGTACGGCGCGAAGGCGTGACCGAAGCGGCCTTGAAGCTGCAGCGGGCCGGCTTCATCAGTTATACGCGCGGGCACATCAACGTGCTGGATCGCCTGGGTCTTGAGGCGCGCACTTGCGAATGCTATGACGTCGTGAAGAAAGAATACGACCGGTTGCTACCCCTGGTCATTGCGCGCTAAAGGGCTGTCCCCACTACCGCCAATGCGCACGATCCGCTCTGGGTTGGGCGATCCTGTGTGCGGTGGCAGACAGTCAGGCGGTGACGCGGCGCCCACACTGGCCGAATACCTTCCGTGGCCATGCCACGCGCAGGTGCCATGACGCCGCTTCCTTGAGTGGCGCGGACCGACTGTGAGACACCTTCTTGATGCATCGCCCCCAAAACGCCTTACTACGCCGGCTGCCGCCTGCCGCCCGTCACCAGTTGCTCGACCATTGCGAGCCTTACGAACTGGTGCTCTCGGCAGAATTGAGTGTGCGCGGCAAGCCCCTGGAATACGCGCATTTCCCCATCGAGGGTTTTTTATCGCTGGTGATTGATGTGGACAGCCATCCCCCGCTGGAAGTCGGCATGGTGGGTGCGGAAGCCATGCTCGGGTCGGAGTTGATCCTGGGGCTGGCCGCCACGCCGTGGCGGGCGCTGGTGCAGGGGGAAGGGTCCAGCTGGCGCATAGGTGCCCATGAGCTCAGGGCGCAGATTGACGCGCTTCCTGCACTGAAACGCCTGCTGCAGGCCTGCCTGTTGGCGCGCCTGCACCAGCAAACGCTGGCGGCTGCATGCCAGCGCTATCACCCGATTGCGCCCCGCCTGGCGCGCTGGCTGTTGATGATGCAGGACCGCTCGGGTACGAAACAATTCCACGTCACGCAGGAATTCATGGCGCTGATGCTGGGGGTGCGCCGCGTGGGCGTGACCGCAGCGGCGAGTCATTTTCAAGATCAAGGGCTGATTGCCTATCACCGGGGAGAGCTGACGGTGCTGGACCGCGAGGCGCTGGAGGCGCATGCCTGCAGTTGCTACGCCGCCGACAAGGAAATCCACCATCGCCTGATCAAGGCGCAGCGTTGAGTGAGCTGCGCCACGGCCCTGTCTGTTTTGCGCACCCGCCGTGCTTACCGCTTGATCAGCAGTTCATCTTGAATGCTGCGAATGCCCAGCACGCTGTGAGCAAAAGTCACCCAACGGCTTTGAGTCGGCGGGCTGTAGCGAAAGGGCTCGGCCTCTGCCGGCAGCGGGTGGCTCAATGAGACTGGTGGGGATTCCACGGCAGCGGGCGGCCCCCCAGCGATTGCGAGGTTGGTGTCGGGTGAGACGGCGCTCTTCAGACGGCCGCTGCCTGCGCTGGGCAGCTCCAAGGGATTCTTGCTGCCCATCACCACGGTCGCTGCATCCCTGGGGAACATGAAACGGTCGACCGAGGCCACGCCTGGCACTGTCTGCGCGACAAATACTGCCAAGTCCATCTGCGTGGGATCTGCCGCCATGCCACTGAGCAGCACCACGCCCTGGCGGGTTTCGACGCCGATATTGGCGCTGTTCACCACCGGCGAAAGAATCAGCGCTGCCCGGACCTTGGAGGTCAGCACGCTGTCTTCGAAGTACGTCAGGGGCAAGCGGCTGTCAGGCGCCTGATGGGCAATCACCTCGAGGCGCTTGCAGCCTTGCAGCACCGTGACAGCCAGTGCGCCCATGAGGGCACAAAAAAAATGGTGGGACGTCAGATGGTTCATGGAACAGTCCTTTGGCAAATCAGCCACCTTGTAGTGGCTGTGTGGGCACTGTCCCACGGTGCGCTGCGCCGGTCTGTTCGCGACCGCACCCAGGTAGCGTTTGGCTGGCAAGGCGTTTTGCGATCAGCCCACTTCGTCGTAAAACGTGAATCCCCGCCGGTCGCGTTTGGCCGCATACATGGCCGCATCCGCGCACGCCAGCAGGTCCTTGGCCGCCACCGCGCCGTCTTGGGGGCACATGGCAATACCGATGCTCGGGCACACCAGCAATTGCAGATCGGCGACTTTCATGGGGAGGGACACTGCGTGCAACAGCTTGGCGCACAGCTGGCGCAGCGGCGCCGTGTCGGAAACGCCGTGCAGCAGGCACGCGAACTCGTCACCGCCAAGGCGCACCACCAGGTCGCCTTGGCGCACCGCGGCGGTCAGGCGAGCAGCGGTGATACACAGCACCTCGTCGCCCACACCATGCCCGTGCGTGTCGTTCACGCTCTTGAAGTGATCCAGATCGATATAGATCACCGTGGGACCCGGCCGCATGGGGCTGCGCTGGGCCAGCGCCTGATCGAGCTCCTGAAGCAGGTGGCGGCGATTGGGCAAGGCTGTGAGTTCGTCATGAAGCGCCAAGTGGCGTGCCTGGCGCTCGCCACCACGCACGCAGGCCAGGTCGGACTCGGCCTGGACAAGTGCCTTCTGGATCCCTTGGAAGGCCCGCTCCAACTCCTGCCGCTGCGCCGTCTCACGCTGGAGCGCATGGCGCGTCTCCTCAAGTGCAGCAACGCATTCGCCCACGTTCGCGTCTGCCCCCGCCTCGGCCATCAAGGCGGGCGTCTGTCCGCCGTGGGGCGCTTCGTCGGGCAAGTCCTGGTTGAGCAGCCGGGCACGCAGCGCCAACAGCACCTGGGTCCAGTCGTCAATCTGCCTGGCGCTGGGCCACGTTGTGGTGAGCGCCTTGCCTAGCAGGAATTGTCTTGCATGGGTTCGCATACGCTGGTCCTTTTGTGCTGCTGCCCGGGGCCGGAGGAGATGCCTGGGCAACGCGGAGGTGGACAAAAAGCTCCGCTGTCAGAGCCTGGAACGCCATTGGACGGTGAGAAGGGATTTCCCTCTGTCTGCCAGCGCACACACGGATGTGCGCTGGCAGCGGCAGACGATGCGCACCGGCCGGCCCACCGGCCGCATGGCGCCCCGCAAAACCGGCAGCCAGCAGCCGGTCGGGGGTCCGCTTACGGCCTCAGACCGCTGCTGCGGCAGGCACCTTCAGCAACCCATCGACCTTGAACATGGCGCGTATGCCCCGCACCGCCTGGCGGATGCGCGCCTCGTTCTCGATCAGCGCAAACCGCACATATTCGTCGCCTTGGTCACCAAACCCGATACCGGGCGACACGCACACCTTGGCCTTGTCCAGCAGCTGCCGGGCAAACTCCAGCGAGCCCAGCGCGCGGTAGGGTTCGGGGATGCGGGCCCAGATGTACATGCTGGCCTTGGGGCAGTCCACAGCCCAGCCGGATTCCGTCAAGCCTTTGTACAGCACGTCGCGGCGGCGCTGGTACTGGGCGGCGATGTCTTTCACGCACTGCTGGTCGCCTTCGAGCGCGGCGATGGCCGCGACCTGCAGGGGGGTGAAGGTGCCGTAGTCGTGGTAGCTCTTGATGCGCGCGAGCGCGGCCACGAGGTCGGGGTTGCCGACCATGAAGCCGATGCGCCAGCCGGCCATGTTGTAGCTTTTGGAGAGGGTGAAGAACTCCACGGCCACGTCCTTGGCGCCGGGCACTTCCATGATGCTGGGGGCCCGGTAGCCGTCGTAGACGATGTCGGCATAGGCCAGGTCATGCACCACCAATATGTCGTGCTTCTTGGCCAGGGCGGAGACGCGTTCGAAGAACGACAGCTCCACGCACTGCGCGGTGGGGTTGCTGGGGAAGCCGAAGATCATCATCTTGGGCTTGGGGTAGCTGCCGCGAATGGCTTTTTCAAGCTCGGCAAAAAAGTCCACATCAGGCGCCACGGGCACGCTGCGGATGTCGGCCCCGGCGATGACGGCGCCGTAGATGTGGATGGGGTAGCTCGGGTCGGGCACGAGCACGGTGTCGCCCCGGTCCAGCGTGGCCAGCATCAGGTGGGCCAGCCCTTCCTTGGAGCCGATGGTGACGATGGCCTCGGTGTCGGGGTCGATGTCGACCGCGTAGCGGTCTTTGTACCAGTGGCTGATGGCGCGGCGCAGGCGCGGGATGCCCTTGCTGGCGGAGTAGCCGTGGGTGTCGGGCCGCTGGGCCACCTCAGTGAGCTTGGCCACGATGTGCGGCGGGGTCGCGCCATCGGGGTTGCCCATGCTCATGTCGATGATGTCCTCGCCACGGCGGCGGGCAGCCAGTTTCAGCTCGGCCGTGATGTTGAAGACGTAGGGAGGAAGGCGATCGATGCGCGCGAAGCGGCGCTTGCCTTGAGAAGCAGACATGCTGAAAAACTTTCACGTAAGCGCCCGGAACCGTCCGAGCGACGTGGCTGGCAGAAAGGCCGGCCCGCGGTCACTTTAATGCACAACGCGGTGATTGTTCTCTCGATTTCAGCGGTGTCGCACCGCCGCGACGCGCGTGGGTCGTCAGGCCGTCGGGGCTTTGGTAGTGCGTTCGCTGGCCAGTGACCACGCAAAGATACCCACGCCGCAGATGCCCAGCACCACGCCCACCCAGCCGGTGGACGTCCACCCCAGGCCCGCCGCGATGGACACGCCGCCGAGCCACGCGCCCAGCGCGTTGGCGGCGTTGAAAGCCGAGTGGTTGAGCGCAGCGGCCAACGTCTGCGCGTCTCCCGCCACATCCATCAGGCGGATCTGCAATGCGGGGCCGATGGCGACCAGCGTGCCCAAAAAGAACGTGACCAGCGCGGCGCTCACCGGGTGGTGCGCAGCGGGCACGAACAGCGCCATGACCACGATGGACCACAGCAGCACCTTGCCGATGGAAGGCATCAGCGCCTTGTCGGCCATGCGCGAGCCGACGATGTTGCCCACCACCATGCCCAGGCCAAACAGCGACAGCACGAAGGGCATGAGCGCAGGCGGCATGCCAGCCACCTCGATCAGCGTGGGCTTGATGTAGCTGAACACCGCGAACATGCCGCCGAAGCCAATGGCTCCAATGCCCAGGGTGAACCACACCTGCTTGCGTGCCAGCGCGCCCAGCTCGCGCAGCGGGCTGGCGCCATGCGATGCGGGCATGTCGGGCACCCACAGGCGCACCATGACGACGGCAGCCACGGCGATCAGGCCCACAAAAACAAACGCCGCGCGCCAGCCAAAATATTCGCCCAGCGCCGCCGCAATGGGCACGCCTACCAGCGTGGCCGTGGTCAGCCCCAGCATCACCCAGCCCACGGCGCGCGCGCGGCGCCCGGGCGGTGCCAGGGCAGCGGCCACCAGCGCCGCCACGCCGAAATACGTGCCATGCGGCAGGCCGGTGAACAGGCGCATGGCGCTGAGCGACAGGTAACCCGGCGCCAGGGCCGATGCGAAGTTGCCCAGCGCGTACACCACCATCAGCGCCATGAGCAGCGCGCGCCGGCCCCAGTTAGCGCACAGCACGGCCAACACCGGCGCGCCCACCACGACGCCCAGGGCATAGGCGCTGATGACATGGCCAGCCTGCGGGATGCTGACCCCGATGTCCTGCGCCACCTCGGGCAGCAGGCCCATGATGACGAATTCGCCCGTCCCGATGGAGAAGCCTCCCACCCCCAGGGCCAGCACGGCGCGCACCAGGGTGCGGTCGTCCGTAGGTGTGTGGGCGGTGGGCGACGTGGGGGATAAGGACGCGGTCATGGCGGCAGCAGGCGAACGCCGGGCCGGCACGCGATGGGCCGGCGCGGGAGGTCAGACAAAAAATTGGGATTGGGTCAAGAAACTTAGTTACGGGGGTAAACCCGATTTTCGTAACCTTAGCACGCCATGCCTTGCGCTGCAGCGCTGGGGGCAATGTGTCACCTGGGGGAACAATCCAAGCGGTGGGGCTGCTACGCTGGCGCCCCGACCCCTGACCTGCCCCTTCTCTAACCTTCACCAAGGACTGCGAATGACAACCACCCCAAGCCCTGCAGACAGCATCGCCAGCACCGTGAAAGTGCTGGCCTTCGACATTTTCGGCACCGTGGTGGACTGGCACGGCAGCATCGTGCGCGAGATGCAGGCGCTGTACCCCGCGGTGGATGGAGACGCGTTTGCGCTGGCCTGGCGCGCCGGCTACCAGCCGGCCATGGCCCGCGTGATGCGGGGCGAGCAGGGCTGGACGCGGATCGACGAACTGCACCGCGGCGTGCTGGACGAAATCCTGCCTCGCTTTGGCCTGGCGCACCTGTCCGAGCCCGAACGCCGCCATCTCAACCATGTGTGGCACCGGCTCGACGCCTGGCCCGATAGCGTGG
Source organism: Acidovorax sp. (assembly GCA_004210805.1). Classification (GTDB taxonomy): domain Bacteria; phylum Pseudomonadota; class Gammaproteobacteria; order Burkholderiales; family Burkholderiaceae_C; genus Acidovorax. The sequence goes on from SDXZ01000003.1 coordinate 37,387, forward strand.
AGGGCCTCACGCGGCTCAAGACACGCTTCACCATCACCACGCTGTCCAACGGCAACATCGGCCTGCTCACCAACATGGCCAAGCGTGCCGGCCTGCCCTGGGACTGCGTGCTGAGCGCCGAGGTGTTCAAGGCCTACAAACCCAGCCCCGACACCTACCTGGGCGTGGCGCGTCTGTTTGACCTGCAGCCCGAACAGGTGGCGCTGGTAGCCACGCACCACGACGACCTGGCCGCTGCCCGTGAATGTGGCCTGCGCACTGTGTATGTCGAGCGGCCTTATGAGCTGGGGCAGGCCCGGCCCAAGGATGGGACGCCTGAGCCGGGCAATGACCTGCATGCCACGGGCATGAACGACGTGGCGCGGATGCTGGGCTGCTGATACAAGCCACCGCCAGCGGTCGGTGTGGGCGTCTTCCTGCGGGTTGCAGCCCTGCGCCCAGCCGCCGGGTCGGCGCGGCGTACCAAGAACCTGTTCAAAGTCTTTTCATGGGGTCCGCATGACCGCCAACGGACACGATCCAGGCGCCCACCGCAGCCCATGAACAAGCTCCACGAGCGAGGGGCTTGAAGCCTTGCCCTTGGCCTCACGGCGGGGCTGTGGAAAACACTCCGCAGTACGGGCAGACGGACTGCGCCGCGACCGTCAGTGCGCCACCAGCAACTGCACAAACATCTGCACCTTGGCGTGGCATTCGGCACTGATGGAGGTGAACTCCAGCCCGGCCACCCATTCGTCGCCCTCCTGCTTGACCGTGATGACGCGCGCATACACGTCGGCCACGCGGTAGTCCACCAGCGGCAGCTCGAACTCCAGCTTGATCTCGCTGTGGGCCTGCAGCGGCTCGATCAGCTCCACCAGCAAGCCGTGGTAGCCGATGTCGCGGATGGCGCCGTGCACGATGTGGGGCACGACGATCTTGTGCTGCATGCGCTGGCACAGGCACGGCAAGCGCGCATCCACCCGGTGGCTGCGGCGAAACTCCTGCCGCGGCACCTTGAGCTTTTGCGACGGAATCGCAATCAGCTCGCGCAGGCTCACGGGCTGGCTGCGGCCTTTGACGTGGACCAGCATGGGCTCTGACGCCGACACCAGCCCCCAACACCGCTGGTAGGTCGCGTCGCTGATCAACACCTGGCCGCGCAGGCTCAGCGCCTCGATGCGCGAGGCCAGGTTGACCGCCTCGCCGATCACCGTGTACTCGGAATACACGTCGGAGCCGAAGCGGCCGGCCATCACCGTGCCGGTGTTCACACCGATGCCCAGAAAAACTTCGGGCAGCCGCTCACGCAGGTGTTCAAGGTTCAGCTCGCGCATGGCGATCTGCATTTCCACGGCGCACATCAGCGCGCGGTCGACATCGTCGTCGCTGGCGACCGGTGCGCCGAACAGCACCATGATCGAGTCGCCCATGAACTTGTCGATGCTGCCCCGGTACTTGAACACCACCTCGCTGAGCCGCGACAGGCAGCGGTTGAGCGCTGCAATCACCACGGCCGCCGGCTGCGAGCCCGACAGAGCCGTGAACCCGCGCAGGTCGGCCAGCAAGATGGTGACCTCCCGCGGCGCGGCGTCCACACCTTCGATGGCCGCACCCTGCGGCGACTCGACGCCGCGCAAGATGGCAGCGACTTCAGCCTGCGCAGCCTCGCTCAGTGGCGCGCCAGTTTCGCGTTCGATCAGCGTCTGCAGGCGGCGCAGCGCATCGTGGTTGAATTCTTTGTGCATGGAAGTCAGAGGGCTGCGGGATCGGACGGGCAAGGCCCCGGCTCGATACACGCCGCAGTCCCCCGCCCACCATCACACCAGAATAGGTGGCGCCCCTGGGCCGGTCAACCGGTGAAAACACTCCATGGCACCGCGCCGAGCTCTGGCACTCGGCTGCACCGGTCGCCATGCCATCTGCGGACATCCAAACAGCTCTGAGCGGCTTCATACAACCTGTTTTTTAGGTGTTTTTAGGCCCTAGCGCTTGTTCAATAAGCGCTTATAGCTATCAAATTAGTAGCACCCAACCTATCAACCTCCGCCAGGCTGTCCACGCTCGCCACCACAGGCTGGTCGATCACGCCAAACGGCCCCGGCTGGCCTTGGGCGTCCAGCGCGACCATGCGCACGCGCTCGCCAAAGCGCAAGAAAGGCGTGCGGGCGGCACCATCGGCCAGCGTCTCGATCATGCGGCGCTCGGCGATGCACGACGAGCCCGCGCCGGGATCGGCGTTCGACACCGTGCCCGAGCCGATCACCGTCCCGGCGGAGAGCCGGCGCGTGCGCGCCGCATGCGCGATGAGCTGGCCAAAATGAAAGTGCATGGCGCCACCGTGCGGGTGGCCAAACCATTCGCCACTGCGCTCTGTCTGCAGCTGCAGGTGCACCCGGCCCCCCTTCCACGCGGGGCCGAGCTCGTCCGGCGTGACCGCGATGGGCGCAAAGGCCGTGGACGGCTTGGCCTGTAAAAAGCCGAAGCCGCTTTTGGCCTCGCGCGGGCCGAACGTCCTGAGGCTCCAGTCGTTGAGCAGCACCACCAGCCGCACGTGCGCCAGTGCCTCTTCGGCTCCGATGCCCATCGGGGTCTCGTCCAGCACCACGCCAAACTCGCCCTCAAAGTCGATCTGATCGGCCTCGGACGGGAGGGCCACCGCGTCGTGCGGGCCCAAAAAATCGTCGGCGGCGCCCTGGTACATGAGCGGGATGGTTTCGAAGTCGGCGACGGGCGGTACGTTGAACGCGCGCTCCATCAGGTGGCCGTGGTTCAAAAACGCCGAGCCATCCAGCCACTGCCACGTGCGCGGCAGCGGCGCCCCGCATTGATGGGCATCGAAGGGCATGGCGTCCAGCGCGCTGGGCGCATTGACCGCACGGGACAACGCCTCGAGCGCAGGGTGCACGGTGCTCCAGCGCTCCAGTGCATCCAGCAGCGTGGGCGCGACGGCGCAGGCATCGATGCAGCGGCGGGCGTCGGTCGACACCACCACCAAGCGGCCGTCGCGCTGGCCGTTGCGCAGGGTCGCTAGCTTCATGCCGATGCCCCTTCGGCGCGGCGCAGCGGCAGCATCGGGTCGAAGATCGCCACGGCCCGCGTCCACCCCGCCGAGGCGCCGCGCACCTTGACCGGAAAACACGAGATGTAAAAACCGCTGGCGGGCAGCACCTCGAGGTTGTGCAGCTTTTCAAGGTGGCAGTAGCCAATGTCGCGCCCGGCCTTGTGGCCCTCCCAGATCAGCGAGGCATCGCCGCTTTCGGCGTAGCGCTGCGCGGTGTAGGCAAAGGGGGCGTCCCAGCTCCAGGCGTCGGTGCCGGTCAGGCGCACGCCGCGCTCCAGCAGGTACATGGTGGCCCCGTAGCCCATGCCGCAACCCGCACGCGTGTAGCCTGCCGTGCCGTAGGCGCTGCCGGCGCGGGTGTTGACGACCACGATCTCGAGCGGCTGCAGCGTGTGGCCGATGCGCGCAAGCTCCGCCTCTACATCGGCGGCCTGCACCACGTAGCCGTCGGGCAGGTGCCGAAAATCGAGCTTCACGCCGGGCTGAAAACACCAGTCAAGGTCCACCTCGTCAATCGACAGCGCCCGCTGCCCGCCATCCATGGTGGAGGCAAAGTGGTACGGCGCATCCAGGTGGGTGCCGTTGTGGGTGTTGAGCTGCACGTCCTCCACCGCCCACGATTCGCCGTCGGGCAGGTCTTCCTTCTGCAGGCCCGGAAAAAACTGCGCCAGGTCGTCAAAGCTCATCTGGTGGTCGATATACGTGATGCGCGGCCCCAGGCCCGGCGGGTCGGAGACCACGTCGTTCTCAAGGTGCATGGAGATGTCGACGATGCGACGCGGCGGCAGGGAGGTCATGGGCGGCTTTCGTGGCGGGGATTGGGAGGGACGGCGTTCACGACTCCGCCGTGAAGCCGGTCTGCTTGATGAGCGAGCGCCACTGGTCGGCATCGGCCTTGAGCATCTGCGCCAGCTCGGCCGTGGTGGACGGCTTGACCTCCAGCCCGTACTGCCTGCCATGCTCGACCACATCCGGGTGCACCAGTGCCACGCGCAGCGCGTCGGCGGCGCGCTGCACCGTCTCGGCCGATGCCTTGCCCGGCAGGAAGAAGCCATACCACTCGCTCACCTTGAGCGGGTAGCCCAGCTCTTGCAAGGTGGGCACCTGCGGCAGAAACGGCGAGCGCTTGGCCCCGGCGGTGGCCAGCACGCGCAGCTTGCCGCCCTTGGCATGCTGCAGGTAGTCGCCAATCGGCCCCCAGAACGCGGGGATCTGGCCACCCAGCAGGTCCTGCATACCCGGCACCGTGCCGCGGTAGGCAATGTGGCGCATGTCGAGCTTGGCAAACTGGCCCAGCAGTACGCCCACCATGTGCGGCATGGAGCCAGCGCCCGGGCTGCCGTAGTTGGCGCTGTTGGGGTTGGCCTTGATCCAAGCGAGGAAGTCCGCCAGCGTGCGCACGCTGTCGGGCGTGCCCGGCCCTACGGCGAGGCCGTGGTCCATCATCGCGCCCAGCGATACCGGCGCCACGTCGTCGAGCGTGTAGCGCAGCTTGGGGTAGGTGTAGGGGTAGATGGAGAGCATCGACGACGGCGTGATGAGCAGGCTGGTGCCATCGGCCGGGCTGTCGCGCAGCGTGAGGATGCCGATCTAGCCGCCCGCGCCGGGCTTGTTGTCCACCAGCACGGCCGCCGCGTATTTGTCGCGCAGGCGGTCGGCCACGCGGCGCGCCAGGGCATCGAGCGTGCCGCCCGCCGGAAAACCTGTGATTATTTTTGCCACATCGGGCAGCGGCGCCTTGGGCGCCTGCGCCCAGGTGGGGCCGGCCCAGGCGGCGGGCAGCAGCGCAGTGGAAAGCTGGGCAAAGCGGCGGCGGCTGATCATGGTGGTGTGTCTCCGTAAGGGCAAGATGGGCGGGCTGCCCAGCGACCGCGCCGGCCTTGTGCAGCAGGGCCTTCCAGGCGCCCATGCCAAAAATTATACGAACGTACAAATTCTCGTCGACTGGGGTTTGTACGAGTGTTCAATAAATTTATACAACCGTATAAACAGAACCCATGTCCCGTACCAAATCCGTTTCCAAAACGCCTGCGGCTCCTGCCAAAGCCGCAGCCCTGACGAAAGCCGCCACCACCACGCCGCGCAAGCGGGCCGCGGGCCGCGCAGCCGCCGCCGACGACACCCTGGCGCCCAACCGCCAGGCCAACATCCTGCAAGCCGCCGAACGGCTGTTTGCCACGCGCGGTTTTCATGGCGTGTCCATCCGCGACATCGCCGATGAGGCCGGCGTGCCGCTGGCGCTGGTGGGCTACTACTACGGCCCCAAGCTGTCGCTGTACCACGCGATCTTCCGGGCGCATGCGGGCTATATCGATGTGCGGCTGCAGTCCCTGGCCCAGGCACAGCAAGCGGCCCCGCCGGGCCAGTTGCTCGAAGAGATCGTCAAGGCTTTCGTGCTGCCTGTGCTGGAAGTCGCCAGCCAGCCGGCAGGCCACCACTTTCTGCGCCTGCTGTCGCGCGGCATGAACGACCACCTGGAAGAAGACGAGCCCATCATTCGCGAGCTGTTCGATCCGCTGGCGCATGCCTTCATCGACGCGATGGCCGCCGCCCTGCCCCAGGCCACGCGCAGCCAGGCGGCGTGGTGCTACCAGTTTGCGCTGGGCGCCCTGCTGCACCACGTCAATGACCGGCGCATCGAGCGGCTGTCGCTGGGCCAGAACCAGCCGGGCGACGAGGCCACTGCCGGGCCGCTGCTGGTGCGCTTTATCGCCCAGGGGTTGCGCGGCGCGTGTGGCGGCGCGGTGCACTGACCGCGCGCGCGACGATCCTCCAACCCATTGCGCTGAGCCCCGCATGAAAAGCCCTGCCCGCGCTCCCCCGCGGTCTGCCGCCCGCCGCCAGTCGTGGCAGGGACAGCGCACCGCCGCAACCCCCGCTGAATCGTCGCGCCAGACCGGTGCGCCCTAGCGGCCATCCCCCAAGTCACCCGCTGAGATAAGCCACCACGGCGGTCTAAGGCTCACCCGCGCTCTGCTCCCAGTCCACGACGGGTGGTGCAGATCCGGCGAGCCCGGGCCTCGCTGCGCCTTATTTCAGCACCTGCGCTCCAGGTCCCACAGGTTCCTGGCAGCCCCTTTTCAGCGTTCACAAGACGCTGACCCACCGCCACCGCCCGCCCCGTCTCGTCCCCTCGGAACAGCCACCTTCGGCTGCGCCGTGGGCCCGTGCGCCTGTTTCCCCACCCACTTCAAACCGAAAGCCACCATGACACACCGCCACCCCTGCCGTCCATTGCACACCCCTGCCCCGCGCCGCCTGTGGGCACGCACCTTGTGCACCACCACCCTCTCGGCCGCTGCCCTGGCTGCACAAGCCCAGCCCACCGCCACGCCGGGGCTGCAGCTCTACGGGCTTGTCGACGCCGCTGTGGGCCGCTTCGCCAGCCCGGCAGGGGGTGTGAACGCCCAAGATCGGGCCGTCACCAAGCTCGATGGCGGCGGCATGTCCACCAGCCACTGGGGCGTGCGCGGCCATGAAGACCTGGGCAGCGGGCTGTCGGCGCTGTTCGAGCTGTCCTCCTTCGTGCGCAACGACTCCGGCGCCACCGGGCGCAGCGATGCCCTGCCCGCCCCCGTGAACGTCGGCGCCGACCCGGTGTTTGCGCGCGCCGCCTGGGTGGGCCTGGCCCACCCCACCTGGGGCCGGGTGCGGGCCGGCAACATCACGACGCAGCTGTTCATCAACGCCATCACGTCCAACGCGTTTGGCGACTCCACCGTGTTCGGCCCGCTCAACCTCACCACCTTCATCGGCGGCCCGCTGACCGGTGGCACCGCCTGGGCCAACTCGGTGGTCTACGACACACCCCAGTTCGCGGGCTTGGGCGGATCGGTGGCGCACGCCATCTCCGAAGGCCAGGGCGGCGGCAACAGCGCCGCGCGCCTGGCCTATGCCCAGGGGCCGCTGGCAGCATCGCTGGCATGGCAAAGCGTGAAGAAAAACCCGCTGACCTTCGCAGACGGAACCTCTGCCAACAACACGCGGGCGTGGCAGCTGGCGGCTTCGTATGACTTCGAGGTCGTCAAGCTGTTTGCCCACGTGGGCCGCATTCACAACCGGGGCACAGCGGCGTTGCCGCTCGACGTGTCGTACCGGGTGTGGGATGTGAGCGCGGCCGTGCCGGTGGGTGCCGGCCGCGTGCTGGCAGGCTATGCCGTGCGCCGTACGGGCGATGCCGTGGGGCCGGTGCCCGCCACGCTGGCGGGGGGCAATGTAGAGCGCAAGGTATTCACCGTGGGGTATGACTATTTCCTGTCCAAACGCACGGACCTGTATGCCATGGTGATGCGCGACAGCACCCGCACCCACACCCTGCCCGCGCCGCCCTCGGTGGTCAGCGCACAGGGCACCAGCTTTGCCGTGGGGGTGCGCCACCGCTTCTGAGCGCCGCGCAGAGTTTCATCCAAGGTTGGGGGCGCTTGCAGGCGCCCCTTTTTTTGGCTGCCCAAGCTGGTAGCGGCTCTCGTCGCCGAGGAGTCTGCGCCGCTGAAGGCATGGAAGCGACACGTGCGAAAACCGAGGATTGTGTGGTGCTACCAACAAGCGCAGGGCAGGCCCCTGGGCGCGGGCGGCAGGACTGCACAAGACCGGTTTATCGCACGTTGCAGCCGATGTTCCTTCTGCCGCGCTGGCTCCTAACCCACCGTCTCGCGCAGCACGCGTTGAAATTCGCCCGCGGTCGTGTCGTAATCCCACCGCGTCGCGCAGCGCGCCCAGCCGCCCTCGGCCGTGCCGGACGGCTCCAGGGTCAGTATCACCAGGCTGTTGGGGCTGCCATGGCGCAGGCGGTGCGATACGGCCGTGCCCGCGTGGCTGGCCCACAGGCCAGGCAGCGGGTTAAGCAGCGCCGGCTGGTGGGCGTGGCCGGACAGCATCATGTGCGCCCCGGCGGCACGCCACCGCTGCAGCGCCTCTTCCGCACGGTGCGGCCGGTGGTCGCGGTCCGCCGCGTCGCGCGCCACCAGGGGATGGTGGCTGGCCACAATGCGCCACGCATCCGGCGGCGCACGGCCCAGCAGGTCGGCCACGTGGTCGATCTGCGCTGACGACAGGCTGCCGCGTTCGTGCCGCCAGGCGCGCGTGGTGTTCACGCCCACCACGTAGAACGGCCCCGCTTGGCGCACCGGTTCGTGGTCGACACCAAACTGCTCGGCAAACCGCTCGTACGCGCGGCCCCAGCGCATCCACCAGGCAAACAGCGGAAGGTCGTGGTTGCCAGCGAGCACCAGCGTGGACCGCGCGTGCAGCCCCTGCACAAAACGCGCGGCCTGCTCGAACTGGGGGGCCGTGGC
>SDXZ01000134.1 GCA_004210805.1 Acidovorax sp.
GAAGGGGACGCGGTCATTGGGGTGGCATCATATCGGCCATGCCTTTTTCCCTAGAGCGTGCCATGCACTTTGACGTACCCGCGGTGGGCCCGATGGCCCTGGATGACAAGGCACGGGCAGCAGCCACGGCAGGTGCCTGGTCCAGCACCGCAGCGCTGCGGGCGCCCGTGCTTGGATTTGTACTTTCGGGGGTGCTTCAAGGTGCATAGCGCGTTCCAGAAAGCCGCGTTGCGCATCGAAGCGCTGATGACCGAGCTGTCGCACTTCCCTTGGAAGACCACGGCACAAACGCTGCGCGAGCGGTTTCGGGAAGACCACCTGGGTCTCACGGCCAGCAGCCTCACCTTCACTACCGTTCTGGGGCTGGTGCCGTTTTTTACGGTGGCGCTGGCGGTGTTCACCGCGTTCCCCATCTTTGGCAAGCTGCAGGACGCATTGCAGGGCTGGCTGGTGAGCAGTCTGGTGCCGGACAGCATCTCGCGCCAGGTGCTGGGCTACCTCAACCAGTTTGCGGCCAAGGCCAGCGGGTTGGGGGTGGCGGGCTTTTCGATCCTGCTGGCCACGGCGCTGGCGCTGATCCTCACCATTGACCGCACGCTCAACGACATCTGGCGCGTGCCAAGCCTGCGGCCGCTGGGGCAGCGGGTGCTGATCTACTGGGCGGCCATCACGCTCGGGCCCCTGCTGTTGGGGGGGAGCCTTGCGGTCACTTCGTACGTGATGTCGGCCTCGGGTGGCCTGGTGCGGCGCCTGCCAGACGGGGTGCATCTGCTTTTCGACTCGATCCAGTTTGTGGTGCTGGCCGGCGGCATGGCGTCGCTGTACCACTACGTGCCCAATACGCCGGTGAAATGGCGGCATGCGTGGACGGGCGGGCTGTTCGTGTCGGTGTGCATTGAGCTGGCGAAGAAGGTCCTTGCGCTGTACCTCAGCAGCGTGCCCACGTACTCGGTGGTGTACGGGACCTTTGCCACGCTGCCCATCTTGCTGGTGTGGATCTACGTGGCCTGGGTCATCGTGCTGCTGGGGGCGGTGGTCACCGCGTACCTGCCGAGCCTGCTGGCCGGTGTGGCGCGGCGCGGAACCGTGGCGGGGTGGACCTTTCAGCTGGCGGTCGAGGTGTTGCAGGAGCTGCACCGCGCACGCAGCCAGCCCATGAAGGGCCTGCGCCCAAGCCAGATCGCCCAGTTGCTGAGGGTGGACGTGCTGCAACTTGAGCCGGTGCTGGGCACGCTCAAAACCCTGGACTGGGTGGGCGAGGTGACGGACGCCGCCACGAGCGCGTCGGACGTGCCGGAGTCCCGCTACGTGCTGCTGGCCGACCCTGCACGCACGCTGCTGGCACCGCTGGTGCAGAAGCTGCTGCTGGAGCGCACGCACAGCCTGGGGCCCTTGTGGCAGCGGGCGGGGCTGGAGGCACTGCACGTGGCCGACGTGCTGGGCGACGACGGGACGGCGCGCTAAGAACGTGTTCACGATCTAAGGGCTTGGGTGGCCTGCGCGGTCCATTTTTGCAGTTGCTATTAAATTAGTAGCTATAAGCGCTTGTCAATCAAGCGCTGGCGGCCAATTTGGCCTTTAACTAGAACGGCACCTTGCCCGTCCAGAGGTCCTTGTACATCACCCAGTCGCCCATGAAGCTGTACAGCGGCCGCTTGAAGCTGGCCGGCTTGTTCTTCTCAAACCCGAAGTGCCCGACCCACGCGAAGCCGTAGCCACATAGCAGGCCGTACAGCAGGTACTGTGGCTTGCCGGTGGCCACCAGCATCGCCAGGCACAGCAGGGACAGTGTGGACCCCACAAAGTGCAGGCGCCGGCAGGTGCGGTTGCTGTGTTCGGTCAGGTAGAAGGGGTAGAACTCTGCAAAGCTCTTGAAGGTGCGGGGGTCGGTGGCGGTGGGGGGCGCGGCGCTGATGTCCATCGTTGTCTCCTGGGGATCGTGCGGCGTCTGGCGTGGTGGCGACCGCAGCATTTTTGAAATGTCGACTCGCCCTGGCTTTATACGCCCAGGCCGGCATGGGTGGCGTGCCGCGCGGGACAGGGGTTCTGCGCAGTGTTCGGGGCAGGGCGGTGGTGGTCTGAATGACGACGCAAGGAATGGAAATGGAAATGAGAAGTTGGATGGCGGAGATGGAACGATGCCCTCGAAGGTGGTTGGGCAACTGGCCTGACGCCGCGACCGACCGCACGCCGCTGCATGGCGCAGCAACGGCCACGGCTGCGGGGCCGCTCGTACCCGCCGCATGACCCTCGAGACCCATCACGCCGTGGACGCTACGCCCGTCGACTCCACCGCTACCACGGTCGCTGCGCCCAGTGCCCCGGCCCCCGGCCGTGAACACGCCATCGACGCACTGCGCGGCTTTGCGCTGCTGGGCATCCTCATGGTGAACGCTGGCAGTTTCGCCTCGACCTACTTCGGCGCCGGCGTGGTCGACCCGGCCTTCGCGCGGCCGGTGGACCAAGCGGTGCGCTGGTGCGTGGCCCTGCTTTTCGAGACCAAGTTTTACCTGCTGTTCTCTCTGCTGTTCGGCTACAGCTTTGCGCTGCAAATGGATTCAGCCCAGCGCGCAGGCAGTGCTTTCGTGCCGCGAATGCTGCGGCGCCTTGTCGGCCTGGCGCTGTTGGGGCTGGCCCATGCATGGCTGCTGTTTGCGGGCGACATCCTTGTGACGTATGCGCTGCTCGGCCTGGTGCTGCTGGTGGTGCGCAGGGTGCAGCCGGTCACTGCCGTGGCGCTGGCCATTGGGTTGCTGGGCGCGACCGCTGCGGGATGGGGGCTGCTGGCCTGGTTGGTGGCGCAGATGCCGCCCATGGACCTGCCGGTGGCCGAGTTGCACGCCAAGGCGCAGCAGGCCGCACAGGCCTACCGTGCCAGTGCGCTCGACGCCATCGCGCAGCGTGGGCGGGACATGGCCGAAGGCGTGTGGTTTGTACTGGTGTTTGTGCAGGGCCCGTGCGCGCTGGCGATGTTTCTGCTGGGGCTGGCCGCGCAGCGCTCGGGGTATCTGGCCCGGTTGGCGCAGCAGCCCGCGCGACTGATGCGCTGGATGGCGTGCTGCCTGCCCATCGGCGCTGCGGGGGCACTGCTCTATGCTTCCACGCAGGACGGCACCCGCAGCGTGCAGCAGCCTGAGCATGTCGGGCTGGCCGGGTTGGCTGTGGACCTGGCCACGGCGCCGTTCCTCACCTTCGGCTACGTGGCGCTGCTGTTGTGGCTCCTGCAGCGGGGCCCGGCGGGCCGCCAGTTGGGTGCGGCGCTTGCGCCTGCGGGGCGCATGGCGCTGTCGAACTACCTGCTGCAGTCGCTGGTGGGTGCGGTGGTCTTCACGGCCTATGGCTTTGCGTTGGTGGGGCGGGTAGCACCGTGGCAGGCGGTGCTGGGGGTGCTAGCCCTGTACGCCGCCCAGCTGGTGCAGAGCCGCTCCTGGATGGCCGCCCATGCCCACGGCCCGGTGGAGTGGCTGCTGCGCGCCTTCACGCTCTGGCGCCGCCCCGCGTGGGGGCCAGTCCACGCCGACGGCCACGGACGTTAAAACCGGCGGCGACAGCACAGCACAGCGCCGGCCGATCGCGCAGCGTGCCGCGTCGTGCCCCGCGCGTTCAGCGGGCCAGAAAGTCCCGCAGCGCGAACAGCGTTTCTTCCGGCGCTTCGGTCATCTGGTTGTGGCCCACCGGCAGCGGCGCGATCTGCACAGTCCGCCCGGCCGCGCGCGCAGCGGCGATCAAGCCCTGCGCCGCCTTGGGTGCCGTCATCTGGTCCTGTTCGCCCAGTGCGAACAGCACCGGGCAGGTGAGTTGCGCCATGGCCGCTTCACCACCCGTGTAGCGGTCGCAGGCTACAAACCCGCGGTGGAACACATTGATGGCCGGGTTGCTGCGCAGCACCTTGCGCCCCAGCGCCATGCCTGCGCCAAACACCCAGGTGCCCGGCCCCAAGGCTGAAGGCGGTGCCGCCAGCGTGCTGCGCGAGAACACGTTGACCATGCGCATGGCCCGTTCAGGATCGCTCTGCGAAGCTTCGATGAGCGCGGGCGATACCTTCATGGGGAACGCCGTGCCCACCAGCACCAGGTGGCTGATGCGGTCCTTCAGGCGTGCGGCGGCTTCCATCGCGATGAGCGAACCCCAGCTGTGGCCCACCAGCGCCGCGCGCTGCACGCCGCCAGCATCGAGCAGCGCACCGATGAAGTCGGCAGCCTGCTCCACGGTTGCGGGCGCCTCGCCGCCGCTCTTGCAATGCCCGGGCAGGTCGATGGCCAGCACGTTCCAGCCGTGGTTGGCCATGTAGCGGCTTTGCAGCGCCCACACGCTGTGGTCGTTGAGCACGCCGTGGATAAAGACCACGGTAGGTTTGGCGGCATCGAAGGCCTTGCCGCCGGTGTAGCAGTAGGTGGCTGCGCCGTTGACTAGGACGTGCATGGGTCAGGCTCCTGCTTTCTCGGCGGCTTTCAATGCGCGCTTGAGGTCGTCGATCAGGTCGTCGGCATCTTCAAGGCCGATGGACAGGCGGATCGTGCCCTGTGTGATGCCCGCGCCCGCCAGGGCCTCGTCGCTCATGCGGAAGTGGGTGGTGCTGGCGGGGTGGATGACCAGGCTGCGGCAGTCGCCCACGTTGGCGAGGTGGCTGAACACCTTCAAGGTCTCGATGAACTTCTTGCCCTGCTCGCGGTTGCCCTTGAGATCAAAGCTGAACACCGACCCCGCGCCGCGCGGCAGCAGCTTTTGCGCCAGGGCGTGGCTTGGGTGCGATGCCAGCATCGGATGGCCTACGCGCGAGACAAACGGCTGTGCGGCCAAAAATTCGACCACTTTTTCGGTATTGCGCATGTGCTGCTGCATGCGCAGCGGCAGTGTCTCGATGCCTTGCAGTATGAGCCAGGCGGTGTGCGGGCTCATACAGGCGCCAAAGTCGCGCAGCCCTTCGCGGCGTGCGCGCAGCAGGAAGGCGCCCACGGTGCTCTCTTCGGTGAACACCATGTTGTGAAAGCCGTCGTAGGGCTGGGTCAGCTCGGCGAATTTGCCGGCGGATCGAGGGCCGTCCCAGTCAAAGCTTCCGCCATCCACCACGATGCCGCCCACCACCGTGCCATGGCCCGAAAGGAACTTGGTGGCCGAGTGGTAGACCAGGTCCGCGCCATGCTCGAACGGCTTCATGAGCCAGGGCGAGGTGAGGGTGGAGTCCACCAGCAGCGGCACGCCGGCCTCGTGCGCGAGGGCACTCACGGTGGGGATGTCCAGCACGTCGAGGCCGGGGTTGCCCACGGTCTCGCCGAAGAACAGCTTGGTGTTGGGGCGCACGGCAGCGCGCCAGCCGTCGATGTCGCCGGGCTTGACGAACGTGGTCTCGATGCCAAACCGCGAGAGCGTGTAGTGCAGCAGGTTCTGAGAGCCGCCGTACAGCGCCGTGCTGGCCACAATGTGGCTGCCCGCGCTCATGATCGTGGCGATGGCCAGGTGCAGCGCGGCCTGGCCGCTGGCGGTGGCGATGGATCCCACGCCGCCTTCCAGCGCGGCCACGCGCTGCTCAAGCACGGCATTGGTGGGGTTGCTGATGCGGCTGTACACATGCCCGCCGCGCTCCAGGTTGAACAGCGATGCCGCGTGGTCGCTCGATTCGAAGACAAACGACGTGGTCAGGTGGATGGGGGTGGCGCGTGCGCCGGTGGCGGGGTCGGGGCTCGCCCCCGCGTGCAAGGCCAGCGTGTCAAAGCCGGGGTCGGAATAACCAGGCATCCGGGTGTCTCCCATGTTGTCAATTCAGCCGGGCATTGTGGGCTATATTTGCTGACAGACAGCCTGCAGCGCACGCCGCGCCCTTCTCGATTTCTCGGAGACACAGCACCATGAAAGTCAGCGACATCCTTCGCGTCAAGGGCAACACCCTGTACACCGTCACGCCCGAGGAGCCGCTGGCCAACGCCGTGGATCTGATGGCCGAGCGCGACATCGGATCGCTGGTAGTGATGGAGCTGGGCGACCTGGTGGGCATGCTCACCTTCCGCGAGGTGATCCAGGCCATCGTGAAAAACGGTGGCAGCGTGGGCAACATGCAGGTGCGGTCGGCCATGGACGATGCGCCGCTGACCTGCACGCTTGAAACCGAAATGGACGAAGTGCGCCGCATGATGCTGGACCGGCATGCACGCTACATGCCGGTGATGGACCGCAAGATGCTCATGGGCGTGATCAGCTTCTACGACGTGGCCAAGGCCGTGGTGGACAGCCAGAACTTCGAGAACAAGATGCTCAAGGCCTATATCCGCGACTGGCCGGAAGACGAGTCGGGCGGCTAGGCGGGCACTTCCCCTGGGACGGTTCGCGTGAACCTTTGCCACTCGACGGGTTGTGTTGGGGGGCAAGGCAGGCACCGCCAGCGTGGCGGCCATCGTCGCTCTGGGATAATCCTGCGCCATGAGCGGCAATACCATCGGATCCCTATTCGCAGTCACCAACTTCGGTGAATCCCACGGCCCAGCCATTGGCTGCGTGATCGACGGTTGCCCGCCCGGCATGCCGCTCACCGAGGCCGACATCCAGGCCGACCTGGACCGGCGCCGCCCGGGCACGAGCCGGCACGTCACCCAGCGCAACGAGCCCGACGCCGTGGAGATCCTCTCTGGCGTGTACGAGGGCAAGACCACCGGCACGCCCATCGCCCTGCTGATCCGCAACACCGACCAGCGCAGCAAGGACTACAGCAACATTGCCGAGAGTTTTCGGCCCGGCCATGCCGACTACACCTACTGGCACAAGTACGGCATCCGCGACCCGCGTGGTGGCGGCCGGTCTTCTGCCCGGTTGACGGCGCCCACGGTGGCCGCGGGCGCGGTGGCCAAGAAGTGGCTGGCCCAGCAGTACGGCGCACAGTTCCGTGCCTGCATGACGCAGCTGGGCGAATTGTCCATTCCGTTCGAGAGCTGGGACCATGTGCGCAGCAACCCCTTCTTCGCCCCAGTGGCCGACGTGCAGCAGTACGAGGACTACATGGACGCGCTGCGCAAGGCCGGTGACTCGTGTGGCGCGCGCATCCGCGTGCAGGCCACCGGTGTGCCCGTGGGCCTGGGCGAACCGCTCTACGACAAGCTCGACGCCGACATCGCCCACGCCATGATGGGGCTGAACGCCGTCAAGGGCGTGGAGATTGGTGCGGGCTTTGCCAGCGTGGCCCACCGCGGCACGATGCATGGCGATTCAATGACGCCCCAGGGCTTTCGCACCAACAACGCCGGTGGCGTGCTGGGCGGCATCAGCACCGGGCAGGACCTGGAGGTGAGCATTGCGATCAAGCCGACCAGCTCCATCATCAGCCCGCGTGAATCCATCGACGTGCATGGCAAAAGCACCGAGGTCATCACCAAGGGCCGCCACGACCCCTGCGTGGGCATCCGCGCTGCGCCGATCGCCGAGGCGCTGCTCGCGCTGGTGGTGATGGAGCATGCCTTGCGCCACCGCGCGCAGTGTGGCGACGTGGCGCAGCCCGTGCCGCCCATCCAGGCATCTTTTCTGTAGCCGTTGCAAAGTGCTGCAGGCCTGGCCTGGGCGCTGGAGGGCAGGACGGCGATGGCGGGGCGTGCAGCGAAGATGCGCGCCCTTTCTTTTTGGTCGAGCACGGCACTGACGGGGCACTTCATGCGCAGGTTGTTGGCACAGACATCATTGGTGGGTCTACGGCGGGTGCGCAGCGCCGCCTGGGAAGCCCTGGGAGCCGCCGGCATTGTTCTGGCGGGCTGCGGCACGCCCGCCGCGCCGTCGCCCGGGGAGGCCGTGCCCGCGCACCTCGACATCACGCTGATTGGCTTCAACGATCTGCACGGCAACATGGAGCCACCCCGCATGGCGCACACGGTGCAGACCCCGTCGGGACCGGTGGCTGTGCCGGCAGGAGGCATGGCCTATTTCGCAAGCGCCATCGCCGCGCTCAAGGCGCGCGGACCGCACCACGCCGTGGTGTCCGCGGGCGACATGGTGGGCGCGTCTCCGCTGGTGTCTTCGCTGTTCCTGGATGAACCGACCATCGAGGCAGTCAACGAGATGCACATCGACTTCAACGCGGTGGGTAACCACGAGTTCGACCGCGGCTGGCGCGAGCTGCTGCGCCTGCAGCATGGCGGCTGCGAGAAGTTCACCACCCGCCAGCCTTGCCAGATCAGCCAGCCCTTCGCAGGGGCGCGCTTTGGATTTCTGGCCGCCAACACCGTGCGCGTGGAAGACGGGCGTACGCTGCTGCCCGCCACGGGGCTCAAGCGCTTCACGCAGGGCGGCGCCACGGTCACGCTGGGCGTGATCGGCCTCACGCTGCAGGCCACGCCCACGATGGTGAGCCCGTCAGGCGTGGCGGGCCTGCGCTTTGAGGACGAGGCGGCCACCGCCAACGCGCTGATTCCCCAGCTTCGCGCCCAGGGCGCCGACGTGATCGCGGTCGTCATCCATGAGGGCGGCAACACCACCGCAGGCGTGCAAGAGACGAGCTGCGCCGGGCTCTCCGGTGACATCGTTCCCATCCTGGAGCGCCTGGACCCGGCCGTGGATGTCGTCGTGTCGGGCCACACCCACCAGGCGTACGTGTGCGACTACAGCCGCGTGAACCCGGCCAAGCCGTTCCTGCTGACCAGTGCGGGCCAATATGGAACCCTGCTCACCGACATACAGCTGCGCGTGGACACCCGCACGCGCCGCGTGGTGAGCAAGACCGCGCGCAACGTCATCGTGCAGGGCGAAGCCTTCACGGGCAGCCAGGGGCGTGTGCCCATGACGGCAGCGGTGCCGGCTTTTGGCGCCGATCCGAAGGTGCAGAAGATCATCGACACCTACCGTGCCGCCGCTGTGCCGCTGGCGCAGCGCCCGATGGGCCAGGCCGTGGCGCCGCTGCGGCGGCGGTTGACGCCGTCGCTGGAAAGCGCCTTGGGCAACTTGGTCGCCGATGCCCAGCTGGACGCCACCCGCTCGGCAGAAAGCGGCGGGGCGCAGCTGTCGCTGATGAACCCGGGCGGCTTGCGCGCAGACCTGGTGCCTGATGAGCAGGGTGTGGTGCGTTACGGGCAGCTGTTTGCGGTGCAGCCCTTTGGCAACCAACTGGTGGTGAAGATCTTGACCGGCGCGCAGATCAAGTCTGCGCTGGAGCAGCAGTTTGCGAGCGGTGGCAACACCGTGCAGCGTCCCCGCGTGCTGTCGGTGTCCCGCGGCTTCTCCTATCAGTTCGACCTGTCAGAGCCCGCAGGTGCGCGCATCAGCCGCATGGTGTTGCACGGCGTGCCACTGCAGGGTGACACGCCAGTGCGCGTCGTGATGAGCAGTTACCTCGACAGCGGCGGCGACAACTTCACGGCGCTGACCGAAGGGCGTGACCGCCTGGTGGGTGGGCTGGATCTGGATGCGCTCGAAGCCTACTTCCGCACGCACAGCCCGGTGGCACTGCCTGCGACCGACCGCATCACTGGGGCGCGTTGAGCGCGGAACGTCTAACGGAGGTTGTGGGCCGGGCA
Source organism: Acidovorax sp. (assembly GCA_004210805.1). Classification (GTDB taxonomy): domain Bacteria; phylum Pseudomonadota; class Gammaproteobacteria; order Burkholderiales; family Burkholderiaceae_C; genus Acidovorax. The sequence goes on from SDXZ01000134.1 coordinate 9,486, forward strand.
AGGGGGCGTTGAAGCTGCGGGCCGAGCTACTCCTTCCCCGGCCGCAGTGCCGCTAGCCAGCGCAGCGGGTTGAACCCCGTGACCAGGCCCGTAGCCACCAGCACCAGCGCGCCGCCCCAGACCATGCCCGGGCCCAGTGCCTCGCCCAGGAACACATGGCCCCATGCCACGCCAAACAGCGGAATCATGAACGCCGAACTCATCGCCGCCACCGGCGACACCTGCGCCAGCACGCGCAGGTTGAGCCAGTACGCGAGGCCCGAGGTGACGACGCCCATCACCGCCACCGCCGCCAGAGCGCCGGGGGTGAATCGGGCGTCGGGCAGGCTCCAGGCCGCGCCCGGCAACAGCAGCACCAGCGCGGCGGCATGGATGCCGGCGGCAATGGCGAGCGGCGACATGCGCGTGGTGGCGCGCTTCATCCACGTGGTCGAAACGCCGTAGCAAGCCGACGCGGTGACGCAGGCCAGCGCCGCGGTCAGCAGGGCGGGCGTGGGCTCCACGGGGCCGAGTTGCACGATCAGAGCCACCCCCGCAAAGCCGCAAATGCAGCCCAGCCATTTGCGCAGGCTCAGCGTGTCTTCCTTCATCCACGCGGCGGCCAGCACACCAAACGGAACCGCCATGGTGTTGAGCAGCGAGCTGTAGCCCGCTGGCAAGTGCAGGGCGGCCCAGGCGTACAGCAGGAAGGGCAGGGCTACCGTCAGCGTGCCCAGCCCGAACAGCTCGCGCCAATGGCGCCACGGCCACGATTCGCCGGCCACCCGCATGATGCCGATGAGCGTGAGCGTGGCCAGCCCAATGCGCAGCGCGGCCATCACATTGGGCCCGAGCACCGGGCTCGCGATGCGGATGAAGAGGAAGGAGGCGCCCCACAGGGCAGACAGCAGCACGAGCTGCAGGAAGTGGCGGGATTTCACCGGACGCATTGTCGGGCAGCGTGGGGGTGCCGGCTGCTCCCCAGGCGTCAGGTGAAGGGTAAAAATGGCCGCTAGCGCTTGATATATAAGCGTTTGTAGCTATTGAATTAATAGCAATTTAAGGCCGGAGAATTTGTAGGCAGTGGGGGCCAGGGAGTTGCCCGCAGACGCCTCGCTGCCGCGCACATCCATGCCTTGCTACGAAATATGTAGCTAGAAGCGCTTGCTGAATAAGCGCTGGGCGGCATTTCGATGCGTATTTTTGAGTTTGGGCGGCCTTGGGCCTACTTGCGCACCTCGTCCACCATGGCCCGGAAGTCGTCGATGTCCTCGAAGCTGCGGTACACGCTGGCAAAACGGATGTAGGCCACCTTGTCGAGTTTCTTCAGCTCGCGCATCACGAGTTCGCCGATGCGTGCGGACATGACTTCTCGCTGACCCAGGTTGAGCAGCTTTTCCTCGATGCGCTCGATGGCGCTGTCGATCTGGGTGGTGCTCACCGGGCGCTTGCGCAGCGCCAGGTTGAACGAGCCCTGCAGCTTGCCACGCTCGTACTCGATGCGCCGGCCGTCCTTTTTCACGATGGCCGGAAAGCTCACTTCCGGCCGCTCGTAGGTCGTAAAGCGCTTGTCGCAGGCGCCGCACTGGCGGCGGCGCCGGATGAAGTCCCCTTCTTCAGACACCCGCGTTTCGACGACTTGCGTTTCGAGGTGGCTGCAGAAGGGACACTTCATGGGAGCTGATGGGCCGGGGTCAGTGGATTAACGGTAGACAGGGAAGCGGGCGGTCAGGGCGTTGACCTTCTCGCGCACGGCGGCGATGTTGGCTTCGTCGCGCGGGTTGTCCAACACGTCGGCGATCAGGTTGGCCGTGATGCGCGCTTCTTCTTCCTTGAAGCCGCGCGTGGTCATGGCGGGGGTGCCAATGCGCACGCCGCTGGTCACCATCGGCTTTTCAGGGTCGTTGGATGTGGGCGGCGCCCAGCACGGCCTCGGCTTCCTTGCCGGTGATGCCCTTGGCGCGCAGGTCGACCAGCATCACGTGGCTTTGCGTGCCGCCGGAGACGATGCGCAGGCCGCGTGCGGTCAGCGTCTCGGCCACCACCTTGGCGTTCTTCACCACTTGTTCCTGGTAGGCCTTGAAGTCGGGCTGCAGCGCCTCCTTGAAGGCGACGGCCTTGGCCGCGATCACGTGCATCAGCGGGCCGCCTTGCAGGCCGGGGAAGATGGCGCTGTTGATGGCCTTCTCATGCTCGGCCTTCATCAGGATGATGCCGCCGCGGGGGCCGCGCAGGCTCTTGTGCGTGGTGCTGGTCACGACGTCGGCGTGGGGCACGGGGTTGGGGTACACACCGGCGGCAATCAGGCCGGCGTAGTGGGCCATGTCCACCATGAAGATCGCGCCCACGTCCTTGGCCACCTTGGCAAAGCGTGCAAAGTCGATGTGCAGGCTGTAGGCCGATGCACCGGCAATGATGAGCTTAGGCTTGGTTTCGTGGGCCTTCTTTTCCATCGCTTCGTAGTCGATGGCTTCGTTGGCATCGAGGCCGTAGGAGACCACGTTGAACCACTTGCCCGACATGTTCAGCGGCATGCCGTGCGTCAGGTGGCCGCCTTCGGCCAGGCTCATGCCCATGATGGTGTCGCCGGGCTTGAGGAAGGCCAG
>SDXZ01000135.1 GCA_004210805.1 Acidovorax sp.
AGTTGCCGCCGCGGCCCCCCTGCCCCTGGCCGCCGCCATCACGGCGCGGCTTTTGTCCGCGTGCAGGACCTTGCCCGCCAAACGCACCGGTAGGGGTGGGGAATCCGTCGCGGCGCGGGCCACCGTTGCCGCGGGAGGCGTTGCGGCCGCCACGCTGGCGTTTGTCCCCATTGCGGGCGCCAGCATCGCTGTTTGCGCCTGCAGGGCCCTCAGCACGCGGCGGCGCACCCTCTGACGCGCCAGCGTCGGCAGCCCGGACCAGCGCGCGGATATCACTGTCGTCAAGCTCCAGCCATGCCCCGCGCTTGAGACCGCGCGGCAACACCATGGCGCCGTAGCGGATACGAATCAGGCGGCTGACGGCATGGCCTACGGATTCCAGCATGCGGCGCACTTCACGGTTACGCCCTTCGGAAATCGTGACGCGGTACCAGCAGTTTGAACCCTCGCCGCCGCCCTCCTCAATGGAGCCAAAGGAGGCCATGCCATCGTCCAGGCGCACACCGTCCAGAAGCTTTTGCTTTTCTTCGTTGCTCAGCGCGCCCAGCACGCGCACGGCATACTCGCGCTCCAAACCGAACCGCGGGTGCATCAGCTTGTTGGCCAGCTCGCCAGAGCTCGTGAACAGCAACAGGCCTTCCGTGTTCAGATCGAGGCGGCCGACAGACTGCCACTTGCCCTGCATCAAACGCGGGAGCTTGCGGAACACGGTAGGCCGATTCTGCGGATCGTCGTGGGTCACCACCTCACCCACAGGCTTGTGGTACGCAATCACGCGAGCTGGCGGTGGGTCGATGCGGAAACGAATGGGTTTTCCATTGACCTTGACCTGATCACCGAACTGGATGCGCTGACCAATGTGGGCGGGCTCGTTGTTTACCGAGATGCGCCCTTCCAGAATGAGCTGCTCCATCTCCAACCGCGACCCCAAGCCGGCCTGGGCCAGCACCTTGTGAAGCTTGGGGGTTTCTACCTGGGGCAACAACACGCGCTTGGGCGCGACTGCGTCTGCCGAACCCTCTTCCTCATCGAAGCGCCCCGACACCACATCGGCGAACTGGTACCCCTCTACGGCGAGCGGGCCGGGATTGCGCTGATTGCCGCGCGCTCCGCCGCCTTGGCGCGAAGGGGGTTGCCGACGGGAATCGCCGTGGTTTGGGCGCCCGTTCCGATTTTCCGACCTGCCGGCCTCTGCTGCTTCTGCCGGCGCCGCTGCAGCATCCGCCCCGACGGCTGCACCCGCATCGGCGGCCGCGTCAGGCCGAGCGAGGTCCACAAGCGGCGCCAAGGGCTCAGGCTGCGCAAGCGCTTGCAATTCAGGCGCAGCATCTGCCACGGCAATCGCCGGTGTCGCCTTCTTGCGGGGCGCACGTTTGGCCGCAGGCTTCTTGGAGGTCACGCCTGATTCTGCATCTGGCTCGGCAGGCGTGTTTTCGGGGGTCGAATCGTTCATCAAGTATTTCCCTGGATACCGCCCTGGGTATCGGCATCGGCATCGTCATCGCGGAGACCAGTCTCCACATTCTCAAAAAAATCGTCTCTCACCGGCGTGGGCGGCGGCTCAGGTGCCGCTAGCGGTGCTGCGTCGTCCTGGGCTGCCACCTCGGGCTCAGCCATCGCCAACTCAGGCTCAGGTTCTATGACCCCTTGCGCCGCAGCTGCCATGGCTTCCAGCACATTGGCATTTCCTGACGGATCGTCCAGCACCGGCAGTTGGTCCAGCGACTGCAGGCCCATGTCGTCCAGAAACTGCCGCGTGGTCGCAAACAGCGCCGGGCGCCCCACGGTCTCGCGGTGGCCAATCACCTCAACCCAGCCGCGATCCTCCAGCTGTTTGATGATCAGGCTGTTGACCGTCACCCCCCGGATGTCCTCGATATCGCCTCGCGTCACCGGCTGGCGATACGCAATGATCGCCAGAGTCTCCATGGTCGCTCGCGTATAGCGCGGCGGTTTTTCCGGGTGCAGTCGGTCCAGATACTCTCGCATCTCGGGGCGACTCTGAAACCGCCAGCCCGTGGCCACCTGAACCAGTTCAACGCCGCGTTGCGTCCATTCCAGCTGCAATTCGTGCAGCAGCTGTTTGAGTGTGTCAGAGCCCAGCGCATCGTGAAACAGTACGCGCAGCTCGCGCAACGGTACCGGCTGCTGCGCGCAAATCAGCGCAGTTTCGAGGACCCGTTTGGCATCCACCGTATTCATGGTTTAGCGATTCCTGGAAAAAGTGCCACGCGCTACGGCGGTGTCACATCAACAGCAGGGAGCAATCAATAGCGCACTGTGCAAGGCGCCGCGCGACGCAAAGGCCCGGCGGGATTCCGTCTTCGGGCAGGGGCCAGTCTGGCCATCAGGGCGCATTGTAGCCCAGGCCCCACAAAGCCAAGGCTTGGCGCATGTCCTGCGGCACAGGGGCCTGAAACTCCAGCGCCTGCCCCGTCACAGGATGGGCAAACGCCAGCCGGTAGGCGTGCAGCGCTTGGCGCTGCATGGCTTCCACGGGAGCCCCCCCATACAAGGTATCGCCCACCAGCGGGTGCTTCAGGGACGCCATGTGCACGCGGATCTGGTGCGTGCGTCCCGTGTGCAAGGTGCACTGCACCCAGCAGCCTTCATCCGAGCCTTCCAGCCAGCGAATGTCGGTGCGCGCCGCTTTTCCAGCATGAACCGAGAGGTCCACCACTGCCATGCGCAGGCGGTTGCGCGGATCCCGGCCGATCGGGGCATTCACTGTGCGGGTTTTTGGCCCGCTCCAGGCACCGTGCGCCAAAGCCACGTACTGGCGCTTGACGCTGCGCTCCGCAATCAGCGCAACCAGCGCATCCATCGTCGCGCGGTCGCGGGCCACGACCATCAGGCCACTGGTGTCCTTGTCGAGGCGGTGAACAATGCCGGCGCGCGGCACGGTCAGCGCCTTGTCGTCCCGGGCGAGCAAGCCATTGAGCAAAGTCCCGCTCCAGTTGCCCGGTGCCGGGTGCACGACCAGGCCCGCCGGCTTGTTCACCACCAGCAGGTGCGCATCCTCGTAGACCACATCAATGGCCATGGGCTCGGGCCGAAAAGCCTGGCTTTGCAGCGTCGGCCGCATCTCCAGCACGAGCTGGTCGCCTGCCTTCACCTTGGCGGCGGCCTTGATCGCGGGCTTTCCTTGAACACTCACCAACCCTTGCGACAACAACTGCTGGAGGTAGCTCCGTGAGAACTCGGGCACCAGCTCTACCAGTGCCCGGTCCAGCCGTTCCCCGTGCTGGGCGACACCAACGGTCATCGTCCGAAATTCACTGCCGACGTCGTCGACCAGCCCTTCCGGCTCGTCGGCCAGCAGATCGTGCGTCGCCTCCGCCGGTTCCGCAGCGGCCGTCCTACCGCTGGGCGGCGGGTTCACCACGGCTTAGCGCGACGGCAGGTAGCGAGAGGGATCGACAGGCTTGCCCTGTCGGCGGATCTCGAAGTGCAGCTTCACGCGGTCCGCATCGGTATTGCCCATCTCGGCAATTTTCTGGCCCTTGCGCACCGCTTGGTCTTCCTTGACCAGGAGCGTCTGGTTGTGGGCGTAGGCCGTGAGGAAGGTGTTGTTGTGCTTCAGGATGACCAGATTGCCGTAGCCGCGCAGGCCCGCACCGGCGTACACCACGCGGCCGTCCGCCGAAGCCAGGACTGGGTCGCCGGCCTTGCCCGCGATGTCGTAGCCCTTGTTGCGGGCTTCGTCAAACCCGGCGATCAAAGAGCCCGGGGCGGGCCAGATGAAGGCCAACTCGTCATCGCCGCCCGCTGCGGCAGGTGCAGCCGATGCCGCAGCCGGAACGGGCGCGGCAGCCACGGCCGGGCCCGAAGCTGCAGAAGCACCAGGCTTGGCCGCGCTGGCTGGGGGTACCGGCGTGCTGGCGGGTGCGGCTGGCGTGACAGAAGACGAGGTGACCGGGCGCGTGACCACGCCTGTATCGGAAGCCACAGCCACCGAAGGCGGTGGAGTAGCCGTCACGCGCAGCACCTGGCCGACTTCGATCAGATTCGCGTTTTCAAGGTTGTTCCAGCGCGCGATGTCTTTCCAGCTCTGGCCGGTCTCCAAACCAATACGAATGAGGGTATCCCCGGGCTTGACCGTGTAATAGCCGGGCTTGCCTGCGTTTTCCACGCCGGGCAGCGGCTTGATGGGAGCACCCACCACCGCGCCGGGCTGAACAGCCGGTGCAGGTGCGGAGGACGAGGAGGTGCCCCGGTCTTCCACAGGAGCCTTGTTCAGCCGGGTGCCGCAACCGGTGAGCGCAAGCCCCGCCAGCGCCACGGTAAACCCAACCACAAGACCACGCGATACGAACATAAGCAATTCCCTTCAGGCAATCCCCGATTTTAGAGGGACAAAATGGACCGGCTCGAGCACGTTTTGTTTCAATCCGTGCGAGGTTTTGTCGATCACGAGCAACATCTGCTGCCCACCGGCCACCGCCATGGGGGCCACCAGGCGCCCTCCCACGGCCAGCTGGTCGCACCAGGCCTGCGGCAAAGCGTCACCCCCAGCGGCAGCAATGATGGCGGCGTAGGGCGCGCCCTTGGGATAACCCAGCATGCCGTCGCCAAAAAGCAGATGCACGTTGGCCAGGCGAAACGGCCGCAGATTGCTGCGGGCCTTGTCGTGCAGGCCGCGCAGGCGCTCCAGGGTGTAGACCTCCCGCGCCAGCTGACTCAACACGGCCGCCTGGTAGCCGCAGCCGGTGCCGATCTCCAGCACCCGCCCCAAGCCACCGGCGCGGGCACCCTCTGCGCCCAGCAACAGCTCGCACATGCGCGCAACCACACTCGGCTTGGAGATCGTTTGCCCCAGGCCAATAGGCAAGCTCGTGTCTTCATAGGCCTGGTTGACCAGGGCGCTGTCCACAAAGCGGTGGCGCTCCACTGCGCCCATGGCCTGCAGCACGGCGGGCGACGTGATGCCACCAGCGGCCAGTTTTTGGACCATGCGTGTGCGCACCGCCACGGAATCGAGCCCGACGCCGGCCGGCGGCGAGGCACCGGGCCGATGGGCTGGCTGCGCGCTTTGCACGGGCCTGGACGGCAATGGCGCCGCAGCGCCCGGCAGCCGCGCCGGGAACCCGGGGCGACGCTGCGTCATGCCGCGGGGGCGTCCTGCGCCCCCTCCACCCAACGCGACGCGGTCTGCGCCCAGTAGCCCAGGTTGTCGTGGTCCGTAAGGTCCACCTTCAGCGGCGTGATGGACACATGGCCTTGCGCCGTGGCATGGAAGTCCGTGCCCTCCGCGTCGTCCTTGGCAGCTCCGGCGCCGCCGATCCAGTACATGGCCTCGCCGCGCGGGCTCTCCTGCACGATCACCCGCTCGGCCGCGTGGCGGCGGCCCAGGCGGCAGAGTTTGACCGGCTTGAGCGCATTCAGGGGCAGGTTGGGGATGTTCACGTTGAGCAGCCACGGCGTCTCGGTCACCAGCTGCTGCGCCACCATCTGCGCGACCATCTCGCGTGCTTTGGCGGCTGCAGCCTCGATCTCGCCCCAGCCTTTGTCGACCTGAGAGAACGCGATGGCGGGGATGCCGAACAGATAGCCTTCCATCGCCGCACCCACGGTGCCTGAATAGATGGTGTCGTCGCCCATGTTGGCGCCGTTGTTGATGCCCGATACCACCAAATCAGGCCGATACCCCAGCAACCCGGTGAGGGCGATGTGCACACAGTCCGCTGGCGTGCCGTTCACGTACCGGAATCCGTTGTGCGCCTTGTGCACCGACAGCGGCGAATGCAGCGTGAGCGCGTTGGACTTGGCGCTGTTGTTGTGCTCGGGCGCGACCACCTCGACCTCCACGCCGTCGAGGGTTTTGAGCGCATCGTGCAGTGCCACGATGCCTGGAGCCTGGTAGCCGTCGTCGTTGGAGATCAGAATTTTCATGGGTTGCAGCAGGGAGTGCAACGGATTGTAGGTGGCCGTCCGTCTGCCCAACATGGGCACAACGACAACGCCCCACGCCATGCCGGCCGGTCGCTCGTGGGACATCGAGAGCCCCGAGGCCCCGCCTATCATCCGCGGCAACATTGACAGGAGACCTCTTCATGCACGCTTGGCTTTGCACCAACCCCGTCGGCGTCGACGCCCTGAGCTGGACCGAATTGCCCACCCCCACCCCAAAGGCGGGCGAGGTGCTCATCGAGATCAAGGCAGCCAGCCTGAACTTCCCCGATCTGCTGATCGTGCAGAACAAGTACCAGATGAAGCCGCCCCTGCCCTTTGTGCCCGGCTCCGAGTACGCGGGCGTCGTGGCTGCCGTGGGCGAAGGCGTCACGCACCTCAAGGTCGGCCAGAACGTGGCCTGCCTGTCGGGCACTGGCGGGTTCGGCACCCACACGATTGCGCCAGCCGCTCTGTGCATGCCTTTGCCCGATGGTTTCTCGCATGTGGACGCGGCGGCCTTCATCATGATCTACGCTACTTCGTACCACGCGCTGGTCGACCGCGCGCAGCTCAAGGCCGGCGAGACAGTGCTGGTGCTCGGCGCCGCAGGCGGCGTGGGGACGTCGGCCATCCAGATCGCCAAGGCCATGGGTGCCCGCGTGATCGCCGCAGCCTCCAGCGACGAGAAATGCGCGCTGTGCACCTCGATCGGCGCGGACGCGACGATCAACTACAGCAAGGACAACCTGCGCGAAGCCATCAAGGCGCTGACCGATGGCAAGGGCCCCGACGTGATCTACGACCCGGTCGGCGGCGACTTTGCCGAGCCCGCGTTTCGCTCCATCGCCTGGCGCGGCCGTTATCTGGTGGTGGGTTTTGCCTCGGGCCCCATCCCTGCGCTGCCGTTCAACCTGGCGCTGCTCAAGGGCGCCTCCATCGTGGGCGTTTTCTGGGGCGACTTTGCCAAGCGGGAGCCCAAGGCCAACGCCGCGATGATGGGCGAGCTCGCGCAGTGGTACGCCGCGGGCAAGGTCAAGCCTGTCATTGACCGCACCATGCCCATGGCCGAGCTGCCCGCGGCCTACGCGCACATGGGCTCGCGCGGGGTGATGGGCAAGCTCGTGATGGTCAACTGAACGCCACCGGGAGGGGCGGCTGGCGCCACCCTCCCTCCGGTCCTGGCCCTCGCCCCGCCAGGGGGCCGGTTCCAGGCGGGCCATTTCGCCATCCGGCGGGGCCCGCAAAACCGCACGCTGTGTCAAACTCGCGCCTCCTGCTCCCTCTGACACTGGTGTCCGCACATGGCCGACCGCTCCCCCTCCGAAATCGCACGCGAGACGCTCAAGCAGTTGGCCGCCCGCCGGCTTCCGCCCACGCCCGATAACTACCTGGCGTTGTATGACGAGATTGCGGGAACCCGAAGCCCGCAGCCCTTCCCCGAGGGCCCACTGCACCACATCCTGCGCGTGCTGCCCGGCCAGACGCCAGCGCAAAAACGTTTGCTGGGCCAGTTCGAACGCGCCGTCAACAACAAGGACTGGACCGCCGTACAAAGTGTGCTGGTGGGCTACGCCAACCTGGGCCTCACCCCCGCCGCGGCATCTGCCACCGCCCCGATTGAGACCGCCGCAGACGCCGCCGCTGCCGGCGCGGCCCACATCCTTCCCGACGAGTTTGCGCAGCTGCTCGCCCGCCTGATCGACAACACCCTGCCAGCGCTGGGTGAAGACGACGCCCGCGTCATCGAGATGGCGCAGCAGCTCATCACTTTCTTGAAGGAACCCGCGCCGCCGGTGTCCACCGTCCAGCTCATGCTGGGCAACTTCACCTACCGCCTGTCGTTCGCCACCGAGGAGCAGGCAGCCATCCGCACCAGCCTGCTGGAACTGTTGCACATGGTGTTCGAGAACATCGCCGTGCTCAGCGTGGAAGACCGCTGGCTGCTGGGCCAGGCCGAGGCGCTGATGGCTGCCTCGACACCGCCGCTCACCCTGCGCCGGCTCGACGACGTGCAGCGCCGGCTCAAGGACGTGATCTTCAAGCAGGGCGAGGCCAAGGCCCGCACGCTGGAGGCCCAGGAGCAGATGAAGGACATGCTCTCCACCTTCATCGAACGGCTGGCCAAGATCACGGCTTCCAGCACCACCTACCAGGGCACCATGGCGCGCTGCGCCGACCTGATCGGCAAGGCCAACACCCTTGAAGAAATCGCGCCCGTGCTGCAAGAGGTGATGACCGCCACGCGCTCCATGGCGCTGGACAGCCGCGTGGCGCACGACGAACTGCACGACCTGCGCGAGCGCACGGAAGCCAAGCGTGCCCAGGTCGCCAAGCTGCAAGAAGAACTCGACCGCGCCAGCGCGCAGGCCCGGCACGACCCGCTGACCGGCTCGCTCAACCGCAAGGGTCTGGACGAGGCGATGGAGCGCGAGATCGCCCGCGCGCGGCGCCTGGGCTCGCCGCTGTGCCTGTCGCTGCTCGACGTGGACAACTTCAAGACCATCAACGACCGCCTGGGCCATTCGGGTGGCGATGCCGCGCTGGTGCACCTGGCGCAGGTCACGCGCGAAGTCATGCGGCCGCAGGACTTGCTGGCGCGCTACGGCGGCGAAGAATTCGTGCTGGTGATGCCTGACACCACGGTCGAGAACGGCGTGGCGGCGATGACGCGGCTGCAGCGCGAACTCACCACCCGTTTCTTCTTGCAGGGCTCCGAAAAATTGCTCATCACCTTCAGCGCGGGCGTGGCCCAGCTGACCGACAGCGAAAGCAGCGCCGACGCCATCCGCCGTGCGGACCAGGGGATGTACCTGGCCAAGCGCTCGGGCAAGAACCGGGTGATGACCGCATAGGCTGATGAAGCACCCCCTGAGTCGCCTTCGGCGCCTTCCCCCTCTCCTGCGGGAGGGAGACGCCACCAGCGCAGCGGGGCGGCCCTTGCGCGGTGGCTACTGGCCTGGGCCGCGCCAGTTTTCAAGCGCAGCGCAATGACGCAAGATCAGAGGCGAATCTTTTTGCGGCGAGCCGCCTGGGCTGCCGCCGCCACCGCCCTGCCCCGCTGGGCATGGAGCAATCCACCTTCCCTGCCATCGAACCCTTTCGCGCTGGGCGTGGCCAGTGGCGACCCGGCGCCGGACGGCGTGGTGCTGTGGACACGGCTGGTGCTGGCGGACCCCGCACAGATGCAAGCCGCCCACACCGTGCGGTGGGAGGTCGCGCACGACGCGCGGTTTGCGCAGATCGTGGAAAAAGGTGAAGCCACCGCGCTGCCCGCGCTCGGACACAGCGTGCATGTGGAGCTGCACGGCCTGGCGCCGGGGCGCTGGTACCACTACCGCTTCATGCTGGGCGACGCCGTGAGCACGGTGGGCCGCACACGCACCGCGCCCGCGCCGGGCGATCTGCCGGATGCGTTGCGCGTGGCCTTTGCCTCGTGCCAGCGCTGGGAGCACGGCCACTACGCCGCGTGGCGCCACCTGGCTGCCGACCAGCCTGATCTGGTGCTGTTTCTGGGCGACTACATCTACGAATACGCCACGCCGAAAAACACCGCGGACCTGGCGCGCACGCACAGCCTGCGGCTGGCCACCACGCTGGCTGACTACCGCGACCGCTACGCCCTGCACAAAAGCGACCCAGCCCTGCAAGCGGCGCATGCCACCTGCCCATGGGCCGTGACGTGGGACGACCACGAGGTGCAAAACGACTACGCCGGCGCCGCTGGGCGCGGCGACGCTGCGAGCTTCCTGGTCCAGCGCGGCGCCGCGTGGCAGGCCTTCTACGAGAACATGCCTCTGCGCGCAGCCAGCCTGAACCGCCCCGCCGCCGACACGCGTTGGGACGCCCTGCAGGTCTACCGGCGCCTGCGCTGGGGCCGCCTGGCGCACCTCCACCTGCTGGACAGCCGCCAGTACCGCAGCTGGCAGGCTTGCCGCCCCGCGGACTCCGCCAGCAGCGGCGCCGTGCGCGGCAGCAGTTGCGCCGAGTTGGCCGACCCCGCCCGCTCGCTGCTGGGCACCGCGCAAGAACAATGGCTCGACGCCGGCCTGGCGACCGACGCCGCCGCGCACGGCGCCACGCGCTGGAGCGTGGTGGCACAGCAGACGCTGTTCTCGCCGCGCCACTACCCGTCCGGCACGGTGTCAACCGACAGCTGGGATGGCTACCCCGCCAGCCGCGCACGCCTGCTGCAATCAGTGGCCCGCCACGCACCCCGCAACACCGTGCTGCTGGGCGGCGATATCCACCAGAACTATGTGTGCGAGGTGCGGGCTGACGCGCAGCGCGCGGATTCGCTGGTGCTGGCCAGCGAGTTCTGCGGGACTTCGATCAGCTCGCGCTCCGGCACCACGCAGGACAAGGTGGACGCGGTCACGCGGCACAACCCGCATGTGCTGCTGGCCCGGTGCGACCAGCGCGGCTACGGCCTGGCGGACATCACGCCGCGGCGATGGACCACCACCCTGCGCGTGCTGGACGACCCGACGCGCGCGGACAGCAGCGCCAGGACGCTGGCGCGCTTTGTGGTCCAGGACGGACGGCCGGGGCCGGTTCTCGACGCCAGCGGCTGAGGCGTTTAGGGACTTGCCCGCGGGGATGCGCAGCGCGAGCGAAGACATCTACACGCCTCATCCAGCGTTCGTCAGCGGAGTGTGGCGGCAGACGCTCGCAGCAGCGCGGGGATCGCGACCACGTGACGCGGCCAAACGTGAATGCTATGCATTTAATAGCTATTAGCGCTTACCCATCAAGCGCCAGAGGCCTAAAACACCCAAAATCCAAGCGCCTGTAGCGCAATGTAACGCCGCGCCCCTGCCTGAGCACCGCGCCGTACGATGGCCGCTTCGTGCCACGAAGGAGAAGCCCATGCCAGCCACAACCACCGCCGCCACTACCCGCCGCGCGCCCGCCCATCCCACAGCCATCCGGCGCAGCGCCCCAGGCCTCGTCGCCGGCGCCGCACTCGCCGCCTTGCTGGCCGGCTGCGCCAGCGCCCCCTCGCAGTTCGCCTACACCGTGCCCGCCCAGCCCGAGGGTTCGTCGGGCTACACCGAAAAGCCCGGCTGGGCCACCGAGAAGTTCGCCGTGGCCGCCGCCAACCCGCTGGCCACCGATGCGGGCTACCAGATCCTCAAGGCCGGCGGCTCGGCCATCGATGCCGCCATCGCAGTGCAAATGGTGCTGACGCTGGTGGAGCCGCAATCGAGCGGCATCGGTGGTGGCGCCTTCCTGCTGCACAGCACCGGCAAAACCGTGGAGGCCTACGACGGCCGCGAGACCGCGCCCGCTGCCGCCGACGAAAAACTGTTCCTGGGCGCCGATGGCAAACCCGTGCCGTTCTACGACGGCGTGGTGGGCGGCCGCTCGGTCGGCGTGCCCGGCACCGTGCGCATGCTGGAGCTGGCGCACAAGCAGCACGGCAAGCTGCCCTGGGCCACGCTGTTCCAGCC
>SDXZ01000136.1 GCA_004210805.1 Acidovorax sp.
GCCCCAGCCCGCTTCCAAGCCCCGCCGCCGCCGGCCCCCCACCCTCTCCTGGTCCGCCTGGAAGCAGTTCATGAGCGTGGCCCGCCCCTATTGGCTGGGCGACAAAAAACGCACCGCGTGGGGCCTGCTCGCACTGCTGATCGGCCTGATGGTGCTGGAGACCCAGTTGGCCGTGATGCTGATCGACAAGACCGGCGAACTGACCTCGGCCCTGGCCGCCAAGCAGGTGGACCGCTTCTGGGGCGCCGTGCGCGCCAGCCTGCTGGTGGTGGCGGTTGCCGTACCGGTGTACGCCTTCTACTACTACATGCGCGATGCGTTTTCCAACCACTGGCGCCGCTGGCTCACGCACCGCTTTCTGGATGGGTACCTCGGTGAGCGCAAGTACTACGAGATCGGCAACAGCGGCGACATCGACAACCCCGACCAGCGCATCAGCGAAGACATCAACACCTTCACCGGGCGCTCCACGCACTTTTTGCTTATCTTCCTGGGCTCGCTCATGCAGCTGGTGGCTTTCAGCGCCGTGCTGTGGTCCATCTCACACCAGCTGGTCGCCTTCCTGGCGGTGTATGCGCTGCTCGGCACATTTGGCGCGCTGTACTTTTTTGGCGCTCCGCTCATCCGCCTGAACTTCTGGCAGATCCGGCGCGAGGCGGACTTCCGCTTTGGCCTGATGCGCCTGCGCGAAAACGCCGAGTCGATTGCGTTCTACCGCGGCGAGCCGCAAGAGCGCGCCCAGCTCAACCGCCGGTTTGAGGCAGCGTTTGCCAACTTTGCACGGCTCATCAAAAAACAGCGCTCGCTCAACCTGTACCAGCGCGCGTTCAGCCAGCTCACCCTGGTGTTGCCGGCCATCATCCTGGCCAACGAGGTGCTGAATGGCGACCTGGAAGTGGGCCGTGCGATCCAGGCGGCCGGCGCCTTTGCGGCGGTGCTGGCCGCGGTCTCGCTGATCGTCGACAACTTCGAGAGTTTGAGCCGCTTTGTGGCCGGCATCGACCGGCTGCATGCCCTGTCGCAAGTGGCGCTCAAGACACCCGCCGCGCCCACACCGTGGGCCGAACATGTCGGGCCGCCCAAACCTTCTGCGGTGCCAGCCACCGGCAAGGCCATGCCCGTCGTGGAGGCAGGCGATGCGGCGCCGCCGCCCCAGATCGCCACCCGCGAGGGCGAAACGCTCGCGATCGAAGGCCTCACGCTGCACACGCCGCAGTTCGGCCGCCTGCTGGTGCAAGACCTTTCGCTCACCCTCGCCGCGGGCGACGCGCTGCTGATCACCGGCCCGAGCGGCTGCGGCAAAAGCTCGCTGCTGCGCGCGATGGCGGGCCTGTGGCGCACCGGCCAAGGCACCGTGCAACACCCGCCCCTGGAAGACATGTTTTTCTTGCCCCAACGGCCTTACCTGCAGCCCGACACCCTGCGCAGCCAGATCATCTACCCCAGCCACACCACCGAGCTGTCAGACGACGAACTGCTGGCCTTGCTGGACGAGGTGCAACTCGGCACGCTGGCCGAGCGCGTGGGTGGCCTGGATGCGTCGCACGACTGGGAAAAGCTGCTGTCCACCGGCGAGCAGCAGCGCTTGGCCTTTGCCCGCGTGCTCGCCCGCACACCCCGCATCGTGATCCTGGACGAAGCCACCAGCGCCCTGGACAGCGCCAACGAAGCCGCGCTCTACCAGCGCCTGCGCGCCACCGGGATGGCGCTGGTGAGCATCGCCCACCGGCCGGCGGTGCTGCAGCACCATACGCAGGTGCTGCAATTGAAGGGTGATGGCGCGTGGGAATTGCACGTGGCGAGCGAGTTCAGTTTTGACCAGTGAGCCCCGCCGCCCTGCGCGCCGAAAGCCTCAGGCCGGGACTTCGGCGGCAGCGGCAGGTTCGTCTGCCACCTGCCACGCCAGCGCCGTCGCCACATCCGCACCCAGCCCCAGCAGCCGCTTGCGCATGCAGATCACCGCCTTGTCCTTGCTGAGCAAGATCGCGCGGTGCGCCGCCGCCAGGTCGATGAACTTCTGGTCGTCGGCGTCCTTGCAGACATAGGCCACGCGCGGCGCGATGTCGACCAGGTGCGCATGGCCGTCAAACGCCGCCAGCACCTGCGCGGCGTCCACGCGGTAGTAGTTCATGCGCTCCACGATGTGCGGGTAGGCCAGCACGCGCTCCAGTTCGTCGCGCATGACCTGGGTGGCGATCCACGCCAAGCGCCCGTCGGCCAACAGGGTGCGCAGCGGGGCGGTGCGCGGATCGCCGAAGATCAGCAGGTCGAGCGCGACGTTGGTGTCCACCACCACGGGACGTGCAGGCTCGCCCGCCGGGGCCTCGGCGGGCAGGCGCAGTTCAACCTGCATTTTGTGGGTCGGCGGCGTCTGGAGCAGCCTTGGGCGAGCGCTCGCGCACGGCGCCTTTGATCATGTCGAAGCGGAACATGCGGCATTCAATCGGGCCGTTCCACATCGGCACGCGGCGCGATTCTTTGAGGCGCATCTTGCCGGGCAGCTTAAGGTCCGGCGTGAGCATCCAGGCCGTCCAGCCGCTGTAGTTCTTCTTCCAGTGCGTGGCCAGCTGGCTGAAGAACTCGCCGCCGTCTTCGGTCTGCGCTTCTTCACGGCCGACGGCCATGCCCTGGGCGCGGTCGGCCGCGCGTTCGCCGGCGTTGCGGCCAGCAGCGCCGGCGGCGGCAATGCGCTCGCCGTACGGTGGGTTCAGCAGCATCACGCCGGGCTGCTCAGAGGGCGGCATGCGCTGCAGCGCATCGCCGCCGCGCAGCTGCACAGCATCGGCCACGCCCGCGCGCTCGGCGTTGCGCAGGGCAAAGTCGACCATCCGGAAGGCGACATCACTGCCAAAGATGGGCACAGCGCTTTCCTGTATTGCGCTATCCGCTTCTGATTTGATAGCAGACCAGACATGGGCCTGAAACGGCAGCAGCTTTTCAAACGCAAAGCGGCGCAGCATGCCGGCGGGGATGCGGCAGGCGATCTGCGCGGCCTCGATGGCGATCGTGCCGCTGCCGCAGCAGGGGTCGTACAGCGGCACGGGGTTGTCAGAGAGCGGGTCCCAGCCGCTGGCGGCGATCATGGCAGCGGCCAGGGTTTCTTTCAGCGGGGCATCGCCCTTGTCCTCGCGCCAGCCGCGCTTGAACAGCGGCTCGCCCGAGGTGTCGATGTAGATCGTGGCGTCTTCCGTGGTCAGGTGCAGGTGGATGCGCACGTCGGGCCACTGGGTGTTGACGTCGGGCCGCACGCCGCTCTTGTTGCGAAAGCGGTCGGCCACCGCGTCCTTGACCTTGAGCCCCGCGAAATTCAGGCTCTGCAGCGGGCTGTGCTGCGCCGTCACTTCCACCTTGAAG
Organism: Acidovorax sp.; assembly: GCA_004210805.1. Taxonomy (GTDB): domain Bacteria; phylum Pseudomonadota; class Gammaproteobacteria; order Burkholderiales; family Burkholderiaceae_C; genus Acidovorax. The sequence continues at coordinate 3,355 of SDXZ01000136.1, forward strand.
GTCTGGCGCGTGGTGAACCAGATTTCCCACGCCACCTCACTCGCTGCGGCGTACAGGTCGTTTTCAGTGCGGTAGGGCCGGTGCGCCAGTTGCACCAGCACGCGCTGGGCCAGGCGGCTGTGCAGGTTCAGCAGCAGCGCGTCGCGCCAGGAGGCCCGCAGCAGCACGCCGCCGCGGCCGACCAGCAGGTCTTGCCCCGTGAGGCCCGTGATGGCGTGCACCTCGTCGGCCAGGAAGCCCTCGACGCCCGCGGCGCAGGGAAGGAAAAGTTGGATCTGGTTCATAACAGGGCAGAGGATAAGCCCTGCGGTGGCCCGCCCTACCGCCCACCACACTCGGCGTGCTGCAGCTGATGGCTGTGGCGCCGTGCACGGATCCATGATCACGCGCCGCCCACGGGTCGCTTCAGGCGGGCCACAGCCGACTGGCTGCGCCCGTCGGCGATTGAACCCAGCCGGCCTATTGCTATGATTTATATAGCTATTAACGCCTATCAGATAAGCGCTGGAGGCCAATTTGGCATGAAAACCCGCCTCCCACAGCGGTGCTAACGCGGCCGAGCCCCCCGGTAGCGCAAGCGCGGTGCAGTCGCGTCGTGGCGAAAGGTCTTGGCGATAAGCGCCGCCGCCGTGGCCAAGGTGGCCAGCAGCAACAGCTTTCCGACCAGGGCGCGGCGGTTGTAGCGCCATTCGGCAGCGATCCCCATCTCGCCGAGCACATTGGGGAGGTGCCCCTGGGCCAGGTCCTGCAGCAGGCCCTCCACCACGTCAATGCGGTCTGCCAGCATCAGCAGCAGCCACCGCCGCACGTCGTTCTCGCTGGCCTTGAACGCGAGCCGGCGCAGGGACCCGCTGAGGCCACGCGGCGGCAGTGTGGTGCCAAACACGGGCGTGATGCCGGGGCGCTCGGTGGACACCAGCACTTCCACATTCACCGGCTGCACGGAGGGCTGGTCCCAGTGCACGTTGGGTAGCCGCGGCGGCGTGCGCTCCATCGGGTAGGCGGGCCGCAGGGCGTGGTCCAGGTCCGCGCCCCAGCCCACAATGGCCGAGCGGTCGGCCTGCGCGCGCGGGCCCGGGGGAGTGTTTTCGATGTGGGTGTGCATGGAGCTGCTCCTTGGGATCTCGGGGGTCACTGCGCGGTGCGCGGCACGATCACCGGCTTGATGCATTCGTCGAGCTTGCTCGAGAAGATGTGGTATGCGTCGGCGATGTCTTCGAGGGCAAAGCGGTGCGTGATGATGTCGCGCGGGCGGATGCGCCCGGCCTGGATGTGCTCGATCAGGCGCGGCAGGTGGCGCTTGACGCTGGCCTGGTTCATGCGCAGCGTGAGGCCCTTGTTGACGGCATTGCCAATCGGCACGGCGTTGAAGGTGGGGCCGTACACGCCCACGATGGAGACCTTGCCGCCCTTGCGCACAGAGTTGATGCACCAGTGCAGCACGGTGGCCGCCCCGCCCTGCAGCTTCATGCGCACGCCGGTGAGCGTTTGCACTGCAGAGCCCGCGGCCTCGCAGCCCACGGCATCGATGCACACGTCGGGCCCAAGGCCGTCGGTCATCTTCTTGAGGTGCACCGCCATGTCGCGCACGCTCTTGAAATCCACCGTCTCGCACTGCGCGTACTGGCGCACAAAGTCGAGCCGGTACTCCACATGGTCGACCACGATCACGCGGCCGGCGCCCAGCAGCCAGGCGCTTTTGGCCGCAAAGATGCCGACCGGGCCGGCGCCGAACACCACCACCGTGTCGCCCTCTTCGATGTCGCCCATCTCGGCGGCCTGGTAGCCGGTGGGCAGCGCATCGGTCAGCAGCACCGCGTCGTCCAGGTCAATGTCCGATGGGATCACCGTGGGCCCGACGTCCGCCATGGGCACGCGCACGTATTCGGCCTGCCCGCCGTCGTAGCCGCCAGTGGTGTGCGAATAGCCATAGATGCCGCCCACCGCCGTGGCCTCGGGGTTGGTGTTATGGCAGTTGCTGTACAGCTCCTTCTGGCAGAAGTAGCAGGTGCCGCAGAAGATGTTGAACGGGACCAGCACGTTATCCCCCGGTTTGAGGTTCTGCACCGACGGCCCCACCGCCTCGACCACGCCGGTGAACTCATGCCCGAACGTGGTGCCCACGCGGGTGTCGGGCACCAGGCCGTGGTACAGGTGCAGGTCCGAGCCGCAGATGCACGAGCGCGTCACGCGCACGATGGCGTCGTTGGGATGCTCGATCTCGGGCTCGGCCTTCTGGGAAACGCGCACGCGGTACGGGCCGCGGTAGTTCATTGCAAGCATGGCAGTCCTTTCAATGCGTTCCATCTTCTGTACCGTGGAAAAACACGCCGTGTAGGAAAAGTCCCCGAGGATCTGGCGGCGAGGGGAGGACTGGCTCAACGGGCTGGGACGCGGCGCGGGGATGCGATGTCGCCTGCTGCCACGCCGCGTTTTTGCGGCGACGAGCGGCCCCGCCGCACCGACGAACGCGGTGGTCTGACTGCGGAGGGCCGGCGCGCCGCCCGTTGGGCGTCGCAACGGCCCGTGGCCCTGTTGACGGGCTCCTCGCGCTGGTGCCACCGTCCTACAGCCCCGCTCCACGCTGCGCGCTACGGTGAATCGAACCCTGTTGTTCTGCCTGCAAGGAGCCCCCCATGAACCAGCCCCCCTGGCCCTTCCCCACCGCCGCGGCGCACCCCAAACCCAGCAAAGACACCGCGGAATCCCCACCGCAGACCGTGGAAGTGCAGCACGTGAGCGAGTCTGCGCTGGACAGCGCGGTGGAAGAGAGTTTTCCTGCCAGCGATCCGGTGTCGGTGGTCACCACCAAGGTGGTGGACCAGAGGACGAGCACGCGCACCGGCACGGACGCGGACTGAGTGAAGTCGTACCACGAGCCGAACATCGGCACTCGGCGGGAGGCATCGCCTTCAGCCAGCTGGGCGTGCGCGGCATCCCGGTGTTGCTGACCCAGGGGCAGAAGATCTCGGGGTTTACGCCGCAGGCGTATGACGCGGTGTTTATGGCGCGCAAGTAAGCCAGCACCCACCAAAACATCCAGAGGCAAAAGCCGCGCTGGCCCAGCCCTGTGCCTCGCCCCTTACAGCGCCTTGCGCAGGTTGGCAGGCGCGATCTTGAGCGCCTCGCGGTATTTGGCTACGGTGCGGCGCGCACATTCGATGCCTTGTTCCTTGAGCATTTCGGCAATCTGGCTGTCCGACAGCGGTTTGGTCGCGCTCTCGGCCGCGACAAACTGCTTGATCAACGCGCGCACGGCCGTGCTCGACGCATTGCCGCCCGTCTCGGTGCCCAGGCCCGAGCCAAAGAAATACTTGAGCTCGTACGTGCCGATGGGCGTCGACATGTACTTGGCCGTGGTCACGCGGCTGATGGTCGATTCATGCAGGCCCAGCTCGTCGGCAATGTCGCGCAGCACCAGCGGGCGCATGGCCAGCTCACCGTGGGTGAAGAAGTTCTTTTGCCGCTCGACGATGGCGCGTGAGACGCGCAGGATGGTGTCGAAGCGCTGCTGGATGTTCTTGATGAACCAGCGCGCCTCTTGCAGGCGCTGCTGCATGCCCTGGTGGCCTTCGCCGCCTTTGTGGCCGCGCAGTGCGCCGGCATAGATGTCGTGCACCCGCAGGCGCGGCATCACGTCGGGGTTCAGCGCCACGATGAAGTTGTGCTGGCCGTCGCGGCCATTGGCGCGCCCGGCTTTGCGCACGATCACGTCGGGCACGATGATGTTGCGCTCCACGTCCACGAACTTGCGGCCCGGGCGTGGCTCCAGCCGGGCAATCAGCGACATGGCGGCGCGGGTGCGCTCCTCGCCACTGGCTCCGCCGTCACTGCACAGCAGGGTGAGGCGGCGCACGTCGCGCCGGGCGAGCATTTCCAGCGGCTGCTTGCAGATGGCCAGCGCCGTCTGCACGACGTCGGGGTCGCCCTCTTCGTCAGCGTCCAGGGCCTTGAGCTGCAGCGTGAGGCACTCGGCCAGGTTGCGCGCGCCCACGCCCACCGGCTCCAGGCTCTGCAGCAGGCGCAGGGCCACGGTGAACCGGTGCACCAGTTCTTCGATCTGCTCCAGGTCTTCTGGGCCCGCCAGGGCCGCGGCCAGCTCTTCGAGCGGGTCTTCCAAGTACCCGTCGTCGTTCAGCGATTCGATGAGAAAACGCAGCGCAGCGCAGTCCACCTCGGACAGACGCAGCGACAGTGCTTGGCGGTGCAAAAAAGCGGTCAGGGATTCGTGCGAGCGGGCGAGTTCGGTGGCGTCGGCCTCGTCGCCCTCGGAGTCGTTGCGGTTGCGCGCGGGCGCGTCGCCGCCCCACTCGGCATCGTTGGGTGCCATCTCGACGGTGCCGTCGCCGCTCCAGTCGGGCTCGTCCCCGCTTGCAGCCGGGGTTTCGGCATCATTTTGGCTCTCAGCGCTTGTTGTACTTGCACTGCTAGCTCCTGAAAATATAGCGTCATCCGCACTGTAGTCGTCGGCCTGCGCGGGCGTATTTTCGGCCTCCAGGCCAAACTCTTCGCGCGGCGCCTCTTCAGCGGTGCGCTCCAGAAACGGGTTTTCGTCGAGCATCTGCTCGACTTCCTGCGAGAGCTCGAGCGTGGACAGCTGCAGCAGGCGGATGGATTGCTGCAGTTGGGGCGTCAGCGCAAGATGCTGCGAGACGCGCAGCGAGAGACCGGGCTTCATGCGGCTTCGAATGCGGGCAGACGGTGGAGACGGCTGTCGGGCCAGCCGCCACCGCGAGGCAGCGACTTCACCCGATGAACATGCGTGGGCACCATGCCGTCACATCCTGAAGTGCTCGCCCAGGTACACCCGGCGCACTTCGGCGTTGTCGACGATTTCGGAAGGGGTGCCCTGCGCCAGCACATGGCCGTCGCTGATGATGAAGGCGTGGTCGCAGATGCCCAGCGTCTCGCGCACGTTGTGGTCGGTGATGAGCACGCCGATGCCGCGCGCCTTGAGGAACCCGATGATGCGCTGGATCTCGATCACCGCGATGGGGTCGATGCCGGCAAAGGGCTCGTCCAGCAGGATGAAACGCGGCTGGGTGGCCAGTGCCCGCGCGATCTCCACGCGGCGGCGCTCGCCGCCCGACAGGGCCATGGCGGGCGAGGCGCGCAGATGGTCTACGCGAAGCTCTTGCAGCAGGGCCGTGAGGCGGTCTTCGATGGCCTCGCGCGCCAGCGGCTGGCCGTCGTCGCCGCGCTGCAGCTCGAGCACGGCGCGCACGTTTTCTTCGACCGAGAGCTTGCGGAAGATGGACGCCTCTTGTGGCAGGTAGGACAGGCCCAGGCGCGAACGGCGGTGGATGGGCATGTGGGCAACCGACTGGCCGTCGATGCGGATGTCGCCCGCGTCGCTGCGCACCAGGCCCACGATCATGTAGAACGAGGTGGTCTTGCCGGCGCCGTTGGGGCCCAGAAGCCCCACGACCTCGCCCTTTTGCACGACCAGCGAAACGTCCTTGACGACCTTGCGGCTGCCATAGGACTTGGCGAGGTGCTGCACCTCAAGCCGGCTGCCGGCCTGCGAGTCTGGGCCGGAATGGGCAGGCTGCGCGCTCACTTGGAGCCACCGCTGAGACTATTGCTGGGGCGCAGCACGGGCGCTGGCGTGGCGGGATTTGCCTCGGGAGCGGCCGCGCCGGGTGGCGGGTCTTTGGGTGCAAGCACCGCGCGCACCCGGCTGCCGGGGGCTGGCGCATCGCCAGCAGCGTTGGTCGACGACTTGCGCTGGCCGTCCACGGTGAACACGTCGGTGAGGTTGTTGTAGACGATCACGGCACCGGTGATCTCGTCGTTGAGCACCGATCCGCGGTAGCGGCGCAGCTCGGCGCGGGTGATGAAGCGCACGTTGTCGGCCTTGCCGTCGTACTCGATGGTTTCACCCTCGCCTTCGATGAACTCGTCCGGCGCGCCCGGCACGGTGTCGCGCTTTTGGCGGAAGAAGGCGCGCTTGCCGGGCTCTGCCGTGACCACGCCGTACTGGTAGCCGTCAGCGTCCTGGCGCACGTCCAGCCGCGCACCGCGCAGGATGATGGAGCCCTTGGTCATGACCACGCGGCCCGAAAACACGCTGGTCTGCTTGAGTTCATCGTGGCGCAGCGCATCGGCCTCGATGTTCATGGGCTTGGCGCGGTCGGCCTTTTCGGCGTGGGCAACGCCATGGAGCGAGGCCAGGGCCACGAGCAGGAGGGTCGGGAGGATGCGGTAGTTCATAGGGCACGAATCTTGCAGTTCATTGTAGCCACCGAAGTGTGGCGCCCATGAAAAAAGCCCGCTCTTGCGGGCTTTTCGTTGGGGTCTCTGCCTGAGCGAACAACGCGCCCGGCGATCATGCGTCAGGCTTTGCGCGCCGTGGCCGCCAGGTGGTCGACCACCTGGAGCACGTTCTGCATGTTGCCGGCCATGGTGCCATCGGTGTAGAACTTGCCGGCCACACCCATCGAAGGTACGCCTTCCACGCCGTAGGCGTCCTGCAGTTGCGATGCGCGGCGCACCTGGTTGGACACCGTGAAGGAGTTGTAGACCTCCTTGAACTTGGCGACGTCCACGCCCTGCTGGCCCACCCAGGCAAAAATCTCATCGTCCTTGGCGAGCTTGGCTTTTTCCACATGCACCGCGCGGAACACCTTGGCGTGCAGGGCTTCGAGCTTGCCCATGCCTTCGAGCGTGTAGTAAAGCTTTTGCTGCGGCACGAAGCTGGCGTTGAACGCCACGGGCATGCGGCGGATCGAGAGGTCCTTGGGTGCGGCCTTGACCCAGGCGTCCAGCACGGGCTCAAAGGCGTTGCAGTGGGGGCAGCTGTACCAGAAGAACTCGATCACATCGACCTTGCCGGCGGGGGCATCGGGCGCCACGGGCTTGTCCAGGCGCCGGTAATCCTTGCCCTCCTTGAACTGGCGGGCCTGCGCCAGTGCGGGGGTGGCGACGGGCAGCGTCAAGGCGGTGGCGGCAACTGCCGAGGCAGCGGACAAAGAAAACTCGCGGCGTTTCATGACAAAGACTCTCCTGTTCAGGTCTGGGGGATGGGAGCCACGCCCCCGGAAAAAGTTCAGCCGGCGCTGACGGGAATCAGCGCTGCACCCGCACCAGCGCCGACTCCACGCCCGTGCCGTCCAGCTTTTCCTTGAGCTGCTCGGCATCGTCGCGCTTGGCAAACGGCCCCACCCGCACGCGGAAGACCGGCCGGCCGTTTTGTTCGCGTTCGCTCACGCGGGCCTCCCAGCCCAGCATGGCCAGCTTGGCGCGCTGGGCATCGGCGTCGACCTGCGTGCGGAAGGCACCGGCCTGCACGAAGTAATCGAAGGGGTCCAGATTGCCCTTGGCTGCGGCCTTGGCCACGGCCAGGTCACCGAGCGGGTCAGCCCCGGGCTTGGTTTCGGCCTTGGCGGGCTCAGGCTTGCTGGCGACCGGCTTGGCCGCTGAGGCGGCGGCCCGCACATCCGGGGCCGGGGCTGCGGCAGCAGCAGGTGCCGACGCAGGCGCAGACGCCGCAGCGGTCACGGGGCGGGCCGGGTTCTTGCCATACAGCGGCGAGTTTGGGTCCCAGTTCTTGTTCTTCTGGGACTCGGCGGCGTCCATGTCGACGCCCCGGCCACTGCCCTTGTTGAGGAAGGGCACGGGCACCTTGGTCACATACACCGCCACGGCCAGCGCGGCGCCAAGGCCCACGATGACACCGACGATAAAGCCGATGATGGTTCCGCCCGTCTGTTGTTTCTTCATAGTGAAAGTTGCTGCTTACATTCTGGCTGGAGCCGAAACGCCCAGCACAGCCAGGCCATTGTGCAATACCTGCGCGGTGGCCGCGACCAGCGCCAGGCGCGCTTTCTTCACGGCTTCGTCGTCCACCAGGATGCGTTCCGCGTCGTAGTAGCTGTGGTAGCTGGCGGCCAGGTCGCGCAGGTAGAAGGTGACGTCGTGCGGCGCCTCGCCGTCGGCGGCGGCCGTGAGCATCTCGGGGTACTTGGCCAGCTGCAGCATCAGTCCTCGGAGAGGGCCAGCAGGTTGGCCTGGGCCGTGACGATTTCCTCGGTGAAGCCCCGTTCACGCAACAGCACCGAGCAGATGCGTGCGTGGGCGTACTGCACGTAGTACACCGGGTTGTCGTTGTTCTGCGCGACGGCCAGGTCCACGTCGAAGGTGTATTCGGTGTCGGGCTTGCGGCTGAGCAGGAAGAAACGCACCGCGTCCTTGCTGGTCCATTCGATCAGGTCGCGCAGCGTGACGTAGCTGCCCGCGCGCTTGCTGATCTTGACCTCTTCGCCGCCCTTGACCACGCGCACCATGGTGTGCAGCACGTAGTCGGGGTAGCCCAGCGGAATGCCCACATCGGCCGCCTGCAGGCCGGCGCGCACGCGGGCGATGGTGCCGTGGTGGTCCGTGCCCTGGATGTTGACGACCTTGGTGAAGCCGCGCTCCCACTTGGCGATGTGGTAGGCCACGTCGGGCACGAAGTAGGTGTACGTGCCGTCCTTCTTGCGCATGACCCGGTCCTTGTCATCGCCGTAGTCCGTGCTTTTGAGCCACAGCGCGCCGTCCTGCTCGTAGGTCTTGCCGTTGGCAACCAGCTTGTTCACCGTGGCGTCCACGCGGCCGCTGGTGTACAGGCTCGACTCCAGGTAGTACTCGTCGAACTTCAGGTTGAAGGCCTGCAGGTCCTTGTCCTGCTCGTTGCGCAGGTAGGCCACGGCGAACTGGCGGATGGATTCCACATCATCCACATCGCCGCTGGCGGTGAACTCGCGGTCGTCGGCCTTGACGGTCTTCTTGGCAAGGAAGTCGTTGGCGATCTCCTGGATGTACTCGCCGTTGTAGAACGCCTTGGATGCCGGGTTGTCCGGGTCGGTGGGCCAGCATTCGTCACCCGGCTTGAAGCCCTTGGCGCGCAACTGGGTGCTGGTGGTCAGCGTGTGGATCTGCACGCCCGCGTCGTTGTAGTAGAACTCGCGGTGCACGTTCCAGCCCTGGGTGCTGAACAGGTTGCAGATCGCGTCGCCCAGGGCCGCCTGGCGGCCGTGGCCCACGTGCAGGGGACCGGTGGGGTTGGCCGAGACGAACTCGACCAGCACGCGCTGGCCGTTGTCCTTTTGGTAGCCAAAGCGCTCGCCGGCGGCCAGCACCTCGCGCACCACTTCCTGCTTGGCGGCGGGCTTCAAGCGGATGTTCAGAAAGCCCGGGCCGGCGATCTCGATGGCATCGACCCAGCGGGTGAAAGCCGGCGTGCCCTCCAGCGCCGCCTTGAGCTGCTCACCCAGCGCGCGCGGGTTGAGCTTGAGCGGCTTGGCCAGCTGCATGGCGGCGGTGCAGGCGAAATCGCCATGCGCGGCCACTTTGGGGGATTCGAAGGCAGCCCGCCCCGCAGAGCCGGGCGACAGTTTTTCCAGCTCGCCGGCCAGGGCCGCGAGCAATTCATTTTTTGCAGTGAGCATCGGCGGATTTTACGGGGCGTCCCATGCCGGCTCCCGGCACCCTGTGGCAACGGGCACCATGTGTGCTTTTTTTGCTTCTCGCCAGAGGGCGTGCGGGACGGAGGAAGTCTGTGCGGGGAGTGATCGTCAAGACGCCGTGGCGCTGGCATCGGCGGAGCGACCTCATTGTTGCCCGGGCGGCTGGCATACGGCGCCAGACGGCACCCGCCAGCTCCAGCACACGCTGCGCAGCCGTTCACCAAGCGGTCGCGCCGCAAAAACAACCGATGACCCAGGGGCACGGCGCATAAGCTGCCGAAGGGGTCGGTGCCGCACTGTTTCGCGTTGTAGGCCCGCACGTTCTATGGTGCAATTCCGCCGGGACCCACCTACAACGCATTCACTCCAGGAGCTTCCATGAAACAGCTGATTTCCCTGACTGCACTCGGCCTGGCCCTGACCCTGGGCGCCAATGTCCACGCCGCCGAAGACGCCAAGGCGCCGACCAAGCAGCAATCCAAGATGGCCACCTGCAACGCCGACGAAAAGGCCAAGACGCTCAAGGGCGACGAGCGCAAGGCGTTCATGAAGGAATGCCTGTCTGCCAACAAGCAAGAAAAGCAGCAGACCAAGATGAAGACCTGCAACGCCGACGAAAAAGCCAAGACGCTCAAGGGCGACGAACGCAAGGCCTTCATGAGCGAGTGCCTGAAGGGCTGACACGCCCCACCGGCCCGGCGCTTCCGCGCCAGCCGCCCACAAAAAAGCCCGCC
>SDXZ01000137.1 GCA_004210805.1 Acidovorax sp.
CACCACCACCACCACCGCGCCCACCGCGCCCACAGCCCGCTCGGCTGAAAAGACCTTGGCCCCCGTCACCGTCAATGCCGGCGGCGAGCAGCAAAGCCCCACCGCCCCCGTCACCGGCTTCGTGGCCCAGCGCGCGCTCAGTGCGACCAAGACCGACACGCCGCTCATCGAGACGCCGCAGGCCATCAGCGTGATCACGCGGGACCAGATGGAAGCCCAGGGCGTGCAGACGCTGCAACAGGTGACCGCGTACACGGCAGGTGCCGTGTCCAACTACTTCGACAGCCGCACGGATGGTTTCAGCGCGCGGGGCGGCAACGTCTCGCAGTACCAGGATGGCTTGCTTCGCACCTATGGCACCTACAACTCCAGCCGCCCCGACCCGTATACGCTGGAGCGTGTGGAATTTCTGCGCGGCCCCACGTCGGTGCTGTACGGCCAGGGGAGCGTGGGCGGCGTGCTCAACCTCACCAGCAAACGCCCGCAGGCCGAAACGCTGCGCGAAGTGCAGGTGCAACTGGGCAACCACAGCCGCAAGCAAATCGCCGCCGACCTGACCGGCGCGCTCGACAAGGACGGTCAGTGGCTCTATCGCCTGGTGGCCGTGGGCCGCGACAGCGGCACCCAGGTGAACCATGTGGACGACAACCGCGTGCTGATCGCCCCGTCGCTCACCTGGAAGCCCAACGCCGACACGGCGCTGACCCTGCAAGCCATGCACCAAAAAGACGAGGGAGGTTTGACGACCGGCTTCTTCCCCTGGCAAGGCACCCGCCTGCCCAGCCCATTTGGCCAGATCCCCCGCTCTACCTTCATCAGCGAGCCTGGGTGGGACGCGTTCGACACCACCAATAATTCGTGGGGATACCTGTTCAGTCACCGACTGAGTGCTGACTGGACCGTGCGCCAAAACCTGCGCCGCACGGTCACCGATGTGGACTACCGCAGCATGTACACCAGCTTTACCGCTAACGCGGCGCTGGGCCGTCCTGCACGCCCCGTGTTCAATGCGGACAACCGCACCGTACTGCGTGACGCTGGCTGGCAGATCAACACCGGCCGCATGCTGCTCATCGACACGCAGCTGGAAGGCAAGCTCAAGGCGGGCAACACTGAACACACACTGCTGGCGGGCCTGGACGTGCAGCGCAACCACACCGGCCAGCAATCATGGCGCTCGGTTGTGCCCGCCATCGACGTCTACAACCCGGTGTACGGCAACTTCACGCGACCGACCGCAGCGCAGCTGGTGCGCCAGCCCAACGTGGTGCAAAAGCAGTTGGGCTTCTATGCCCAGGATCAGATCAATTGGGGCCAGTGGACCGCCACCCTGGGCCTGCGCCACGACAGTGCCCAGACGAACACCGAAGGCCGCCCCGCCGCCGCGGTGGACGACAAAGCGTGGACCAAACGCGCAGGCGTGACGTACCAGATGGACGGCGGCTGGGCGCCGTACGCGGGCTATTCCGAGTCCTTCCAGCCCCTGGGCGGCGTGGACGCATACGGCACCCCCTTCAAGCCCCAGCGCGGCGAACAATGGGAGGCCGGCGTGAAGTGGCAGCCCCCCGGCCAAGGCATCAGCGCGTTTGCCGCCGTCTACCAGTTGCGCGAGAAGAACCGCAAGACCACCGACCCGACCAACCCGCTCAACAGCCTGCAAATCGGCGAAGTGAAGGTCAAGGGCTTCGAGGCCGAGATGACCGCCAGCCTGGCGCGCAGCTGGGACTGGACCGTGGGCTATGCCTTCACCGACGCCAAGATCAGCCGCAGCAACATCGGCGACCAGGGCACCCCCGTGGCCAGCACGCCGCGCCATACGGCATCGACTTGGCTGAGCCACCGCTTTGCCAGCAGCGGCCGTGGCGGCTGGACGGTGGGCGCCGGCGTGCGCTACACCGGCTCGCAGTGGAGCGGCACCAGCGCCATCAGCACCCCGGCCGCCACGCTGGCGGATGCGATGGTGGCGTACGACGCAGGCGACTGGCGCGTGGCCTTCAACGTGGTCAACCTGGCGGACAAGGTACACATCACCCAGTGCCTGGCGCGGGGGGATTGTTTCTACGGACAGGCGCGGACGTATACCTTGACTTCAACGTACCGGTTTTGATGGCGCCCGCGTTGAAATTTTGAGCCAAAACAGGGCCCAGCGCTTGCTAATCAATCGCTATAGCTAGCGTTTTGATAGCAAACGCATCCAATCGCTGGCGGCGTGGTTTGGCAATTGATGTGCTGAATGCTGCCCGCCGATGCGAAGGAGCGCTGTTGGTGAAACTCCAAAGCCGAGTATGGCCGGCCCGCCGCTGACAAGCTGGCGCCCTGCGCGCGGGGCCGCTTCAAGGGGCGGGGCGACCCCGCCCTATCTCCCCTTGCCTCTCACTCAGCACTTTGCAGATCGACAGGTGCGTGTTCACGCGCGGCGCGCCGGCTGTGCATTGAGCTTCTTCGTGCGGTGGGCATTCAGCCCCGCAGCAGCGGCCAGCAACAACGACAGCAGGAACACCCCCCATTGCGACAGCGTGGGAATCCCGGTGGCACCCGGCGCCAAAGCCAGGGCCACGCCGCCCGGGTCCGCAATGGTGCCGTTCTGCGCCAGATCGTCATCCCCCAGGACCCCATCGGTGAGCACCAGCGTCACGGTGCTTCCCGCAATCGTCGCGCCAGCGAAGGGGTACCAGTGGGGCGCGGGCTGGCCCGGCGTGGGGCCGTACTTCAGGTATACAGCGCCCGGCGGAAACGGCTGCGGATAGGTCAGCGTGACCGTCACGGTGGCTCCGTTCGGGCAGCCCCCGACCACCACATCGAGCAACCCCTGGCTGAACACAAAGCCCGCCGTGCCACCGGGTGGCGGCGAGGCTGGGGCGCCCGTCAACGGGATGAAATCCGCGCGGTCAAAACCGCAGCCCACGGGCCCCGACAAGCTGGTATTGACGGTGCCGCCTCCGCCCGGGCTCGTCCCCGTCGCCGTGGTGGGGCGCGACCGCGTCACGGTGACTGTGTAGGCCCTGGGGGAGCCATCCTGGGCGGTCACCTGCACGGTGATCACGTTGGTGCCAACGTTGAGCGCAATGGGGCCCGACGCGTTGCCGCTGGTGACGGCAACCCCGTTGACCGTCACGCTCGCACTGCTGTCCGCCACGGTCGGGGTGACGGTGAGGGAAGCGCCGGGGACGGTGGCCGTGTAGTTTTGCTGCGCCGCGCTGAACACGGGGTTCAGGGTGCCGCTCGACAGGGCCAGCGCGGCCAGATTGTTGTTGGCCGACACCGCACGCGTCACCGTGACCGTGTAGGTTTTGGTGGTCCCATTTTGCGCAGTGACCACGACCGTGACGGTGTTCGCACCGGTGTTCATGGCGATGGCGCCGGAGGAGTTGCCGCTGGCCACGGCGACGCCGTTGACCGTCACCGCAGCGTTCGGTTCATTGACCGTCGGCGTGACGGTGATGCTGGCGGTCGCGGCCGCAATGGACATCGTGTAGCCCGTGGTGCTCGGCGCAAACGCCGGGCTGATGCTGCCGCCCGACAAGGCCAGGGCCGACAGGTTGGCATCGCCCGATCCCGCCCGCGTCACCGTCACGGTGTAGGTCTTGGTGGTGGTGCCGTCCTGCGCTGTCACGACAGTGGTGAGGGTGTTGGCGCCCACCGCCAGCGCAATCGCGCCCGAGGCATTGCCGCTGGTGGTGGCCACACCGTTCACTGTGACGCTGGCAGTGGCATCGGCCACAGTGGGCGTCACGGTGAGTGAGGTGGTGCCGTTGCCGACGCTGGCCGTGTAGCTGGTGGTGCCGGCGGCAAAGGCAGGCGCCAAGGTGCCGCTGGACAGGGACAATGCAGACAGATCAGCGTTGCCCGAAGGCAGCGCGCGCGTGATGGTCACGGTGTAGCTTTTGGTCGCGCCGTTCTGGGCGGTGACGACGATGGTGACCGTGTTGCTGCCCGGGTTCATCGCGATGGCACCCGAGGCGGCCCCGCTGGTGACAGCCACCCCGTTGACGGTGATGCTGGAAGTGCCAGCGGCCGCCGTGGGGGTGACGGTAAGGCTGGAGGTCCCGGCCGCGATGGAGGCGGCATAGCCCGTCGTGCCCGCCGCGAACACCGGGCTCAGGGTGCCGCTAGACAGGCTCAGCGCAGACAAGTCAGCGTTGGACGACGCGGCACGGGTCACGGTCACGGTATGCGTCTTGGTCGTGGTGCCGTCCTGCGCGGTCACGACAGTGGTGAGGGTGTTGGCGCCCACCGCCAGCGCAATCGCGCCCGAGGCATTGCCGCTAGTCGTGGCCACACCGTTCACGGTGACGCTGGAGGTACCAGCGGCCACGGTCGGGGTCACGGTGAGCGAGGTGGTGGCGTTGCTGACGCTGGCCGTGTAGCTGGTGGTGCCACCTGCAAACGCAGGTGCCAAGGTGCCGCTGGACAGCGACAGCGCAGACAAGTCGGCATTGGACGATGCGGCCCGGGTCACGGTCACGGTGTAGCTCAGCGGCGTGCCGTTCTGCGCGGTGACCGTGACGGTGATGGTGTTGCTGCCGACGTTCAACGCAATCGCGCCCGAGGCGTTGCCGCTGGCGGTGGCCACGCCATTGACGGTAACGCTCGCAGTGGCGTCGGCCACGGTCGGAGTGACGGCCAGCGACGTGGTGGCATTGCTCACGTTGGCCGTGTAGCCGGTGGTGCCCGAGGCAAACGCGGGGGCCAGGGTGCCGCTTGAAAGCGACAGCGCGCCCAGTTGGTTGTTGCCCGACGCGGCCGCGCGGGTGACGGTGGTGGTCTAGGTGCTGGTCGTGCTGCCGTCCTGGGCCGTCACGACGGTGGTAATCGTGTTGGCGCCCACTGCCAACGCAATGGCCCCCGAGGCATTGCCGCTGGTGACAGCAACCCCGTTGACGGTGACGCTCGCAGTGGCGTCGGCTACGGTGGGCGTGACGTTGAGCGACGTCGTGGTGAACGGCACGCTGGCCGTGTAGGAGGTGGTACCCGAGGCGAACGCGGGGTTCAGGGTACCTGCCGAGAGCGCCAAATTGCTCAGGTTGGCATTGTTTGAGGGTGGAGCCGCGCGCGTGACGGTGAGGGTGTAGGTCTTGGTGGTGCTCCCGTCGAGGGCCGTGACGACAGTGGTGATGATGTTGGAACCGACGTTCAGTGCGATGGCGCCCGAAGCAGCGCCGCTGGTCACGGATACGCCGTTCACGGTGATCGTCGCGCCGGGCGTGTCTACGGTGGGCGTGACAGTGGTGCTGGTCACCGCGTTGGTGACCGAAAAGGCGTAGCTGGTGTTGGCAGCCAGGAATGGAAAAGTGCCTGCCGAGGCCGAGAAAGCACTCAGGGCGGCATTGCGATTGGGCTCGGTGAACGCGAAGTTATTGAAACCTTCTTGCCACAACTTATTGGCCTCACTAGGGTGTCCGGTGCTTGTAATCCGGATTTCGTCCACGTTCCTGAATTCCGACGGCAGATTGATGGTGCTACTGAGGCCGCCTGGATGAGCCATGAAGGAATGCGTGGCCACCGTGCCCACACCGCTGATGTAGCCGGTCGCGGTGTAGGTAGCTCCCAAGACCTGCGCATCCTGAATGACGAAACTCGCAATGCCGAACAGACGTTGCAACTGGCTTTTGACAATCAGGCTTCCGACTGGGAGAAACGTATCGAAGACCAGCATGGAATTGCTGCCGCTGCCAGTCAGGTCGTAGTTTGTGACAGCGCCGGTGCGTGTGTTGCCAACGTTGGCAAAGTAAATCTCGTATTCGATGTTGGGGAAATGGGTCTGGGACGATGGGTTGCTGTCGGTGAACTCAGTAACGGTGAATGTGTTGTCCGGCAGGAGCGGATCGATCGACAAGGTGCCGGCTACGGCAGGCCGCACGTGGCGATAGAAGGAAAGGCCAGCTCCGCACTGCGCAGCGCACCGGTGCGGCGCTCCAAAAGCCAGTCGCCACCTTGCGCGGAATCACCAGTCAGGTTGGAAGACGCTGCCACCCGCGCGCCGGTTGCGACGGCCAGTAACGCCATGAACTCCTGGCCTTTGTCGCCCTGGGCTACCTCACACCCGTACAACAGAAGATCAATTCCGCGGCCAACGGCGCCGCGAATACGCGCCAGATCTGCACCCCGCTCCCGCAAAGCCAGGCGGTCCAAAGTCAGCGAACCCAGCGCCAAAGCACCCGGCGCACCGTGGGAAATCGGGTGGATTGCGGAAATATCATTGCGGCCCGCTAGCGCATCGGCCATCTGGCGCAAGCCGTCGGCCCTGGCGTCCAGCAGCACCACCTCCAAGTCTGGCCCCGCACCCGCTGCCAACTGCTGATAGTCAGCCACATCGCTTTCGATGAACAAAATGCCAGTGGAGCCCTGGCGCCGAACGGGCCGCAGCAAAGGCGGGGAACGCCACCGTGAGCAACACCCACGCAAGGGCTAGGAACAAGAGCGCCTGTAAGGAGACGAGATTTCTGGTGAGTTTTTCCACTGAGCCTCCGACGCAACAATTAGTAAGTACGCGCAGTACATCATGATTACCAATAATCAACTACCTTTAAGTTGGTCGTTTGCATAACAGGAGGCGCAGGCGCGAAGAATCGGGTCGTCGTGCCTTTGGCGCCCCGATTTCCACCGCGTTTGAACGGTCTCGACGCGCGATATCCATCACACCCTCAAGCGGCTGGAGGCACAGTTCTTCTGATGCATATGCCACTTAGGGAGAGCTACCCAAAGCGGGCTCACGGGTTGGCGGCGACGGCAAGGCACGCACTTTCACCAAGCGCTAGCGCACCCGATGGCACGTCGCGGTGTTCAGCTTGTTGTTTGCCACCCACATCCCAAGGCCCCAAGGTGTTTACCCCTGTGGCGCCTCTGCGGCCTCGCCATTAGCATCCCCCTCCGTTGCAAAGTGCAACGATCACATCACCGCAGGCATCAAATTTGCTTCAAGCGACGGCCCGAAGACATTACCCACATGTGTTTTGGCCCGTGATTAATTGTCATCAAACAAAATTTGATAAAGGAAACTTGCTAATGAAAACGATGAACCGCTGCGCTGTGGCCGCGCTCGCCCTGATTGGAACGTCTGCCGCATTTGCGCAGAGCAGCGTCACGCTGTACGGCCGGGTCAACACCACGTTCGAACACCAAAAAGAAGGCAACGTCTCCAAGACCGGCCTGTTCAACAACTCCTCCCGTTTTGGCTTCAAGGGCCAGGAAGACCTGGGCGGTGGCTTGCTGGCTGGCTTCCAGCTGGAAAGCGGCTTTGATTCGAGCTCCGGCGCTTCCGACTCCCGCGGCATCTTTGCGCGCCAGAGCGAAGTGAACCTGTCGGGCGGCTTCGGCATGGTGCGCCTGGGCAACTTCACTTCCGAGTCGTACTACGCCACCGCTGACTTCATCAGCAACCACAACCACGACACCGGCTCGTCGGCCGATGCGCTGTACGCCTACCCCGCCCGCGACATCAACAAGATCGCCTACCGCACCCCCAGCTTTGGCGGCGCCACGGTAGAAGCCGGCTGGGCCATGCACGAGCAGCCCAACGGCGCCGGCGGCAAGAACAGCATGGATCTGGCGGCCAACTACGAAATCGGCAAGCTGGGCCTGGGCGCTGGGTACTCCAAGCTGGGCGACCAGAACCAGTTTGCAGTGCGCGCTTCGTACTCGGCCGGCCCCTTCGTGGTGGGTGCCTATGTGCAACGCGACAAGAACGTGTTCATCGCAAACGGCGGCAACCGCACCAACGTGCGCCTGTCGGGCGCCTACATCATGGGTGTGTCCGAGTTCCACCTGAACGTGGGCCGTGCCGGCAATTACTCCCACGTGGGCGACAGCGCTGCGACGCAATACACCGTGGGCTACAACCACAACCTGAGCAAGCGTACAAAGCTCTACGCCTTCTATACCCGCATCAACAACAACAACAACGCCACCTACGGCGTAGCCACTGCGGGCAACGACTTCAGCTCCTTCGCGATGGGTGTGCGCCACAACTTCTGATGGCTAGGCACACGCTGCTGCCCTGACTGGTGGGAGGGCAGAGACACAGCTATTTACCCCGCACTTCTTTGGAGGTGCGGGGTTTTTTTATGCCGCGAAGAACAAGTGGCAAGCCATTGCGGGGGCGCAGACGCCAAGTCACTGGGGCGGCCCGGGCACCCACCTTGGACCCGAGGTCACCGCCCCAATACGGCCACCTGCATTTGGGTGCGGATCTCAAAGCCCAGGCTTTCGTACAGGGCAATGGCTGCTTCGTTTGTGGTCCAGGCATGCAGAAAAGGCCGGTCCCCGCGCTGCTGGATGGCGTGGGCCACCACCGACGAAAGCCGGCGGGCGAAGCCGCGCCCCCGAAAGTCAGGATGGGCGCACACGCCGCTGACCTCGGTGCCGCCCTCAAACCGCATGCGCTCACCCGCCATGGCCACCAGCCTCCCCCCGGACCGGATACCCACAAAGCGGCCCATGGTGTGGGTGCGCGAAAGGAAGGGGCCGGGCTCGGTCAGCTGCGCCAAAGCCAGCATCTCGGCGGCATCGGCGTCGCCCAGCTCCACGACCTCCTCGGCGCCAGGCTCCGCCGCAATGGCCCGCGTGGACAGCATCTGCACGCCCTGGGCACGGCGAAGGACCTGCAGCCCGTCGGGCACGGCGACGGGTTGCGCTTGCAGCACAAAGACCGATTCCCCCTCTCCCACCAAGTCCGCCAACGCTGCAAGACCGGCGGGGTCGCCCTTATCCCGCGCCGAGGCAAACAGGTTGACATCACGCCGGTAGCGTTTGGCCAGATTGCCGCCTTCGGAGAGGTCAGGCGCGTAGCTCAGCGATGCCCAGACGGGCCGATCGAACGGGTTGGGCGTGGTCATCGTGCTTTCTCCTTTGCTTTGGTGGTGGCCGCTTTTTTGCGCTTTCGTGTGGCTTGCTCGGTGGCGATGGAGGCAGCCGAGCGCTGCAGCAGCGAGGTGCGTTCCAGCCCGGATTCCAGCGCTGCCAATTGGTCCAGCAAGGGCCCTTCAAGCGACGCGCACACCTGGGCGACGGAGGCTTCGAGCACGGGCCAAACATCGCGCTGCGCCCGCTGGACCAGGGCCTGGCCTTGCGGGCTGAGCGTCACCCGGCGCACTCGCCGGTCGCCGTCCACGGCCTCCGACTGCACCAGCCCGCTGTCTTCCAGCCCTTTCAAGGAGCGGGTGACCACGGGCTGGCTGACGCCGACCGCTCGGCTCAACTCGCCCACGCCCAGCGCGCCATGCCAGTCAAGGGCCGCCAGCAGCGGAAAGTGCGCTGCGGGCATATCGATGCCGTGCTGGGTCAGCAGTGCCTGCGTTTGCGCCTGCAGCGCCTCGCCAATGCGCTTGAAGCGCGTGCCCAGAGTGAGGAATCCGAGTTCCTTGACGACGTCTTCGATCATGGTTTATTTTGTTAGATATATATCATGATATGCAACTAACAGACTGCGTCAATTCATTTCTTCGCCGTTGCCTTGGCCCTTCTTCAGGACCCATTCCAACGCGCAAAAACAAAAGCCTGCGGGCGCTCTCGCAGGACCTGTTCCTGAAAGATCACCCGCAGGCTTTGACTGAGCCACGCAGGGCGCGGGGCTGCGCACAGCCCCAGAGCCCCGGCGCCGATGTCCCTTACACGTTCATGATCGACACCAGACGCGTGTTCAGATGCGCCTCGATGGCTTCGGGGCCACCTTCCGAGCCATAGCCGGAATCCTTCAGACCACCGAACGGCAGCTCTGCGGCAGGGGCGGCTGCCTGATTAATCCAGAGCATGCCCACTTCAAGGCGCTGGGCCAGCAAGTGCGCGTTCTTGAGCGAAGTGGTGAAGGCATAGCCGGCCAGGCCGAACGGCAGGCGGTTGGCTTCGGCAATTGCGTCTTCGATCTTCTCGAAGCCGCGCACCGCGGCCACGGGACCAAAGGGCTCTTCGTTGACAATGCGGGCCGACAGAGGCACGTTGTCGAGCACGGTGGGCTGAAAGAAATTGCCTTCGCTGCCAATGCGCTCGCCACCCGTTACCAGCGTAGCGCCCTGCTGCACGGCATCGGCCATCAAGTCGGCCATGGCGGTGATGCGGCGGGGGTTGGCCAGCGGGCCCATTTGCGTGCCGGCTGTCAGGCCATCACCCACCTTGAGGCCTTGCGCGTACTTGGCAAAGGCCGCGACAAAGTCGGCGCGGATGCTTTCGTGCACTAGGTAGCGCGTGGGCGAAATGCAGACCTGGCCTGCGTTGCGGAACTTGGAGCCGCTGGAGATCTTGATGGCCAACTCGAGGTCAGCGTCCTCCGCCACGATCACCGGCGCGTGGCCGCCCAGCTCCATCGTCACGCGCTTCATGTGCTTGCCCGCCAGCGCCGCCAGCTGCTTGCCCACGGGCGTGGAGCCGGTGAACGTGACCTTGCGGATGATGGGGTGTGGAATGAGGTAGCTGGAGATTTCAGCCGGGTCGCCATAGACCAGGCCCACGGTGCCGGCGGGCACGCCCGCATCGGCAAACGCGCGGATTAACTCGGCGGGGCTGGCCGGGGTTTCTTCGGGCGCCTTGACCAGGATGGAGCAGCCTGCGCCCAGCGCGGCAGCCAGCTTGCGCACCACTTGGTTGATGGGGAAGTTCCACGGCGTGAAAGCCGCCACCGGGCCCACGGGGTCCTTGATCACCATCTGGGTGGCCTTGAGGTTGCGCGACGGCACGATGCGGCCGTACACGCGCAAAGACTCGTCGGCAAACCATTCGATGATGTCGGCAGACGCCATGGTCTCGACCTTGGCTTCGGCCAGGGGTTTGCCTTGCTCTTGCACCATGATGGCGGCGATCGCATCGGCACGTTCGCGCATCAGCGCAGCGGCGCGGCGCATGGTCTTGGCGCGCTCGGCGGCAGGGATGTCGCGCCAGGCTTCAAAGCCCTTTTGTGCAGCGTCCAGAGCGCGGTCCAGGTCGGCCTTGCTGGCGTGGGCCACGCGGCCGATTTCCTTGCCGGTGGACGGGTTGAACACGGCGATGGTCTTGCTGTCGACGGCATCCTGCCATTGACCGGCGATGAAGAGTTGGGTACTGGGGTAGCTCATGCAAAGGCTCCTGATGACGAAACGGTGGGACGGAACGCGCCGGGCCCACAGGGGCCGTGCCGCGCGCGAAACCAGACACTATAGGCGCCAGCGCGGCGCCCCGCAGACACGCTGCAGTAACTCCGCCCTGCCGGGCTGGCTATTGGCCCGCCGGAGACCGGCACGGGGTTTGCGCTGCGTGGCCCGACGCAGTGCAGACGTAGTGTTGTCGACGGCTTGCGCAGCGCTTCGACAAGCTCAGCGTGAACGGGCGGTGAGGATTGAGGGCGCGGGGCTCGCCAGTTGCCGGGCGCCGGTCTCCATGGCGCAACATCGCCCCCGCCCGCCACGGGGGCTGTTGCCGCAAAACCTACCGGGACGCTGCCGCCACGTTGGCCGGAGCGTCGCCGCCCCAGCCACCACCCAGCGCGCGGATCAGGCCTACCGTGGCCACGTACTGTGCGGTGCGCACCTGCAGCTCCTGCCGCCGATTGCGCAGCTCGCTGCGGCGCGCGTCCAGCAGTTCCAGCTGGCTGACCAGGCCGTTGCGGTAGCGCGCATCCGACAGCTGCGTGGCGCGGCGCGCAGCTGTCACGGCACGGGCCTGTGCCTCGGCCTGGCCGGACAGCAGGCGCAGCGAGCTGAGCTGGTCTTCCACGTCGCGGAAGGCGTTGAGCACCTGGCCGCGGTGGTCCGCCAGCGCGGCCTCCAGGCGGGCCTTGGCGCCCTGCACCTGCGCATCGCGCTGGCCGCCGTCGAAGATCGGCAGCGACAGCAACGCGCTCACGCCCCACGCGCGGGCCGACCACTTGAACAGGTCACCCAGTTCAGGCGATGCATGCCCCGCATTGCCGGTGAGCGTGACCGCAGGGAACCACGCCGTCTGCGCCACGCCCACGCGGGCCTGCGCGGCCAGCACGGCGGACTGTGCAGCCGACACATCGGGGCGCCGTGCCAGCACGGTGCCGGGCACACCGGGCGGGATGACGGGCAAGGCGGCGTCGGTGGCCGCCACCGGCAGCGTGAAGCCGCTGGCCACATCGCCCACCAGCACGGCCAGCGCGTTGGTCAGCAAGGCTTGCTGGCGCTGCAGTGCCAAGGACTCGGACTCGGTGGAAGACACCTCGGTCTGCACGCGGGCCACGTCCAGCTCGGCCACGTCGCCCGCCTGCAGGCGGCGCTGCGTGAGGCGCAGGGTGTCCTGGTAGGCACCCAGGCTCTCGTTCACCAGCATCTGCTCGGCCTGCACCGAGCGCAACTGCAGGTACGTCTGCGCCACATCGGCCTGCACCATAAGGCGCGTGCTTTGCAGCAGGGCATCGCGGGCGTCGGCATCCAGGCGCGCGGCATCGCTGGTCTGCGACAAGCGGCCGAACAGGTCCAGTTCATACGATGCGTTGAGGCTTGCCGTGCCCAGCGTGGACGGCGATGAGCTGCCCGTGCTGCTGGCACCGGCCTGGCGCGAGACGCCGGCCGAAGCACCAATCTGCACGGACCGGGCCGCGTCGGCCGAGCGCAGCAGCGAGCGCGCTTCGGCCAGCCGCGCGGCGGCCTGCTGGATGCTGGTGTTGGCTTGGCCTGCGCGCTGCACCAGATCGGCTAGCACCGGGTCCTGAAAGCCCAGCCACCATTCGCCGCGGGGCTGCGCCTCGGCGGG
>SDXZ01000325.1 GCA_004210805.1 Acidovorax sp.
GGGTCGGCCTGGCTCACGTAGATGGTCTTGAGCTCTTTGCCGGAATCGAGCACGTTGGCGGCAATGCGCAGTGCGTCGGCACGGGTGAAGCCGCCGTCGATGACCATGGCTTCCTTCTCGCCGTAGACCAGGGTGGAGTTCACGTTGAAGCTGCTGCCGCTGGCGTTGTAGACCTTGATCTCCAGGGGCTGTGCCGCTTGGGCGCCCGTGAAAGCAACAGACAGGGTGGCGGCGATGAGGGTGGTGCGGAACATGGCGGTTTCTCCGAATTTCTGAGGGGTGGATGAAGGACAGGACGCAGTTTATTTGCGCCAATCGATCCAATAAACCCCATAAAATGCGCATATTTGTTGCACCAATAGAGCAAATATGGATCGCCTGACCGCCATGCGCGTGTATGTGGAAGTCGCCACCAGCGGCAGCTTCAGTGCCACGGCCGACCGGCTGGAGATGTCGCGCGCCATGGTCACGCGCTACGTGGGCGAGATGGAGCAGTGGCTGCAGGCGCGGCTGCTGCAGCGCACCACCCGCAGCGTGACGCTGACCGATGCAGGCGAGCTGGCGCTGCGCCGCTGCCAGCAGATGCTGGCGCTGACGCAAGACCTGGAAGAAGAAACCGCCAGCACCACCGAGGGCGAGCTGCGTGGCCAGCTGCGCATCACCTGCAGCGTGTCGTTTGCGTATGCGCAGATGGGCGCGGCGATTGCTGACTTCTTGGCACAACACCCGCAGCTCAAGATCGATCTGGACGCCAGCGAGGGCTCGCTGAACCTGGTGGAGCGCCGCATCGACCTGGCGATCCGCATCAGTGCCGAGCCCGACCCGCTGCTCATCGGCCGGCCGCTGGCGCGCTGCGATTCGGCGCTGGTGGCATCGCCCGCCTACCTGGCGGCACACGGCACGCCCCAGGAGCCCGCCGACCTGACCCGCCACCGTTGTTTGAGCTACGCCAACTTTGGCAAAAGCGTGTGGCAGCTCACCCGCGGTGACGAAATCGCCCGCGTGGGCGTGACCAGCCCCTTCAGCGCCAACGAGGCCACCACGCTGATGCGCGCGGCGCTGGCGGGCGGCGGCATCGCACTGCAGCCCACCTACCTGGTCAACCCCTATCTGCACAGCGGCGAACTGCAGGCCGTGCTGCCCGCGTGGAGCCTGCCGGTGATGACCATCCACGCGCTGTACACCTCGCGCAGGCACCTGTCGCCAGCGGTGCGGGCGCTGCTGGATTTTTTGGTACTGCGGTTTGCGGGGGTGCCATGGTGAGTGGCCTTCCTCGTCACTAGAAAACTATCATTTTGATAGCTGGAAGCGCTTATCGATCAAGCGCTAGCGGCCATTTTGATCTAAAACTCCCTCTTCCATGAGGCAAGAGGGAGTGAAAACTGGGTGCCGCGCTGGCGCGTGGCCGGCAGCCCAACGCAGGCTCCGCCGCACACCACCTTCCCGCCTCCGCCTCAGGGCAGCACCGCAGCTGCCTTGGCCCGCGCAATCTGCACATCTGCGTCGCGCTGCAGCAGCAGGCGCTGCGCCACCAGCGTGTTGGCCGCTTCGGTCACGGCCGCCACATAGCCTTCTTGCGTCCCATACAACTCTTCCAGCGACGTGCGCGCATCGCCCGCCGCCAGCCGCGCGGCGCGCGTCTTGTGGAAGGGGATGAAGCTGCCGGTGAGGTTGGCCAGGTCGGTGATGCCGGGCGTGGCGACGTAGTTGAACTCGATGCTGGTGCCCAAGGGTGCGCGCGCCTCCACGCTGCGGATGCCGGCGCGGGTCAGGCCGGTGGACGCATCGACCTGCGGAACCATGATCGCGTAGTCGCGGCCCAGGTTGCGCGGGGGCAGGATGGTGGCGATGCCCGATTCGTCCTGCGGGATGTACTGCGGCCCGAAGTCGAACAGCGGGAAGTTGTTGTGCAGGCCCCGGTAGCTGAAGTCAGGGATGGCCGTCTGCACGCCGCCCACCGCCCAGGTCAGCCCCTTCATGGCCGGAAAGGCCAGCGCCTCGGGCCGCACCAGCGTGCCGTTGTCGATGCGCGGCACCTGGCTGGCGGGCGGCAGCGTGCCGCGCACCACCCAGTCTTCCAGGTTCAAGAACAGCGCGCGGAAGGTGTCGTTGAAGTGCACCACCGTGCCCGTGGGGTAGGTGGCCCGCGTGGGCGCGTACGCGATGCTGGCCGTGCCCCCTGCGCCGCCGTGCTGGGTGCTGGCGTAGTAGTAGATGCGCGCGTTGTCGGGCTGGGCCAGATCCTTGGTGCCGCGGGCATCGGTCAGCACGGGTGAGCCCTGCAGCTGCCAGAACTCGGTGCCCGACAGGCCCAAAAAGAACTTGGGGCAGGTGGTGGTAGCGGCGCAGCGCTTCATCACCCCGCCCTGGCGGCCGCTGATGTCGTCCTGGTAGTCCTTGTCCAGCCCGCGCGGCGCCGTCTGGCCGAAGGCCGTGTGGTCGGTGCGCAGGCCCCCGCCGCCGCCGGGCACGGCAAAGCGGGTGTTGATGTGGGTCTGGCGCGCGGCCA
>SDXZ01000326.1 GCA_004210805.1 Acidovorax sp.
CTTCATGCCCACCAGCACCCCCAGCCACCAGCGCCCGCGCGTGGCCGGCGTGCTGGCGGGCATGAAGCGCAGGTAGTCGGCCTGCTCCCCCATCTGGGTGATGAGTGCAATGCCGACGGTGAGTGCTGCACCAAACAAGGGCAGCTGAAAGCTGGCTCCGCGCGCAGATTCACCACCGTAGTGCACAACACCCGCAAACGCACCAGGATCGCGCATCAGCACATAGCCGAACGGCACCACCAGCATCACCAGCCACAGCGGCTGCGTCCACATCTGCAGGCGGCTGATGGCCGACACCCCGTGCGTGACCAGCGGAATCACCACGATGGCGCAGATGAGGTAACCCCAGGTGGGCGGGATGTCGAGCGCCAGCTCCAGCGCATAGGCCATTACGGCGGCTTCGAGCGCAAAGAAGATGAAGGTGAACGACGCGTAGATCAGCGAGGTGAGCGTGGAGCCGATGTAGCCAAAGCCCGCGCCACGTGTGAGCAGGTCCATGTCCACCCCGTAGCGCGCCGCGTACACACTGATGGGCAACCCCGCCAGAAAGATGATGAGCCCTGTGGCCACGATGGCCCAGAAAGCGTTGATGAAGCCGTATTGCACCAGGAGCGTGGCGCCGATCGCCTCCAGGATCAGGAACGACGCCGCCCCAAATGCCGTGTTGGCCACCCGCCATTCAGACCACTTGCGAAAGCGCTGGGGGGTGTAGCGCAGCGCGTAGTCCTCCATGGTCTCAGTGGCCACCCAGCTGTTGTAGTCGCGCCGGATTTTGACGACCTGCTGTGGCGCCTGCTGCTGCGGCGTTTGCCCGTCCACCTCCTGCCCCGACGGCTGCACCGGCGCAGCATCGGTGGGAGCAAGGGGAGCAGTGGGCAGGGGCATGGGGTGGGAGGACAGCAAGCCCTGCAGGTGCAGTTTCCATGCCACGGCCCACCGTAGCGGGCACTGCCCCTGCGCCAGATGACGTATGGCGGGCACGGGGCTTGCTGCCTATGATGGGACGGCCCTCACAAGCCCCTCTGAATACGGAGCAACGCAAACCGGCAATTGGCCCGCACTCCGGCTGCATCAGCCAATGACCCCAGCATTGAGTAAAACGAAATGGAACTGACCCCTCGCGTTCGGCCGCATTCGTGGCCGCGCGAGCCAATGACCCCAGCATTGAGTAAAACGAAATGGAACTGACCCCTCGCGTTCGGCCGCATTCGTGGCCGCGCGAGCCAATGACCCCAGCATTGAGTGAAACGAAATGGAACTGACCCCTCGCGAAAAAGACAAGCTGCTGATCTTCACCGCAGCCCTGCTGGCCGAGCGCCGTAAGGCCCGGGGTCTCAAGCTCAACTACCCCGAGGCCATGGCCCTGATCAGCGCCGCCGTGATGGAAGGCGCCCGCGATGGCAAGACGGTGGCGCAACTCATGAGCGAAGGCCGCACCGTGCTGACCCGCGCCGATGTGATGGACGGCATCGCCGAGATGATCCCGGACATCCAGGTCGAGGCGACGTTCCCCGATGGCACCAAGCTCGTCACCGTGCACCAACCGATCGTGTGAAAGCACCCCTGATTCGCTTCGCGCCTTTCGCCACAGAGGGACGCCACCGGCAACCTGGCCGAGCCAGGTCTCCCGTGGCACTCGGCCGGGGCGTACCAGTTTTGTCCGCTGTGCACCTTGACTGCAATCTGGCCCGCTGACGCGCCAACGCCGCCCTTTCAATTTTGGAGATCTTCAGCATGCGTTCTTCCCGTATCCAAAACGCCCTTCCCTTCCTGGCCCTCAGCGCCGTCAGCCTGGGTGCCAACGCACACACCGGTGCGCCATCGCACGCTCACAACAGCTTCTTCGACGGCTTGATGCACCCGCTGTTCGGCATGGACCATCTGGCCGCCATGGTGGCCGTGGGCTTGTGGAGCGCGCTGGCGGCACGCCGCGCGGGGCCAGAGCTTCTGTGGGGCCCCGCGGGATTTGCGGCCATGCTGCTGGCGGGCGCGGCCGTCGGGTTGCAGGGCCTGGCCATCCCGGCGGTGGAGCCCATGATCG
The DNA here is from genome assembly GCA_004210805.1 of Acidovorax sp. Taxonomy (GTDB): domain Bacteria; phylum Pseudomonadota; class Gammaproteobacteria; order Burkholderiales; family Burkholderiaceae_C; genus Acidovorax. The sequence goes on from SDXZ01000326.1 coordinate 2,042, forward strand.
CCGCGTCGTTGCTGGCCACCGGCCTGCTCGTGGTCTCGCGCCTGCGGGTGCCGGGCATCGTGGCAGCGCTGGGCGTGGGTGTGTTCGCGGTGTTCCATGGCGCGGCGCATGGCTACGAGTTGGCGGGCAGCCACAGTGTGTGGCAGACCCTGGCCGGTATGCTGGCCGCCACGGTGCTGCTGCACTGCGCGGGCCTGGCCGCAGGTTGGGCACTGCGCCAGCGCCACGTGTTCGTGGCGCGGCTGGCGGGCGCGGGCGTAGCTGCGTTTGGTGGCGTACTGCTGGCCCAGATGGCCTAACGCGGCACAGTATTCGAGGTACACACCATGACCCCAGGCGAACTCCTCATCGACGCGGGCGAACACCTGCTCAACACCGGCCGCCGCACGCTGACCATCGTCGTGCGCAACACGGGCGACCGCCCCATCCAGGTGGGCTCGC
>SDXZ01000327.1 GCA_004210805.1 Acidovorax sp.
ACATAGAGGCCGTCTTCGAGCAGGTCGTTGCCCAGTTCGGTGTAGTTGAAGATGGTGAGGTTGTCGGGGCCAGAGGGGTCACCCTCTAGGACAAACCCTCGATTTTAGGGGGCGTTGCCCGGGCGCCGCCGAACTTGCGGCGGGCCCACGCGGCGAGGTCATCCATGTAGCAGTAGACAACCGGCACCACCACCAGCGTGAGCAGCGACGAGGTGATGACGCCGCCAATCACCGCCTGGCCCATGGGGGCGCGCTGCTCGGAGCCTTCAGACAGCGCAAAAGCCAGCGGCACCATGCCGAAGATCATGGCCAGCGTGGTCATGAGGATGGGGCGCAGCCGGACACGTGCGGCCAGCAGCAGGGCGTCGGCGCGGGGCAGGCCGGGCACGGTCTGGCCCTCGTCGTTCACGTGCTCGTCGCGGGCGCGGATCGCAAAGTCCACCAGCAAGATGGCGTTCTTGGTCACCAGGCCCATCAACATCACCACGCCGATGATGGAGAACATCGACAGCGTGGAGCGGAACATCAACAGCGCCAGCACCACGCCGATCAGCGTAAGCGGCAGCGCGGTCATGAGCGCCAGTGGCTGCAAAAAGCTCTTGAACTGGCTCGCAAGGATCATGTAGATGAAGATGATCGCCATGACCAGGGCCGAGATGGCGTAGCCAAACGATTCGGCCATGTTCTTGGTGGAGCCGCCAAACTGGTAGCGGTACCCGGGCGGAAAGCTTACGCCGTCCAGCGTCTTCTTGATGTCTGCGGAGACTTCCCCTGCCGAGCGCTGCGATACGTTGGCGTTGACTGCCACTTCACGCGTCAGGTCGCGCCGGTTGATCTGGTTGGCGCCAGTGGATTCGGTCACGCTCGCCACCTGGTTCAGCCGCACGATGCGCGTGGTGCCGTCGGCATTGGCCAGGGCAAAAGGCAGGCGCTCCAGGTCTGCGGTGGCGGTGCGGGCCTCGGGCGCCAGGCGCACGTCGGGCTTGGCGCTGGTATCGAGGTCCACAAGGCCAGGGATGTCGCGGATCTTGGCGGTCACCACCTTGGTCAGGCGCTCGAGCTCCTGCAGATCCGGGCCTTGCAGCGAGAACTCGACCTGCTTGTTGCCCCCCACGGCGTCCAGCAGGCCCACGTGGGTGATGGTGATGCCCGGCACTTGCTTCAGGCGCTCGCGCAGCACGTCAGACATCTGGTCCACGCTGCGGCTGCGGTCCTTGCGGTCGACCAGGCGCACATAGATGTTCGCGTAGATCTTGCCCTGCGCGTTGCCTGTGTTGATGGTGGCCAGCGTGTAGCGCACCTCGGGCATCTCGCGCAGGATGCCTTCTACCTGCCGCGCCTTGGCCTCGGTGGCTTCGAGCGACGAGCCGACGGGGGTGTAGAAGTTGAGCGAGGTCTCGGAGAAGTCGGCCTTGGGCACGAACTCGGTGCCCAGAAGCGGCACCATGAAAATGCTCAGTACAAAGATGCCGAGTGCGATCAGCATCGTGGCCACCTTGTGCACCAGCGACCAGCGCAGGATGCGTTGGTAGCCCTCGGCCAGCGCGTCGGTGGCGCGGTCGAACCAGCCGGTGACGCGGCCGATGGTCTTGTCGTAGAAGGTGACGGGCACCGTCTTCTGGCCATGCGCGTGGATGCTGGGGTCGTGCCAGATGCTCGAGAGCATCGGGTCGAGCGTGAAGCTCACAAACATCGAGATCATCACCGCGGCAACGATGGTGATGCCGAACTCGTGGAAGAACTTGCCGATGATCCCGCCCATGAAGCCGATGGGCATGAACACCGCCACGATGGACAGCGTGGTGGCCAGCACCGCCAGTCCAATCTCCTGCGTGCCGTCCATGGCGGCCGCGTAGGCGCCCTTGCCCATCTGCACGTGGCGCACGATGTTCTCGCGCACCACGATGGCATCGTCGATCAGCAGGCCCACACACAGGCTCAGCGCCATCAGCGTGATCATGTTGATGGTGAAGCCGAACATATTCATGAACAGGAACGTGCCGATCAGCGCAATCGGCAGCGTCAGCCCGGTGATCACAGTGGACCGCCACGAGTTCAGGAACAGGAAGACGATCAGCACGGTGAGGATGGCGCCCTCGATCAGCGTCTGGCGCACGTTGTTCACCGCCACGCGGATGGGGCGGGAGCTGTCGCCGATGGTCTCCAGGCGCACACCGGGTGGCAGCTGGTTCTTGAGCTCGGCCACGGCGGCGTTCAGGCCATCCACCACCTCGATGGTGTTCTCGCCCTGCGACTTCTGCACCGACAGCAGCAGCGTGCGCTGGCCGTTGTAGAGCGCCAGGCTCTCGACCTCCTGCGCGCCATCGTTGACGCGGGCGACCTGGTCCAGGCGCACGGGCGCACCATTCTTGCGGGCCACGATGATCTTGCCGAAATCTTCCGGCCGTTCCATGCGCGCATCAATCTGCACCACGCGCTCTTGCGCCAGCGATCGGATCGCGCCGACGGGCAGGTCCTGGTTCTCGTTGCGCACGGCGCTGGCCACCTGGTCGGGCGTCACGCCAAAGGCTTCCAGCGCCTGCGGGTTCAGGTAGATGTTGATTTCGCGCTTCGTGGCGCCCACCAGGTTCACGGCGCCCACGCCGCGCACGTTCTCCAGGCGTTTTTTCAGAACCTGCTCGGACCACGTGGTCAGCTCCACGGCGCTGCGCGGGGCCACGCCGGCCTTGCCGTCCTGGGTGTCCTTGGTATCGGGCAACACGGCCAGCGACCACACGGCGCGGCTGGCCGGGTCAAAGCGCAGCACACGCGGCTCCTTGACCTCGGTGCGCAGCAGGGGACGCACGGTGGCCACCTTCTCGCGCACGTCCTCGGCGGCCTTGCGGCCATCGATGTGCAGCTGGAACTCGATGATGACGACGGCCGTGCCTTCGTAGCTGCGTGAGGTCAGGGCGTTGATGCCGGCAATCGAGTTGACGCCTTCTTCAATTTTCTTGGTGACTTCGCTCTCGACGATCTCCGGCGAGGCACCGGGATAGTCCACACTGACCACCACCACGGGGAAGTCGATGTTGGGGAACTGATCGACTTTGAGGCGCTGGTAAGAGAACAGGCCCAGCACCACGATGGCGAGCATCACCATGGTGGCGAACACGGGGTTCTTGAGGCTGACTTGGGTAAACCACATGGCGGGGCGGGGCGGGGCGGTCAGGGCG
>SDXZ01000328.1 GCA_004210805.1 Acidovorax sp.
CCGCGCGGCGGCCTGCTGGATGCTGGTGTTGGCTTGGCCTGCGCGCTGCACCAGATCGGCTAGCACCGGGTCCTGAAAGCCCAGCCACCATTCGCCGCGGGGCTGCGCCTCGGCGGGTGGTGCTACGGTCCAGGGGGCGGCGGGCAGGGCAGCGCCGCCGGCGCTGAAACGCTCGGGCACGGCCACACCGGCATGGGGCGCGGGTGCCACTGGCTGGGTCATGCACCCCGCCAGCACCAGGGCCGCGGCCAGCGGTGCCAGCAGACTGAACCTGCGCGAAGGCGCTGCCGCCGTCACCGCGTTGGTGGCAGCCGCATCAGCGTTCTTGTTCGACAAAAAATCCATCATGGTCGGTCTCCTGCCCGCCCTGCTGCCAGGGGCAGCGTGGTGCGGGGGGTGGTATTGAAAATGGCCAGGGAGCCCATCATTCGTGCTCCTTGCGCGGCGCGGCCAGCACAGGGTGGGCGGTGCCACCGCTGCCGGGGGTGTGCGAGATGGGCGCCACATGCGTGCCGTGTTCCACCAGCGGGCGGTTGCCGGCCAGCTTGCGCAGCAGCACGTAGAACACGGGCGTGAGGAACAGGCCGAAGGCCGTTACACCGATCATTCCGGAGAACACCGCCACGCCCATGGCGCTGCGCATTTCTGCGCCGGCACCGGTGGACAGCACCAGGGGCAGCACACCCATCACGAAGGCCAGCGAGGTCATCAGGATGGGACGAAGGCGCAGACGGCTGGCTTCGATGGCGGCCTGCACGGGGGTGCGCCCGGCAAACTCCAGCTCGCGCGCAAACTCCACGATCAGGATCGCGTTCTTGGCCGATAGCCCCACGAGCACGATGAGCCCGATCTGCGTGAACACGTTGTTGTCGCCGTTGCTCAGCCACACACCGGTCATGGCAGCCAGGATGCCCATCGGCACGATCAGGATGATGGCAATCGGCAGCGTGAGGCTTTCGTACTGCGCGGCCAGCACCAGGAACACCAGCAGGATGGCCAGCGGGAACACCAGCACGGCAGAGTTGCCGGCCAGGATTTCCTGGTACGTCAGCTCGGTCCACTCGAAGGTGATGCCCTGGGGCAGCGTCTCTGCAGCGATACGCTCGATGGCTGCCTGGGCCTGGCCCGACGAGTAGCCGGGTGCGGGGCCGCCGTTGATGTCCGCGGCCAGGTAGCCGTTGTAGCGCATGGCACGCTCGGGGCCGAAGCTGGGCTCCATCTTCATCAGGGCCGACAGGGGCACCATCTCGCCGGTGGCAGAGCGCACCTTGAGCAGGCCCACGTCTTCAGCCCGCGCGCGGTAGGCCGCATCGGCCTGCACACGCACGCTGTAGGTGCGGCCGAACTGGTTGAAATCGTTGGCGTAGAGGCTGCCCAGGTAGATTTGCAGCGTGTCGAAGATGTCCGTCACCGGCACACCCAGCTGGCGCGCCTTGGTGCGGTCGATGTTGGCGTACAGCTGCGGCACGTTGACCTGCCAGCTGGTGAACAGGCCGGCCAGCTCGGGCGTCTGGTAGGCCTTGGCCATGAAGGCCTTCACGGCGCCGTCCATGGCCTGGAAACCCAGCGACGCGCGGTCTTCGATCTGCAGCTTGAAGCCGCCGGTGGTGCCCAGGCCCGCCACGGGTGGCGGCGGGAACATGGCGATGAACGCATCCTGGATGCTGCCGAACGACTGGTTCAGCTGCCCAGCCACGGCGCCGCCACTCTGGTCGGCGCGGGTGCGCTCGGCAAAGGGCTTGAGCGTGGCGAACACGATGCCGGAGTTGGAGCTGTTGGTGAAGCCGTTGATCGACAGGCCGGGGAAGGCAATCGCGTCTTCAACGTTGGGGTTTTCCTTCATGATCTCGCCCATGCGGCGGATCACGTTCTCGGTGCGGTCCAGCGTGGCGCCGTCGGGCAGCTGGGCAAAGCCGATCAGGTACTGCTTGTCCTGCGCGGGCACGAAGCCGCCGGGCACGATCTTGAACAGGCCCACGGTGGCACCCACCAGTGCGAGGTAGATCACGAACATCAGCGCCTTGCGGCCGATGACGCGCTTGACGCCACCGCTGTAGGCCTCGGAGCCGCGGTGGAACAGGCGGTTGAAGCCGCGGAACAGGCCACCGAACACCTTGTCCATGCCGCGCGTGAGCGCGTCCTTGGGCTCGTTGTGGCCCTTGAGCAGCAGTGCCGACAACGCAGGCGACAAGGTCAGCGAGTTGATCGCCGAGATCACTGTGGAAATCGCAATCGTGACGGCGAACTGCTTGTAGAACTGGCCTGTGAGGCCGCTAATGAACGCCAGCGGCACGAACACGGCCACCAGCACCAGCGCAATCGCGATGATGGGGCCGGACACCTCACGCATGGCGCGGTAGGTGGCCTCGCGCGGGGTCAGGCCCGCCTCGATGTTGCGCTCGACGTTCTCCACCACCACGATGGCGTCGTCCACCACGATGCCGATGGCCAGCACCAGGCCGAA
>SDXZ01000329.1 GCA_004210805.1 Acidovorax sp.
ATGCGGCCGGACGCGGGCGCATTGATGGCCGCCAGCGGGGTGCGCTCGCCCATGCTCATCGCTTCGCCGGCAAAGCCTTTGTAATCGGCCAGCGTCACCGCGCAGTCCGCCACCGGCACTTGCCAGGGGCCGACCATCTGGTCGCGGTGCGACAGGCCGCCCACGGTGCGGTCGCCGATGGTGATGAGGAAGCGCTTGGACGCCACCGTGGGGTGGGCCAGCACGTCGATCACGGCCTTTTGCAGCGGCACGCCGTTGAGGTCCATGGGCGCGAACTGGCGCTGCACGGTGGCCACGTCGCGGTGCATCTTGGGCGGCTTGCCCAGCAGCACGTTCATGGGCATGTCCACCGGCAGCTTCTGGTCGCCCGCGACCACGGCGGTGTCTTCCAGCACCAATTGGCGCTCTTCGGTGGCCGTGCCAATTACGGCGAAGGGGCAGCGCTCGCGTTCGCAAAACGCCTTGAACAGCGGCAGCGACTCGGGCGCGATGGCCAGCACGTAGCGCTCCTGGCTTTCGTTGCTCCAGATTTCCTTGGGTGCCATGCCCGATTCTTCGAGCGGCACAGCGCGCAGGTCGAAGCGTGCGCCGCGGCCGGCGTCGTTCGTCAACTCGGGGAAAGCGTTGGACAGGCCGCCCGCACCCACGTCGTGGATGGCGAGGATGGGGTTGGCAGCGCCCTGAGCCCAGCAGTGGTTGATGACCTCTTGCGCGCGGCGCTCGATCTCCGGGTTGCCGCGCTGCACGGAATCAAAGTCGAGTTCGGCCGCATTGGTGCCGCTGGCCATGGAGCTGGCAGCACTGCCGCCCATGCCGATGCGCATGCCGGGGCCGCCCAGCTGGATCAGCAGCGAACCCGCGGGGAATTCGATCTTGGTCGTCAGGCCCGCGTCGATCACACCCACGCCGCCGGCGATCATGATGGGCTTGTGGTAGCCGCGCTGCACGCCGGCGACTTCCTGCTCGTATTCGCGGAAGTACCCGGCCAGGTTGGGGCGGCCGAATTCGTTGTTGAACGCTGCGCCGCCCAGGGGTCCTTCGACCATGATCTGCAGCGGGCTGGCGATGTGCTCGGGCTTGCCCACGGTGCTGCCCCAGAGCTTGGACACGGTGAAGCCGGTGAGGCCCGCCTTAGGCTTGGAGCCCCGGCCGGTGGCGCCTTCGTCACGGATCTCGCCGCCTGCGCCGGTCGATGCGCCCGGGAAGGGCGAAATGGCGGTAGGGTGATTGTGCGTTTCCACCTTCATCAGCACGTGCTGGGTCGCGCTACTCTTTTGATAGCTGGTAGCGCTTATGGAATCAGCGCTGGAGGCCATTTTGGCTACAAATCGCTCGACTTCGCCGCCTTCCATGACCGACGCGTTGTCCGAATACGCGATCACCGTGTGCTGGGGCGCCAGCTGGTGGGTGTTGCGGATCATGCCGAAGAGCGACTTGTCCTGCGCCACGCCGTCGATGGTGAACTGGGCGTTGAAGATCTTGTGGCGGCAGTGTTCGCTGTTGGCCTGCGCAAACATCATCAACTCCACGTCGGTGGGGTTGCGCGCGAGGCCCGTGAAGGCGTTGACCAGGTAGTCGATCTCGTCCTCGGCCAGGGCCAGGCCGAAGCGGGTGTTGGCGGACTCCAGTGCAGCGCGGCCACCGCCGAGCACGTTGACGTGCTCCATCGGCGCGGGCTGCAGCTCGGTGAACAAGGCTGCTGCGGCGGCGCGGTCGGCCACCACGGATTCGGTCATGCGGTCGTGCAGCAGGGCGGCCACCTGGGCCAGTTGCTCTGCGGTCAACTCGGGCGCGCGGCCCAGCAGACCGGATTTGAGGCTGATGCGGTATTCGGTGATGCGCTCCACCCGGCGCATGGCGATGCCGCAGTTGCGCGCGATGTCGGTGGCTTTGGAGGCCCAGGGCGAGAGCGTGCCCAGGCGGGGCGTGACGAGGATGGCAGCGCCGTCCTCCGGGCCCGTGTACGGATCACCGTAGGTGAGCAGGGCCGACAGGCGCTCGTGCTCGGCGGGTGTGGGGGCCGCATCGGTGGCGACCAGGTGCACAAAGCGCGCTGCAATGCCGCTGATCTTGGGGTGGATGGCTTCCAGAGCGGGTTGGAGTTGCTGTGCGCGGAAGGTGCTGAGGGCGTTGCCGCCCGCCAGCGTGGTCATGTGCAAGGTCACTGTAGCGGCCTGTTGGGTGTGAGGGTACGTGGTGGCGCTGACGTGAGGCCCCCGGTTGGTGGGCGGGAGCGACGTGGTCAGCCCGGCATTTTACCGGGCCGCAAAGCAGTGACTGCCGCCGCGAGAGGGCGATGGGATAATTGCGGCATGAGCATCACCATCAAAAGCGCCGCGGACATCGAAGGCATGCGCCTGGCGTGCCGCCTGGCCTCCGAAGTGCTGGACTACATCGCCCCGCACATCAAACCCGGCATCACCACCAAAGAGATCGACCGCCTGGGCGCCGAATGCATGGCG
>SDXZ01000138.1 GCA_004210805.1 Acidovorax sp.
ACGGCCTTGATGCCGCTCTTGCTGGCGCGCAGCGAGGCCTCCACCGTGGCCAGGTCGTTGCCAATGCACGAGACGATGCCCGCGCCGGTGATGACTACGCGTTTCATGCTGCTGCTCCTGGTGCCCCCGCAGCCTGTTCCTCGCGCTTGAACAGGCCCACGCGCAGGTCATTGGCCACGTAGATTTCCTGGCCGTCGGCCAGAAGGCGTGCATCGCCAATCGCCATGACCAGCTTGCGCTTGATCACGCGCTTAATGTCGATTTCGTAGGTCACGAGCTTGACGTCCGGCCCCACTTCGCCCGTGAACTTGACCTCGCCCGCACCCAGGGCGCGGCCCTTGCCGGGCAGGCGCAGCCAGGTCAGGTAAAAACCGATGAGCTGCCACATGGCATCGAGCCCCAGGCAACCGGGCATGACCGGGTCGCCCTGGAAGTGACAGGCAAAAAACCAGAGATCGGGGCGCACATCGAGCTCGGCGCGGATCTTTCCCAGCCCGTGCTCGCCACCATCGCTGTCGATGTGCGTAATGCGGTCGAACATCAGCATGGGCGGGAGCGGCAGGCGGCCGCTGTCGGCGCCAAACAGCCGGCCTTCGCCCGAGGCGATCAGTTGTTCGTAGGAAAAGGAATCAGCCATCTTCAGTCGTGCTCCAGAACGGCGGTTGGCCCGCCTCAAATCATCGTTGTATGCAAACACAAGCCCCCGCTTGTGGGGCTCCATTATCAAGGCACCGGCCGGCGCCCCGCGTTTTGGCCCAGTGGCGAACCAGGGCTCCCCGCTACGCAATGGCGCGGATCAAACACCGCGCACCGCACGCAACCGCCGGGCCACCATGGCAAAAATCAGTACTACCGCCCCGAAGCCCCACAGCGGCCACAGCCCCCAGCGCGACACCCACCAGGCAAACGGCGTGATCGCCCAGCCCTCGGCCGCATTGAGCCCGCGCCCGTGCACCTCGCCCCGCAGCACGCTGCGGGTGTGGCGCTCCAGCGCATGGGTGACCACCCCGCGGTGGTCGATGATGGCCGTCGCACCGGTGTTGGTGGCACGCACCATCGGGCGCTCAAACTCGAGCGACCGCATGCGGCTGATGTGCAGGTGCTGGTCGATGGCCACGGTGTTGCCGAACCAACCGATGTTGCTGAAGTTCACAAACACCGTGGGCGCCTGCGCTGGGTCGATGAAACGCGCGCCCAGTTCTTCGCCGAACAAATCTTCGTAACAAATGTTGGGCGCGATGCGCTGCCCCGCCCAGGCAAACGACGGTTGACCCACCGCGCCGCGGTTGAAGTCGCCCAGCGGGATGTTCATCATCGCGGTGAACCACTTGAAGAAGGGCGGGATGAACTCGCCAAACGGCACCAGGTGGTGTTTGTCGTAGCGGTAGATGCTGCTGCCGGGTACGGCCGCGCCGCCCATGCCCAGCACGGAGTTGGTGTAGCCGACGGCTTCGTCACCCATCGGAATGCCCACGAGCGCAGCCTGCGAGCCCTGCGCGTAGCGCTGCTGGATGCCCTCCAGATAGCCCGGCAAAAGCTGCTGGGGGAGCAACGGAATCGCCGTTTCTGGCGCGACCACGAGGTCGGCCTGGGCGGCTTGCAGCTGCTCGGCGTACCACTTGAGCGCCAGGGGCACGCCGCTGCCGTTCTGGAATTTCTCGTCCTGCGGAATATTGCCCTGGAGCAGCTCCAGGCTCAGGGGTTTGGCGGCCCGCTGGGCGGGCGTGTGGCAAAGGTTCACCGCGCAGAAGCGGTCGGCGGCAGCGGCGGCCAACAGCGCAGCGGCCACCAAAGGCACCACCCACGTACGCCAGCGGACGAGATCGGCGCCGCGCCACTGCACGGCATACATTGCCAGCATTGCCGCCATGGCCCCCACGCCGTACACGCCGATGTAGCGCGCGAGCGCCGCCAGGGGTCCGTCGACATGGGCGTAGCCGCCAGCGCCCCAGGGAAAGCCCGTCCACAAAGTCCCGCGCGCCAACTCGGCCAGCAGCCACATTGCTCCGAAAAATATAGCACTCAGCGCACTGCTGGTAAGCGCCAGGCGGCAAAAAAGCCCCAAAACCAGTGCGTAGTAGCTGCCGAGGAACGCCGCCAGCCCCAGCACGGCGGCCACGGTCAGCGGGGCGGCGAGGCCGCCGTAGGTGTGCATCGAAATGAACAGCCACCAGAAGGTGCCCGCCAGCCAGGCCGTGGCAAACACGCCGCCCACCAGCGCGCCCCGCCGCCAGGTGATGGCCTGCGCCGGGGTGGGTCGGACCAGCCAGGCAAGCACGGCCATGGACAGCAGCTGCAGCCACCACAGCGGCTCGCCGCTCCAGGGCCACGCCAGGGACGCCGCCTGCGCCAAGCCCGCAACCGCCGCGAGCAGCACCTGCGGGACCAGCGGCAGCCCCGCGGGTGCACGAACGCGCGCCATCAGTTCAATCGCCGTCGCGGGCAGGCTCTGCGGCCGGCGACACCTTGAACCAGCGCACCGCCCCACCCTTGGTGTGCAGCACCACAAAGTCGAGACCGCCCAGTTGGTACTGCTCGCCGCGCTTGGGCACATGGCCCATCTCGTGCGCGATCAGGCCGCCGATGGTGTCGAAGTGCTCGCCCGGGTCGCTGGGCTGGATCAGCACGTCGAAGGCCTCGCACACGCGTTCGATCGAGGTGTCGCCGCTCACGCGGTAGGTGCGGTCGGCCAGGCCAAAGATGTCGCCATCGTCCTCGGGGATGTCGAACTCGTCCTCGATCTCGCCCACGATCTGCTCAAGCACGTCCTCGATGGTGACGATGCCGGCCACGCGGCCGAATTCATCGATCACGATGGCCAGGTGGTTGCGGTTGCCGCGGAACTCGCGCAGCAGGTCGTTGAGGCCCTTGCTCTCGGGCACGAACACCGCCGGCCGCAGCAGCGCGCGGATGTTCAGCTCCGGCGCCCGCTGCAGCTTGAGCAGGTCCTTCGCCATCAGGATGCCGATGATGTTTTCGCGTTCGCCCTGGTACACCGGAAAGCGCGAGTGCGCGGTGTTGATCACAAGGTGCAGCAGCTCGTCGAACGGCGCGTCGATGTTGACGAGGTCCATCCGCGGTGCCGCCACCATCACGTCCCGCGCGGTCATGTCGGCCATGCGGATCACGCGTTCCAGCATCACGCGCGAGTCGGCCCCAATGACTTCGTTGTCTTCGGCCTCGGCCAGGGTCTCGATGAGTTCTTCCCGCGAGTCGGGCCCGGGGTGGATGAACTCGACCACTTTCTGCAGGAAGGTGCGCTTGTCTTCCCTCTCGGGCGGGCGCCCGGGGTGCGCGGGGTGCGGGTCAGACACTGTCTTGACGTGCGGTAGTGGATCAGTCCCCTAGGATAGCGGATTGTTGTGACGGCCCGCGCGAGCCGTACGCAACGCTGCCAGCCAGCAGCTTTTATTCGGCCGACTGGTGGCGTGCGTCCTGCACGCCGCTGCGCACTTCCTGCACGTTGGCCAGAAAGTCCCAGAACTGCTTGGCCTGTTTCTTGATCTGGTAGTCCACTTCGGCGAACTGCTGCTCGACCATCTCGGCCATGCGGGTGTCGAAGCTGGCGCGCGGGATCTGCAGATAGGCCTCGGACTCCGAACCATCGCGGCGCACCGTGGCGCCGGCGTTGCGTGCAATCTTCAGCATGGCGGTGTTCTCGGACAGTGCATGGATGAAGACCATGTTCACCCCCTCATTGCGCGCATGCATCACGGCGCGCTCGAACAGCCGCGCGCCAAACCCGCGGCCCCGGGCCTGCTTGAGTACGGACACGCCAAATTCTGCGCAGTCCTTGTGCTCGGGGTGTTCTGAGAAAGCCAGATGCGCCATCGCGATGAGTTCGAGGCGCCGGTTGTAGATGCCGAAAATTTCATCGCGATTGAAATCGAGCTGCTCGGCATAGCGACGGATTTGCTCGTCATTGGCGGCATAGCCAAACCGCAGGTAGCGGTCCGCGGGCTCGAGCTGCAGCAGATGCTGGGTGATGCGCTCGCGGTACGAGGGGCCCAGGGCGCGGATTGGAACCATCACGGGCACCTCCTGCTTGACGCGGCGTTCAGCCGCAGATGGGGCACCCGTCACCGGACGCAGCATGTCCCTGCCTGCGTACCAGGATGCCTTGAGCCAGTCTTTCGTTGCGAACATGGCATTGAATATACGGGTTTTCCCTCATTATTGCCAGTACAAATTGTTGCAATGCAGCAAAGTAGTGAGGCATGCCGAAAACGGCATCAAATCGGCACCTATCGCTTTCTGAATAAGCAATATAGCTATTAATTCAATAGCAAAAAAACTGAAAACGAAGACTGCTCTGTCCGTTGCGCGACTTTGCAGGGTTGCCGCCTGCCTCGCGAGGCCTCACACCGGCACTGCCGTCGTCGCCTTCACCCGATCCAGCACAAAACTGGTCTTGCAGTCCTGCACGCTGGGGTGCTTGAGCAGCGTGTCCATGATGAACCGGCTGTAGTGCGCCATGTCGGCCACCACCACGCGCAACAGGTAGTCCATCTCGCCGGTCAGTGATGCGCACTCCACCACCTCGGGCCACATCTGCACGCTGGCGCGGAACAGATCCATGGGGTTGCGCTTGTGGCTCTCGGTGTGTTTTTCGAGCCGCACATTGAGATACGCCGTGAGCCCGAGCCCCACAGCTTCGGGCGGGACAAGCGCGACATAACGGTCGATCACGCCGCTTTCTTCCAGGCGCTTGACGCGGCGCAGCACCGCGCTGGGCGACAGGCCCACCTGCTCTCCGATGACGTCGTACGTCTCACGGCCGTTTTCTTGCAGACGGCGCAGGATGGCCCTGTCCAGCTTGTCGAGTGCGCTTAAACCTTGCATAGCGCAAGATTTTATGAAGTTTTAGGCTTTTGCGCTTGCCAGATTGCAGGCTGGGGTATGTCCTGATAGTGACTCAGATTGAAGAAAAGAAGAATAAACGTTGCAAAAAAGAACGACCGTTCTTTTTTGCAAGCATAAAAAATCACACTAACGGAGACAACTGCATGACCGGATTCCTCAGCCGCTTTTTGCGGCGATTTTTTCTGGCCGCAACGGCCGCCTTGTTGCTCATCGGCGCCAGCGCGCAGGCCCAGACGGGCACGACCCAGACCCGCTATCCCATCGTGCTCGTGCACGGTCTTTTTGGCTTTGACTCGGCCCTGGGCGTCGACTACTTCTACGGCATTCCCGACGCCCTGCGCCAGGGCGGCGCCAAGGTCTACGTGGCGCAAGTCTCGGCGGCCAACAGCACCGAAGTGCGGGGCGAGCAGCTGCTCGCGCAGGTCAACACCATCCTCGCGCTTACCGGCGCGGCCAAGGTCAATCTGGTGGGCCATTCGCACGGCGGGCCTACCGCGCGCTACGTGGCGGGCGTGGCACCGGGCAAGATCGCTTCGGTGACCTCGGTGGGCGGCGTCAATCGTGGATCGCGGGTGGCCGACATCATGCGTGGCGTGGCACCCGCCGGGTCGGTGTCTGAAACCATCGCCAACGGCGCGGCATCGGCGCTGGTCGCGCTGATCAACCTGACCTCCGGGGGCTCCGGCCTGCCGCAGATGCCCACCGCAGCGCTGGACTCGCTCACCACCGCCGGCTCGACGGCCTTCAACCGCCGTTTTCCTCAAGGCGTGCCCACGTCAGGCTGCGGCAACGGCGCAGAACTCGTCAACGGCGTGCGCTACTACTCCTGGACGGGTACCAAGACCCTGACCAACGTGCTCGATGCCAGCGACGCCCTGCTGGGCGTGCTGGGCCTGGTCTTCGGTGAGGCCAACGATGGCCTGGTGTCCGCCTGCTCCTCGCGCCTGGGCACACACCTGGGCGACTACCGCCAGAACCACCTCGATGAAGTGAACCAGCTCGTGGGTCTGCGCGACTGGTTCTCGACCGACCCGGTCACGCTGTACCGCCAGCACGCCGCCCGCCTCAAGGCGCAGGGCCTGTAAGCCGTGAAGACGAGATCCCGCGCCTTCGCTGCAGGGGCGGCCGCCTTGGCTGCCGCCACGGCCGTGGTCTGGTGGCTGGGCCCGCTGCAAGGCCCGCCGGGCGCGGGGGACTCGTTCTTCTCGCCCCGTGCCGCCGCCCTGCAGGGAGCTGGCGCGGGGCCGCAACCCGCGGCGCATGCGCTCGAAAGCAGCTTCTTCGCAGCCCGCCGTGCCAGCGACGCCCAGCACAGTGCCGACCCGCTGCTGGTTCACGGCCTGCGCGACACCATCGAGGCCCTGCTGATGGAAGCCGGTGCCGAAGACGCAGCCGACCCCGCGGAGCTCAAACAGCGTTTGGCCGCTTTGGTCGGAAAGCATTTCCCCGCCGCGCTGGCCACCCGGGCGTTGGCACTGGCCGAGCGCTACGTGGACTACCGCGTGGCACTCGGGCAACTGCGCACGCCCAAGGACCCGACAGACCCCGCGGCCTTGCGCAACGCCCTGGAGGCGCGCCACAAGGTGCGCCAGCAGTTTTTTGACAGCACAGAGCACGACGCCCTCTTCGCGCGCGAGGCCGACCTGGACCGCTACACGCTGGCGCGCCTGGAGATCTCCCACAATACTCAGCTCACGGCCGAGCAGCGCGCGCAAGCCCTGCGCGATGCCGAGAACGAGCTGCCCGAAGCCCGCCGCGCCGAGCGCGCCGCAGCCACCGAACACGTGAACGCCGCCGCCCAGACCGCCGCGTTCAACGCCCAGAACACCGACGAACGCACCCGCCACGCCGCCCGCAGCGCGCAGTACGGCGAGACCGCCGCCCACGCCATGGCCCAGCTCGATCGTGAAGAGCAGAACTGGCAGCAGCGGCTGGACCAGTACAGCCAGGCCCGCTCGCAGCAAAACGATGCCGCTGCGCTGCAGCAGCTGCGCCAGCAGCTCTTTAGTGCCGAAGAGCAGCAGCGCATCGATGCCGCCCTGGCGCTCCGCGCTGCGCAGCCACCGGCACGCGGGTCGTGACCGGGCCTTCTGCGCTGTCGGCCACACCTCCCCGCGCTTCCGCCTCATCCGCCCCCACTTCTGCGCCGCGCACCCGCTTGCCGCCGACGCGGCCCATCGCGCGCAGGTTTTGCGCGGTGCTTTGACCATTCGCAAGATTCCTGCAAATCCCAGCACAGACTGTCTTGATTTCGCCAGAAACATGAGGCAAGGCGCGCCTACAGTCCATGACATTCCTCAACGAATGCCGGAGACACCCATGAACGCCGCCCTGCCCGCACAAGCCGCCGCCCAAGTCGAAGCCTGGGACAACCCCATGGGCCTGATGGGGTTCGAGTTCATCGAATTCACCTCGCCCACTCCCGGCGTCCTGGAAGGTGTGTTTGAAAAGCTGGGCTTCACGCTCGTGGCCAAGCACCGTTCCAAGGACGTGGTGCTGTACCGCCAGAACGGCATCAACTTCATCATCAACCGCGAACCCCAGAGCCAGGCCGCTTACTTTGGCGCCGAACACGGCCCTTCGGCCTGTGGCCTGGCGTTTCGCGTGAAGGATGCCCACAAGGCCTACAACCGCGCCCTGGAGCTGGGTGCCCAGCCCATCGAGATCCCCACCGGCCCCATGGAGCTGCGCCTGCCCGCCATCAAAGGCATCGGCGGCGCGCCGCTGTATTTGATCGACCGGTTTGAAGACGGCAAGTCCATCTACGACATCGACTTCGAATTCATCGAAGGCGTGGACCGCCGCCCCGTGGGCCACGGCCTGAACCTCATCGACCACCTCACGCACAACGTGTACCGCGGCCGCATGGGCTTCTGGGCCAATTTCTACGAGAAGCTGTTCAACTTCCGCGAGATCCGCTATTTCGACATCCAGGGCGAATACACGGGCCTCACGTCCAAGGCCATGACCGCGCCCGACGGCAAGATCCGCATCCCGCTGAATGAAGAGTCCAAGCAGGGCGGCGGCCAGATCGAAGAATTCCTGATGCAGTTCAACGGTGAAGGCATCCAGCACATCGCGCTGATCTGCGACAACCTGCAGGACGTGGTGGACAAGCTGGGCATGGCCGGTGTCTCACTGGCCACCGCGCCCAACGACGTCTACTACGAAATGCTGGACACCCGCCTGCCCGGCCATGGCCAGCCGGTGCCTGAGCTGCAGTCGCGCGGCATTCTGCTCGACGGCACCACCGCCGACGGCACGCCGCGCCTGCTGCTGCAGATTTTCTCCACCCCCATGCTGGGGCCGGTGTTCTTTGAATTCATCCAGCGCGAAGGCGACTACCGCGACGGTTTTGGTGAAGGCAACTTCAAGGCGCTGTTCGAGTCGCTGGAACGCGACCAGATCCGCCGTGGGGTGCTGAACACATAAGACATCAGACATCCTGGGTAAACCCTGTACACAGGTGCCTATCCTGCGCGCTCCCCGGAACTCAAAAGGATCCCGATGTCGCTCCGTAGCACCCTGTTCAGTGTTGGCCTGACCTGTGCGGCCACCATTGCCATGGCCCAAAGCCCCTCTGCCCCGCTCACCATCGTGGTGCCCTACCCCGCTGGTGGTCCGCTGGACATCTCGGCCCGCATCGTGGCCGAAGGTGCCGCAGCCCAGCTTGGCTCCATCACCGTGGAGAACAAACCGGGGGCGGGTGGTAGTACCGGTGCCGACCAGGTCGCCAAATCTCCCAAGACCAGCAATCAGTTGCTGATGGGCGCCGTGGCCACGCATGCGGTCAACCCCTGGCTCTACAAGAAGAACTTCCCGTACGACGCGCTCAAGGACTTCAAACCCATTGCCCTGGTGGCGCGCACGCCCAACGTGCTGGTGGTGAACGCAGAGCAGGCCGCCAAGCTGGGCATCAAGACGACGCCGGAGCTGGTGCAGTACCTCAAGAAGAACCCGGACCAGGCCAAGTACGGCTCGGGCGGCAACGGCAGCATCGGCCACATTTCGGCCGAGATGTTCAAGTCGCTCACCAACACCAAGATGGGCCACACGCCGTTTCAGGGCTCCAAGCCCGCGCTCGCGGCACTCGAATCCGGCCAGGTGCTGATGGTGTTCGACAACCTCGCTTCGGCGCTGCCGCAGATCCAGTCGGGCAGGCTCTTGGCGCTGGGCGTGACAACCCTGAGCCGCAACGAGGCGCTGCCCAACGTGCCGAGCATCAACGACAGCGTGCAGGGCTTCAACGTGTCGACCTGGTTCGGCCTGTTTGCCCCCTCCTCGCTGCCCGACGCCGATGCGCGCCGCTACGCCAACGCGTTCACCGCCGCCATGCACTCGCCGGCCGGCAAGGAGAAGTTCAAGAAGATGGGTATCACGCCCGAAGAGCTGACGCTCGACGGGTTTGCTCAGTTTGTGCGTTCGGAAAACAGCAAGTACGAGTTCCTGATCCGGGCCGCAAAAATCAAGATCGATTAGCAGCCGCGTGGGCTGGTGCGCGCCACTGTCACGGTGCGCCGACCATGGCGGCAAAGGAGAAAAAAATGGGACAAGCCCCCGTCGTCTATGGTCAATCCACCCGCCCGCCCCGGGGCGATTACTCGCGCGCCAGCGAGGACTACACCTGCCCGCAGGATTACGCGAGTTACACCGCCGCCGACCACGACACCTACCGGCGCCTGTACGAGCGCCAGCGTGCCTTGCTGCCCGGCCTGGCGAGCCAGGCGTTCATTGACGCCCTGCCTTCCCTGGGCGCGAGTGACCGCATTCCGCGCTTTGAAGAGGTCAACGAGCGCCTGGTCAAAGCCACCGGCTGGGAGCTGGTGGGCGTACCCGGACTGATCCCCGAAGTACCGTTTTTCACGCTGCTCGCCAACCGCAAGTTCCCGGTGACGGACTGGATCCGCAAGCCGGAGGAGTTTGAATACATCGTCGAGCCGGACATTTTTCATGACCTGTTCGGGCATGTGCCTCTGCTGTTCAACCCCGTGTTTGCGGACTACGTGCAGCGGTATGGGCAAGGCGGGCTGAAGGCGCAGGGGCTCGGGTCGTGCGAGATGCTGAGCCGCCTGTATTGGTACACCATCGAGTTCGGGTTGATCCGTGAGGCGGGGGAGTTGCGGGCGTATGGTGCGGGGATTTTGAGCTCGTCGGGGGAGCTGGCGTATTCGGTGCAGAGCCCGGAGCCGCAGCGGATTCCGTTGGCGCTGGAGCGGACGATGCGCACGAAGTACAAGATTGATACGTACCAGCAGACGTATTTTGTGATCGATAGTTTTGAGCAGCTGTTTGAGATGACGGCGAAGGACTTTGCGCCGATTTATGAGCGGCTGCGGGGGTTGCCGGAGTTTGCTGCGGATGAGCGGGATGGGGTGGTGGCCTGATTTTTGAGTGAATTGGGCTCTAGCGCTTGTCTATCAATCTCTATTAGCTATTATTTTTATAGCAATCAGGTGTCCCCGTTCATCCATTCGGACGGGCTTGTCAAAGTTGGGGTACTGCTCCGCCCCTTTCGGCTGGGCGTGTTGAAGCCTTTGTGCCCACCACCGTTTGGGCTGAGCTTGCGAAGCGAAGGCTCGCTCGCGGACCTGTGCGGCCTGCCTGGGTTGAGGGCGGAGGCCGGGAGTCGCCCGGCGTGCGAGTAACTTTCTTTTGGGTCGCCAAAAGAAAGTCACCAAAGAAAAGGCGACCCTACAGCCTGCGTCCCCAGCCGCCCTTCGGGCGGTTGGGGCAACCTGCGGTGCTCGTGCGTGGGGCGCGCTGCGGAACTTGCTACGCGCTGCGCGCTACGCTCAAACATCCGCAGCGAGTCAGTAGACGAAGGCGTGTGTCCTTCGGCACACGCCCGCCCCACGCCCTGCGCTCCTCGGCGCATCCTGAAGGGCTGAGGGAGAGGACACCCACACGGGCCATCGCGTTGCTCGGCCGCGAACGCGCAGGCGCTTCGCGCCGCGCCCGCGCGGCCGAGCAACGCGATGGCCCGTATGGATGTTGGAGGTTCGGCTGCCCCACCCCCTGCTGGCTGCGCCTGCGGCGGGGCGGTTGCGGGGTGAGCATGCGCGTCGAAGCGCGCATGCCTCGTTGTCTAGCTCGCCGTGGCTGTCCGAGCGGCGCGCGCCAGCGCAAAGCGAGTTCCACGGCGCACCCCGCAATCGCCCCGACGCAGGTTGCCCCTTCGCACCGCGAAGGGGTCGCAGACTGGGGGTCGCCTTTTCTTTGGTGACTTTCTTTTGGCGACCCAAAAGAAAGTTACTCGCATGCCGGGCGACTCC
>SDXZ01000139.1 GCA_004210805.1 Acidovorax sp.
TCGGCCAGGGTCTCGAAGATGAGCACCGACGGCTGGCCGCTGGCAATGAGCGCCTGCACCACGGGCAAGGCCGCGTCCGTGCGGTCGCCCGAAAAGCCGGCGGCGCAGCCGACCCGCAGTTGGGTGTTGTTCGCCATGAATATGTGTCTCCTGGGCCCCACTGTAGAAAGACTGCGGTATTCTGTGAAATCGATATTTATGATGAATCCATCTGTATTGCAGATAAATAGCCCTTGAGGCTCTTCTGCCCTAGCGTTTACCCATGAGCACCGCCCACCTTTCCAGCCGCCAGATCGACGCCTTCATCGCGCTGGCCGAGCAGCGCAGCTTCACCCGCGCGGCAGCCCTGTGCCACCTGTCGCAGCCGGCGTTCAGCGCCCTGATCCGCGCGCTGGAGGACGACCTGGGCCTGCGGCTGTTCGACCGAAGCACGCGGCATGTGGACCTCACGCCCGAGGGGCACAACTTTCTGGAATCGGCCCGCCGCATCCGCGCAGAGATCACCAACGCACTGTCGGCCGTGCGCGATGCCGCCACGCTGCAGCGCGGGCGCGTGGCCGTGGCGCTGCTGCCGTCGCTGGCCGCGGGCTGGCTGCCCGCCGTGCTGGCGCAGTACCGCGCGGCGCACCCCGGCATCGAGATCGATATTGCCGATGTGCTGTCCGAGCCCTGCATCGACCGCGTGGCCAGCGGCCATGCCGACTTTGCGCTGGCCGCCATCCGCGCCAACACCCCTGCCCTGCAGGCCGAGCCTTTTTGCAGCGATAACTTCTACCTGGTGTGCCCCGCAGACCACCCGCTGGCACGCCGCCGCAAAGCCATCACCGCGCAGGACCTGGCCGCCTGGCCGTTCATCCACCTGGCACGCACCAGCAGCGTGCGCCAGTACCTGGAGGCCGCCCTGCACCCGCAGGCCATGCACACGCTGATGGAGGTGGAGCAGCTGGCCACCGTGATGGGCATGGTGCGCGCGGGCCTGGGCATCAGCGTGGTGCCGGCGCTCACGCTGTTCCACTTCGAGCAGCCGGGTCTGGTCACGCGGCCGCTGTCGCTGCCCGGGCTCACGCGGCAGATCTACCTGGTGCGGCGGCGCGACGAGAGCCTGTCGGTGGCGGCGCAGGCGCTGTATGCGCTGGTAATGGCGCAGCGGCCTTGAATCACAGGCGGCAATTACTATAAATTTGATAGCTAGTAGCGCTTATAGATTAAGCGCTGGCGGCCAATTTCGCTTGAAATTCAGCCCTCAACCCGCTGCAGCGCGTGCGTAGCTCACGGTCAGCATCTCCCACTGGTGCCCATCGGGCTCGTTCCAGTAGACGATGCGGCCACCGTGGGCCGTGTCCACCTGCCCGTCCACGGGGCCGTGCACGGCGCTTCGGTACGGGATGCCCGCGGCCTGGACGCGCGCGAGGATGGCGCTGAACTCCGCGTCGCTCACCCGAAAGCAGTAGTGGATGCGCGGAATGGGCTCGGGCCATTCGTCGAAATCGATGGTGAAACCATCGTTCACGAACACGGGCGCAAACGGCCCCACGCCGGTTTCGGACCAGGGCACGCCGAGCAGTTCGGCCAGCAGCCGGGCGGCGGCCAGTTTGTCGCGGGCGGGCACCATGAGGTGATCGAGCTGGATGGGCATTGTCCAAACCTCCCGTGAAAGTCCAAGCCCTCGCGGCCTTGGGGAACCAGATGGCCGCAGTGTAGGAGCAGGTTCAGCCCGCGAGCGCAAACTGCCCCAGGTGCTCAAACCGCCCCTCAACCACCTGCCCCACCCACAGCGCCTCCACGCGGCCGGGCAACGAGACACCCGCAAGGTTGCGGTCAATGCACCACTGCCGCGCCCGCGCGGCGGAGGCAAAATTTCCCACCGTGATATGGGGCGTGTAGGGCAGATCCAGCCGAAGGTGGTGGGCCAGCGGGCCGCTGTACAGGGCATCGTGCAGCAACGACAGCGCGGCGTAGCCCTCGTCCGGCACCAAATACGCATGGGCGCGCTGACTGCGCGCATCGGCCCCCAGCATTGCGTAGCGGCAGTGAAAGGCGATGGGCACGTTGCGCGCCGCCACCGCCGCCACATGGGCCAGGTAGGTGGTGGCGTCCACCCCGTCACCAGCAAACACCAGCGTGAAATGTGGGCGGATCAGCGCATGGCCGGTGGGGTCGTTGTGGGCGCGCCAGGTGTCCACGGCGAGCAGGTCTTGTGCATCGCATTCGGGGTAAGCCACGGTGTAGAGGGTGGGGTTCAAGGGGTGCCTCCGCAGTGTGTCTGAAGCGTACCGCACGCTGGTTTCGCTGAACTCCTCTGCTCACCCGCGCGCCAGCACCGCCAGCTCCTGGTGCAGCAGCAGCTCCACCTCGCTCGGCTCGAACTGGTCCTGCAGCAGCGGGATGGCAAAGCGGTAGTCGGCGTCCTGCTTGCGCAGCACATAGGCCAGCTGCAGGCGGGCCAGCGACTGGCGCAGCGCCTGCGCGTCGGCGGTGATGCCGTGGCTTTGCAGCAGCTGGGCCAGGGCCACCAGGCCGGTCTGCCCGGCTTGGGCCGTGTGGTAGACGGCGATGCGGTCGAGGCGGCAGGCGGCCTCGTCGTGGCTCAGGCGGCCCCAGCCGGCCAGCGCGTCTTGCACGGCCTGCGAGGCCAGGGCCTGCGTGAGGTGGCGGGCTTCGATGGCGCGCTCGCCGGGCTGCAGGGCTTCCAGGCACTCCTGGCACAGGATGGCGACGAGGTTGGCGCGCTGGCCGCTGGCGTCCACCATTTTTTCCACCAGCGTGTCGCTGGCAAAGCCCAGGCGCAGCCTGCGCAAGGGCTCGGTGGCCAGCTCGCGGCAGGCGGCGCGCTCCAGGCCACCGATGGCCAGCACCTCGCCAAAGTTGCGCAAGGGGCTCTGGTAGTCGAGCACGGCGGTGGCGTACAGGTCCCAAAAGCCCGCGAGCATGAACCAGCAGCGCCCTTCTTCGCTGAGCGCGCGCAGCGTGGACAACTGGGCGTAGCCGTGGTTCGACTCGTCGCGGAAGAACAGGTCGGCCTCGTCGATCAGCAGCACCAGGCGCTTGCCTTCGTACTGGGCCTGCAGGTGATCCACGATGGCTTCGAGGGGTGTGTCGGCGGCCAGGCCAAACTGCAGCGCCATGCGGGGCGCCAGGCGGTGGTCGCGCAGCGAGACGTAGTGGCACACGGTGTGCGGGTGGCCCTGCAGGCGGCGCTGCACGGCCTTGAGCAGGCTGCTCTTGCCCAGCTGGCGACCGCCCACCACTAGGTAGTTGGCGGGCTCGCGGTTGATGACACGGGCGAGCAGCTGTGCGCGGCCAAAGAAGGCGCCTTCGCGGGTGACGCCGCCACGCGTCTGGTACGGCGAGATGCGGGTGATGCGCAGCTGCGCGGCCAATTGGCGCAGCAGCACCTGCAGGGCATCGCCGCCAATCAGCCACTCGGTCTGGCTGGCGCTGTCCACCATCACGTGCAGATTGGCGCGGTCATCGGCGTGCGCGCGCAGCAGCGGGCACGGGGTTTCCACACTGTGCTCGCTCAGGATCAGCAGCACGTCGCTGCCGGTCTGCGCGGCGCGCAGCTGGTGCAGCACGGTGGCTTCGTCAATGCCGAGGGTGGGCACCAAGACCAGGCAGCGGTCCAGCGACACGGGCAGGTCGGGCGGAAACTGCCACTCGAACACCTGGCCGGGCAGCGCCCAGTCGCTGCTGGGCTGGCAGCGGGCCGACACGCGCTCGGCCAATGCGCGTGCCAGGGCCGGTGCATGGTCGGCGCCCGTGGCCTGCGCGCACAGCACGGCACGGCGCCAGTCCACCATGCGGATGTCGGCCGCCAGCAAGGTGGCCTCCAGCCGCCGCAGCCAGCGCAGCAGCCGGTCGATCTGCGGCAGGCGCGCCAGGGGTGTGCGCCGCAGTCGCGCAGGGCGCAGCTGGCCCGCGCCGATCAGGGGGTGGCGCACCACCCACACGACGGCGCCCGCGGCAAAGATCACCGCGCACCACAGGATGAGCGAGCGCAGCCAGGCGAACGGGTCGGCCTCGGGCGCGGGCTTGGTGGCGGGCTCGAAGTCGTGGGTAGCGCCTTCCTGACAGTTGATGGGCAGGTAGCCAGATGGAATGGGCGGGTTGCCGGGGCGGCACGTCCAGGTGTGGGTGCCGGGCTTCAGTTCCACCACCACCTGCGTGCCTGCCAGCTTGCCCAGCTCGGGGTTGTGCGCGATGTCGGCCTGCAGCACGTTGGCGCGCGGGGACGTCACGCGCAGCTGCGGGTTGGCGATGCGTGGCGCGTATTTCTGGATGTCTGTGGGCCAACCGTCCAGCTCGTTGCGCGCCTCGATCATGGCAATACGCCACTGCACGAGCTCGCCCCACACGGGGCCGACATTGACCGACGCCAGAAACGAGCCCCGTGTGACCGGGTTGAGCTGGGGCGTGAACAGCGCGCTGGCCACAAACAGCGTCACCGCCGCAATGACCACCGCGCGCACCACGGCCTTGGACAGCAGGGACTTCAGTCGGTCAAGCATGAATCCAGCACCATCAAGCCCGCGTCGCGAATGGTGGCGCAACGCCAGTGCAGCCGCGCCGCATCGCCCGTACCGCGCACATGGATGAGGTTGCCCCAGAACAGGCTGCGCAGTTCGTCGTCTTGCAGATAGGGCCGCGCGCGGCCCAGGTCGTCGGCCTGCAGCAGTTGCTGCAAACGGGTGCGGGTGGCAGGCGCCTGGGCCAGCGGCAAAAAGGTCTGCCACAGGCGCGGGCTGCTGGCCAGGTGCGTGCGCAGTGCGCTGGACGATGCGTGTCCATCGCCCACACCCTGGTCCACCAGCCACTGCAACCCCTCTTCAAACAACGCGGGGTGGCCGCCGCTGAGCGCCTGCAGCGCGGCCACCACTGGCCCAGTCCAGGTGTGCTCGGGCCAGCGGTGGCGGGCCAGTTGCATCAGGTCGTCCAGCGACGGGTCGGGCCAGTGGTTGACCTGCGCGATGTTGAGCAGCGACAGGTCGCCGCTGCGGTATTTGAGGTCGGCCAGCGCCTCGCCGCCACACAGCAGCAGGTGCAGGCGGCCGCTGTGCATCTCGCTCAGGCTGCGCAAAATGCCCGCCAGGGTTTCGCGCAACGCGGGCGTGCCTTGCTCAAAGCGGCTGACCAGGCAAAACAGGCGCTCGCCCGCCAGCAGGCGGCGCTCCAGCGCGGATTCGAATTCGTAGTCCGACGCTACTTCGCCCAGGCCGCACTGGCGGCTGATGGCCGCGAAGTAGTCGGCCTGCGCGGTGCTCACGCTGTAGGGTGGCTGGATGTGCAGCACCGAGCCCTCGCCATACTGCGCCCGCGCGCGTTGCAGCAACTCTTGCCGAAACGGCGGCTGCCCCCAGTGCGCGGGCGACAGCAGCAGCGAGATGGCATACGGCATCGCCTGTGCCAACTGCGCGAAGAGCCGGTCCTGGAAGGCGGCAAACGGCTGCGCGGCGCCGGCGGGCTCCGCCTGCAGCGGAAACTCGGGCTCGAAGCCCGCCGCGCTGAGCAGGCGGTTGGCCTCGCTCTCTGTCAGGCGCAGGTAGCGGGTGCAGGCCACCAACTTGTCGCGCGAGCGCGGGTTGGGTGCCGACAGACCGTTGCGCCAGTTGTTCACCGCCTCGCGGCTCAGGCCGATCTCGGTGGCTACGCCGGAGGCACTGGCGCGGATGCGCCGCATGTAGAGCGATAAGAGCTCCGGGAAGGAATCTTGGGCCATGGACGGAGGGGGTGGACGCACACAGGCGCCGGGCAAAGTGAAATGAAGAAAAAAGGGCCGGCCGGCAACCGCCGATTGTGATCTGCGCCGCTGACGCCCGGCCGTGGAGGCCGCCCCAGGTCTACCCTGGGGCGGCGCGCATTACAGCATTTGCTGCACCATGGGCCAGGCCTTGTAGCAGCCCAGGCCGCAAGCCGCCAGCACCGGGCTGTACAACGCCAGCGCGCCTACCACGGTCATCAGCCAGCCTGGCTCGTCGTCGTCGCCAGCCTCGTCGGCCGGCTGCGGCGGCTTCTCTTTTTCTTCCTCCCCCGCCCCCTTCGCCTTGTCGGCTTTCTTCTCTGCCTCCTCAGGGCTGTCTCCGGTGATCTCTTGCACCAGCATCACCAGCACCACTGCCAGCGACGCACCCAGGACACCCAGGTAGCCGTACTGCAACTCGGCGCGGGCCAGGGGGTAGAAGTACCCGGCCAGCACGACGGCGGGCAGCAAGAAGAAGGCGTGCATCAGCCCGCGGTACCAGTTGATGCCCTCTTCCTTCTTCTCCAGCGCGCCCATCACGAGTTTGTAGGTGACTGCGCCCAGCACGAAGATCAGCCCGCCCCACCATTCGATGTTTGTCAGCATGTTTGAATTGCTCCCTCGTCGTCAGTCGTTGTGTTCAGTGCACGGCCTTGGGGAGGCTAGCGGCGTCGTCACCCGCGGGCTGTCCGGCCTGCAGTGATTCGCCATCGCCACTCTCGGCGTCTCCGTTGGAGTCGTCGTCATCGCCATCCCCATGGATGTCCTTGTATTCGCTCAGCATGTAGTACAGCGGCAGCACGATGGCCAGCACTAAGCCCAAGCCCAGCCACAGCCACAAGCCCTTGAACAGCAGCACGGTGACCACCGTGAAAGCGCTGGCCTGAAGCAGGCCCTTGAACCCGGCGCGCAGCAACAGCACGGCAATCAGGCCTTTCACAGGCGACACGCCGCTTTTGCCCATGGCCTTGGCCATTTCGATGAAAGCCTCGGCCGCCTCCTGGCCCTGCTGTTTGCGCTCGGCTTCCTGTTTGCGCAGCTTTGCCACAGAGACGGGTTTGCCAGGGTCTTTGGAACAGTCGTATTCGTCTTCGGGCTCTTCATCACCGGCGGGCCCGGCTTGGCGGTCGGGGTCTGCAGGCTCCACGATGCTGCGGCGCTCAGGGTGTTTTTCAAAAAACGCCCGGCGCGACACCCATTCGCCCTCGTCAAAGTGCATGCGCTCGGTCTCACCCACCTGGTCGTAAAACACCTGCAGCACGGCCGCCTTCAGCCCCTGGGAAAACAGCGTTTCGAGCGCCCGCAATGGCAGATCGCCGCTGGTCCCGGTGTCAAACCGCAGCAGCAAGTGGGACGGCGCGGCAGACACCTCCTGGTTGAACCACTCTTCATCCCACAAGGCCGACAGGTCCGCCCCTCCGAGCTTGTCGGCCCAGCGCTGTGCCTGCTCTGTGTTGCCGGATGCCAGGTATTGATAGACCAGCTGACTCAGTTTGAGCTTGATCGGGTCTTCAAAAAAGAGGTGCAAGGTATGGGCGTTTTGCGACATGGCTCGGCGGTAGAAGAAAGGTTCGCGTTGGAGTGAACGAATTGTTACCGGTCTCGCCTATGCCGTCCCTCTCGACCTTGTCCACGGGGCCGTGCGATGCACTTGACGCCGTGTCAACCGCCCCACCCTTGAGCCCGCTGCGCCGGGCAGATCTCGCGAGTCCCGCGTGTTACCCGGGCCGCCATCCAGCCGCCTGGGGCAACCCCGGGCTTCGTGCATACTCGATCACAGCCCAGCACGGCCCAGCCAGCGCGCGCACAGCCGCAAGCACAAGCCGGCCTCGGGCTGGCCCGCGCCATCCCAGCACCGGGCCAACACCATCACAAAACACCGAGGGATCTCCACCATGCGTTGTCACGCCCGCTCTGGCGCACTTTTGCTCTGCACCACGCTTACGCTCGGCCCGGTGGCCGCACAAACTCCGACGGACGCCAGCGCCACGCCCCAAGCGCGTGCCGCCGCCGCCCGCGCCGCAGCGGCCCCGGCCCCTGCCTTCAGCGGCCCGCGCGAAAAGCTGGTGGTGGCCATGCCCAAGACCTATGCCAAGAGCGAAACGATGCTGCTGTGGGGCGACTACTTCAACCACCTGGCCCGCTGCGGCAACATTGATCTGCAGAACCTGCAAGGCGAGTCGCTGGAGCGCAGCACCAACATCGACGTGCTGGCCGAGAAGGATCTCATCGACAACCTGATCACCGGCAAGGCCCAACTGGCCCAGGTCAACCCAGGCCTGGTGCCGCAGCTGGTGGCCGCAGGCCAGCCGGCGCCGTTTGGGGTGCCGGGCAACAAGGCCAGCGGACAGCGCAACTCGTACAAGCTCATCCTCATCTCGCGCGTGGACAGCCCCTTCACCAAGCCACAAGACCTGGTGGGCAAGAAGATCGCGCACACCACGCCCACCTCCAACTCAGGCAACCTGGCGCCGCGCGCGCTGTTCCCGGCGCTTGGTCTGGTGCCGGACCAGAACTATGAGGTGGTGTTCTCCAACGGCCATGAGCGTTCGGTGACCGGCGTGATGCACGGCTTCTACCCCGCCGCTGCGGTAGCCAGCGACCTCTACCAGCGCATGGTGGTCAAGGGTGATGTGAAGGGCTCAAGCATCCGCACGCTGTGGGAAAGCCCTCCGTTTATGACCGAGACCTGGACGATGGGCAAGGACGTATCGCCTGAGCTGCAGGCGCGTGTGAAGAAGTGCTCGTACAGCTACAGCTTCTCGCCCAAGCTGCGCCAGCTGCTGCCGGGCAATGACACGTTTCTCCCCATCAACTTCGAGCGTGACTTCGCCACCGTGATGGAGGTCTACAACAAGACCGCGAAGGCGCAGGCCGGCAAGCCGGCAGCGGCGGCCCCCGCAGCCAAGCCCTGAGGGCTACAGCACAGCGCATTCGCTGCGCTATGCCACCCGGCTGTTGTACCCGGCTGTTGTTGCTGCGCGATCTCAGCCTCTCAAGGGGATGCGCTGCAGGATGAGCTCTTGAGCTGGCATCGACAGCGCAGCTTTGGGCACGGGCAAGCAATGGCCGGGTTCGATAAAGAGGAAAAACTTGGTGTCGGTCTCTTCCCGGTGGGTGAAGGCCGACCAATCCAAATGCATGGACCCTCCCTTGAACACCTGGTCTATGCCGCCCTCATCGGCGTCGATGGACTGGGGCGATAAAAACCAGCCATCGTCCGCGACCATCGCGTTGTACAGGCGGCCGGTGTAGGCAGCAAACGCCCAGGCGGTCAGGGCCAGCGTGATCAGACCCGATGCCAGCGCGCACAGCAGGTAGCCGGGCTCCGAGGACACGCTGCCCCACATGCGAAACAGCACGAAGAAGCACACGCCCAAAGCCAGCCAGATCAGCGATTTCGTCAACACGCGTTTGCCGATGGAGGACGTTTCTTGGGCGGGATTGTGGAACGGCTCCTCGTGGCTACCCCGCTTGGCATATGCCCGGGTGCTGGCCAACGCCCTTGCTTGAAGCTCGCGAAAATCACTGCGGGTGAGCGTAAATAACTGCATGGTCTCGGTACGGGGAAAAACCAACTATAGGCTTCTTCCAGTGAGGAAAAAGCCAAGGCAGGCCTCTGCGATACACAGCCCGAACACTTGCTTGTGCCGACTTGCACTCTCGCGCAATCGAGCGAGACGCGCCCCCCTGCAGCGCACCACCTGCATCGGCGTTCCTGCGCAGCCGACACGCCTTGCCAGCGCAAACCTACACACCGGCTCCAGCGCACTACCTACAGTCGGGACCAGAGAGAAGGCAACGCGCCCACACGCATTGGCGCTATCACCCAAAAATTCGCAGGAGAAGCCCGATGCGCCTCAATACCGTCCCCAGCCGCCGTTTTCCCTGGCCCTTAGTCGTAGGAGCTGCTGCGCTGATGGCCGTTCTGACGCTGTCCGCATGCTCCACGCCGAAAACCCCCGACGGAATCCGGCCAGTGACCGGGTTTGACGTGAACCGCTACACCGGACACTGGTACGAGGTGGCGCGCATTGATCACTCCTTCGAACGCGGGCTCACCCAGGCCAGCGCGACCTACACACGCAATGGCGATGACACGGTGAAAGTGGTCAACCGCGGCTATGACCCGGTGCGCAAGCAATGGAAAGAGGCCGAGGGCACCGCGAGTTTTGTGGACGACCCAACACGCGCCGCGTTGAAGGTGTCGTTCTTCGGGCCGTTTTATGGCGGCTACAACGTGGTGGCGCTGGACGAGAACTACCAGTGGGCGATGGTGGTCGGTTCCAGCACCGACTACCTCTGGATCCTGTCGCGCACGTCTACCCTGCCCGCAGATGTGCGTGAACATCTGCTGGAACGCGCCCAGGCCATGGGCATCGATCCCAAACGCATCTTGTGGGCGGCTCCCGTTTCGGCTTCGGCGCAGCAGGTCAAGCGGGCTGTGATGACCTAACGGGGCAACATCACGTCGCCAAGTGCGCCACTTTCGCCAAGGCTAATCGCGCATTCGCATCAGCAAAAACGGGCTGTGGCGAGCCGCGGTCAAGAAAGGTGGCCAATAACGGTCAACGCGGGCGACGCTATATTTTTTATAGCTATAAAAGCTTAATCAACAAGCGCTAGCGGCCATTTTCACTATAGATCACGCATCCTCAGGCACCGTGGCGGCCGCCACCAGGCGCTGGGTGTACGGGTGCTGCGGCGCTTCCATCACCTGGTCCACGCTGCCGTGCTCCAGCACCGCACCGTCCTTCATCACCAGCACGTTGTGCGCCATCGCGCGGATCACATCCACGTCGTGGGTGATGAGCAGATAGCTCAAGCCTTTTTCCTTCTGCAGACGCTGCAGCAGCCCCAGCACCTGCTGCTGGATGGTGACGTCGAGCGCGCTGGTGGGCTCGTCGAGCACCAGCACCTGTGGCTGCACGATGAGCGCACGCGCAATCGCAAGACGCTGGCGTTGGCCGCCAGAAAATTCGTGCGGGTAGCGATCCAGCAGGCGCGGGTATTGCGCTTCGGCCAGGCCTACCTCTGACAACACGGCTTCGACCCGCGCGCGCCGCTCGGCCGGGCCCAGTGCGGGCTCGTGCACCTTGAGGCCCTCGCCCACGATTTCTTCCACCGTGAGGCGCGGTGAGAGCGAGGAAAACGGATCCTGGAACACCACCTGCACGCGGCGGCGCAGTTGCTGGTTGGCCGGACTGTTGCGCATGGCCGGTTGCTGCCACGCCTGCCCGCCCACCTGCAGCTGCCCCCCATACGGCAACAGGCCCAGGATGGCTTGGGCCAACGTGGACTTGCCCGAGCCGGACTCACCCAC
>SDXZ01000004.1 GCA_004210805.1 Acidovorax sp.
ATGAGGTCGCACTTGTGCTTCTTGGCGGCCGAGATCACGGCCTCGGCCACCAGGTCGGACTTGGCGACCACGGCCTTCACCGTCACGCCCAGCGCGCTGCCCTCGGCCTTGACGCCGTCGACCATGGCCTGCGCGCCGTCGGACCACTGCTGTTCGATGCGCTTGGCGTCGTTCCGGTCGACCGACACACCGCCCTCGAAATAGCTGCGCGGGTACCGCGGAACGACCTTCAGGGCCACCACTGTGGCGCCCGAAAGCGATGCGAGCGCAAGGCCGTGGTCCACCGCCTTTTTCGACAGGGCGGAACCGTCGGTAGCGATCAGGATGCGTGTGTACATGGTGAGCTCCTCAAAGTGATGGCACCAGCGTAAGGCGAATCATCTGCCGCGGCTTGATCCAGGTCAATGTGGGTGCGTGACCCCGGCGATAGCCTTGAACCATGTCCATGTTTCGACCCGCTGCGCTGGCTGATCCCGCTGCGCCCCAGCCCGGCGCCGCCCCGGCCACGGCGCCGGCCGCGCCCACGCTGCTGCTGGACGATCCGCACGAGTGGTCGGCGTTTGGCCGGCCCTACACCCCTGCAGGCGATGTGCCCGCTGACCCCGCGGGCTGCGCGTGGGACTCGCAGGTGGTGCTCGAGGGCATGCACTGCGCGGCCTGCGCGCTCACCATCGAAGACGCGCTGCGTGCCGTGCCTGGTGTGCAGCAAGCCGACGTGAGCGCGGCCACGCGCAGGGCGCGCGTGGTGTGGCACCCCGGGCAGGTGCGGCCCTCAACGTGGATGCAGGCCGTGCAACGCGCCGGCTACAACGCGCTGCCCGCCATGGACGCCTTTGCACGCGACCAGCGCCAGCGCGAGAGCCGCCGCGCCCTGTGGCGCTGGCTGGTCGCAGGCTTTTGCATGATGCAGGTGATGATGTACGCGTGGCCCGCGTACGTGGCCCAGCCGGGCGACCTCACGGCCGAGATGGAGCAGCTGCTGCGCTGGGCCTCGTGGGTCATCACGCTGCCGATGGTGGTGTTCTCATGCGGGCCGTTTTTTGCCAGCGCCCTGCGCGACGTGCGACTGCGCCGCGTGAGCATGGACCTGCCCGTGGCGCTGGGCATGGCCATCACCTTTGCCGTCAGCACGGCGGGCACGTTCGATCCCGCGGGCCTTTTTGGGCGCGAGGTGTTCTATGACTCGCTCACCATGTTCGTGTTCTTTTTGCTCACCGGGCGCTGGCTGGAGCTGCGCCTGCGCGACCGCACCGCCGGCGCGCTGGAGGCCGTGATGAACCGCCTGCCCGACAGCGTGGAGCGGCGCGGGGAAGACGGCAGTTTCACCCGGGTGGCCACGCGCCGCCTGGTGCTGGGCGACACCATTCGTGTGTTGCCGGGCGAAGCGTTCCCGGCCGATGGCCGCATCACGCGGGGCAACACGCAGGCCGACGAGGCGCTGCTCACCGGCGAATCCACGCCAGTCGTGCGCCCGCTGGGCAGCACCGTCACCGCTGGCAGCTACAACCTGCAGTCGCCGGTCGAGATGGTTGTTGAGGGCATTGGCGCCCAGACGCGTTTTGCACAGATCGTGGCGCTGATGGAAAGCGCATCGCTGCAGAAGCCGCGCCTTGCGCAGCTGGCCGACCGGATCGCCCGGCCGTTCCTGGTGGCCGTGCTGCTGGCAGCCGTGGCGGCTGCCGTTTGGTGGTGGCCGTCAGACCCGGGCCATGCGCTGATGGTGGGCGTGGCCGTGCTCATCGTCACCTGCCCGTGCGCGCTTTCGCTGGCCACGCCGGTGGCCATGCTGACTGCTGCGGGCACGCTGGCGCGCCATGGCGTGCTGGTGCGCAACCTGCAGGGGCTGGAGGCCTTGGCAGGTGTGGACACCATCGTGTTCGACAAGACCGGCACGCTCACACGCGACGGCATGGCGCTGCGTGCGACGCAGGCGGCGGGCGATCTCACGGTCAATGAGTCATTGGCGCTGGCGGCTGCGCTGGCCCGGCAGTCAATGCACCCCGCCTCGCGCGCGCTGGTGGCTGCAGCGGCCAGCATTTCGGGTGCGGCGCCACAGTGTGTTGCGCACAACGTGCAGGAAGAGGCCGGCTTGGGTTTGGTCGGCACGGTGCTGTCGGACCACGATGGCCGCGAGCACCGGTTGCGCCTGGGCTCAGCACAGCATGCGGGCGTGGCGGCGCAGGAGGGCGGCGACGTGCTTCAGGTGGTGCTGTCCGAAGAAGCCGCAGACGGTGCCGTACGCGAGCTGGCGCGCTTCGACCTGGTCGAGGACCTGCGCGCCGAGGCCGCCCCGGTCGTCAAGGCGCTGGAGCAAGAGGGCATCGCCGTGCAACTGCTGTCTGGCGACCGTGCCCGCGCCGTACAGCGTGTGGCCGCACAGGCAGGCATCGCGCAGGCGCAAAGCGAATGCACGCCCCAAGGCAAGCTCGCGGCCCTGCATGCGCTGCAGGCCCGGGGACGCCGTGTGGCCATGGTGGGCGATGGCTTGAACGACGGCCCGGTGCTTGCCGGCGCCCATGTGTCCTTCGCCTTTGGCCGCGCGGTGCCGCTTGCGCAATCGCGCGCTGACTTTGTGGTGCTTGGGGGCAGCCTGGCACTGGTGCCGCAAACCGTGCTGCTGGCGCGCCGCACGCTGCGCGTGGTGCGGCAGAACCTGTGGTGGGCGGCGGGCTACAACGCACTGTGTGTGCCCCTGGCCGTGGGCGGCTTCATGCCTGCCTGGCTCGCGGGGCTGGGCATGGCGCTGAGCTCGCTGCTGGTGGTGCTTAACGCATCACGGCTGGCGCGCGATTTGCCGCCCCTGGCGGAGGTGGGGCAAGACCTGCCGCTGCCGCCGAACCAGCAGCCTGCTCCCTCGACACACACCCGACTGGAAACTGCCTGATGGACATCCTGTACCTGCTGATTCCGTTGTCTGTAGTGCTGGTGCTCATGGTGCTGGCGGGCCTGTGGTGGGCGGTGCACCACGGCCAGTTCGAAAGCGTCGAACAAGAAGGCGAGCGGATTCTCCGAAACGATTGACTTGCGTCAATGTGCACCGGGGCCGGTTGCAAGAAACTCAGATTGCAAACAAAGAGGTGCCCGATGGATTCTCCAAAAACAATGGCTGCGCACTACAACGACACCGTCGTGCGGCAGTTCTCGATCATGGCCGTGGTCTGGGGGGTGGTTGGCATGCTGGTGGGCGTCATCATTGCCGCCCAGCTGGCCTGGCCTGAACTCAACTTCGGCATTCCGTGGCTCAGCTATGGGCGCCTGCGCCCGCTGCACACCAACGCGGTGATCTTCGCGTTTGGCGGCTGTGCCCTGTTTGCCACCAGCTATTACGTCGTGCAGCGCACGAGCCAGGTGCGGTTGTTTGCGGCCCCGCTGGCGGCTTTCACTTTCTGGGGCTGGCAGCTGGTCATCGTGGCTGCGGCCATCAGCCTCCCACTGGGCTATACCTCCGGCAAGGAATACGCCGAGCTCGAGTGGCCCATCGACATCCTGATCACGCTGGTGTGGGTGTCTTACGCCATCGTGTTCTTCGGCACCATCGGTGTGCGCAAGGTCAAGCACATCTACGTGGCCAACTGGTTCTTCGGCGCGTTCATCCTGGCCGTGGCATTGCTGCACGTAGTCAACAGCGCTGCGATTCCTGTGAGCTTCATGAAGAGCTACTCGGCCTACGCTGGCGTGCAGGACGCGATGGTGCAGTGGTGGTACGGCCACAACGCCGTGGGCTTCTTCCTGACCGCGGGCTTCCTCGGGATGATGTATTACTTCATCCCCAAGCAGGCTGGCCGCCCGGTGTACAGCTACCGCCTGTCCATCGTCCACTTCTGGGCACTCATCTTTACCTACATGTGGGCGGGCCCCCACCACCTGCACTACACCGCGCTGCCAGACTGGACGCAATCGGTGGGCATGGTGTTCTCGCTGATCCTGCTGGCTCCCAGCTGGGGCGGGATGATCAACGGCGTGATGACGCTGTCGGGCGCCTGGCACAAGCTGCGCGAGGACCCCATCCTGCGCTTCCTGATCGTGTCGCTGTCGTTCTACGGCATGGCCACGTTCGAAGGTCCGATGATGTCCATCAAGACCGTCAACGCCCTGAGCCATTACACCGACTGGACCGTGGGCCACGTACACGCTGGCGCTCTGGGCTGGGTGGGGCTGATCTCGATGGGATCGCTCTACTACCTGGTGCCGCGCCTGTTCGGCCGCGACAAGATGCACTCCATCCCGGCGATCGAGCTGCACTTTTGGCTCGCCACCATCGGCATCGTGCTGTACATCGCCGCGATGTGGATCGCCGGTGTGATGCAGGGCCTGATGTGGCGCGCCATCAACCCCGACGGCACGCTCACCTACACCTTTGTCGAGAGCGTGAAGGCGACCTATCCCTTCTACGTGGTCCGCGCCGCTGGGGGGCTGCTGTACCTGGCCGGCATGCTGATCATGGCCTGGAACGTGTGGGTCACCGCCATCTCGGGCCGCTCGGTCAAGGTCGCCATTCCGGCCGTGAACGTTGCCCACGCCTGAGCCGAAGGATTCCATCATGTCCAACAACAACACGCCTTCGTCCACTGGCTTCTCCCACGAGAAGATCGAGACCAACAACTTTTTGATGATCGTGCTGATCCTGCTGGTGATCGCCATTGGCGGCCTGGTGGAGATCGTGCCCTTGTTCTTTCAGAAGTCCACCACCGAGGCCGTCAAGGGTGTTGAGCCCTACACCGCCACGCAACTGGTCGGGCGCGACATCTACCTGCGGGAGGGTTGCTACAACTGCCACTCGCAGATGATCCGCCCGTTTCGCGCCGAGACGCTGCGCTACGGCCACTACTCGGTGGCAGGCGAGTTCGTGTACGACCACCCATTCCAGTGGGGCAGCAAGCGCACCGGCCCCGACCTGCACCGCGTGGGCGGCAAGTACAGCGACGAGTGGCACCGCATCCACCTGAACAACCCGCGCGACGTGGTGCCCGAGTCGAACATGCCTGCCTACCCCTGGCTTGAAAAGACCGTGGTCGAGCCGGCCAGCGTGGCGCCGCGCATGAAGGCCCTGCGCACGGTGGGCGTGCCCTACACCGACGAGCAGATCCAGGCCGCGGCTGAAGAGGTCAAGGGGAAAACCGAGATGGACGCCCTGGTGGCCTATCTGCAGGTAATGGGCCGCGCGCTCAAGTAAGGAGATCCGCAATGGACATCACCACCATGCGCATCGTCGCCACGCTCGCCTCGATGGCCTGCTTCATCGGCATCTGGGTCTGGGCCTATCGCGGCCGCAACAAGGCCCGGTTTGAAGAGGCAGCGCAGCTGCCCTTTGAACAAGACTGACCTTCACCAGAACGAGAACACCCCATGAGCGACTTCACCAGCAATTTCTGGTCGGTCTTTGTGACCACGCTGACCTTGGTCGGCATCATCGCCTGCGGCATCTTGCTGTGGATGGCCGGCCGCAAGAAGGTGGCGGCCACCGCCGACAACACCACCGGCCACGTCTGGGACGAAGACCTGGTGGAGATGAACAACCCCCTTCCGCGCTGGTGGGTGTGGCTGTTTGTCATCACCATCGTGTTCGGCTTGGCGTACCTGGCGGCCTACCCGGGCCTGGGCAGCTTCAACGGCCAGTTGAAATGGACACAAAAGGGCGAGTACGAGGCCGAGATGGCCAAGGCCAAGGCTGAGCTGGAACCCCTGTACGCGCGTTTTGCCTCAATGAAGCCCGAGGACGTGGCCAAGGACCCGCAGGCCCAGGCCATCGGCGAGCGCCTGTTCATGAACAACTGCGCGCAGTGCCACGGCTCGGACGCGCGCGGCAGCAAGGGCTTTCCGAACCTTGCAGACGCCGACTGGCTGCACGGTGGTACGCCCGACAAGATCCGCGAAACGATCGAGAAAGGCCGCGTGGGCAACATGCCCCCCATGGCAGCGGCCGTGGGCACGCCAGACGATGTGCGCAATGTGTCGCACTACGTGCTGAGTCTGTCGGGCAGCCCGCACGACTCGCTGCGCGCTTCGCTGGGCAAGCCCAAGTTCGGCGCGTGTGCGGCCTGCCATGGTGTGGACGGCAAGGGCAACCAGGCGCTGGGCGCCCCCAATCTCACAGACGACATCTGGCTGCACGGCTGGGGCGAAGCGGCCATCGCCAACATGATCAACCAGGGCAAGGTCAACCAGATGCCGGCGCAGGCGGACAAACTGACGGAAGCGCAGGTTGGTGTGCTGTCGGCCTACGTTTGGGGCCTGTCTGGCAAGCAGGTGGCTGCACGCTAGCGCAAGGACTGCGCTCTTTCGGACGGTGCGTAGGCCTGCCCCAAGAGCTCCGTCATCCGCTTCGTCTCCTGACTTCCCACCATCCCGCGTTCAGCAGCCTGTAGGCACAACAACACCATGACGTCCCCCAGCGAGTCCACTCGCAAGGTCATCCCCATCGCAGCGGTGGCAGCCGACGTGTCGTCACAGGGCGAAATGGTGTCCCTGTACGAGGCGCAGAAGAAGATCTACCCGCGCTCGATCAGCGGCGTGTTTGCGCGCTGGCGCTGGGCCATGGTGTTTCTCACGCAACTCGTCTTTTATGGCTTGCCCTGGCTGGAATGGGGGCAGCGCCAGATGGTGCTCTTTGACCTGGGCGCGCGGCGCTTCTACATCTTTGGCCTGGTGCTGTACCCGCAGGACTTCATTTATCTCACGGGCCTGCTCATCATCTCGGCGCTGTCGCTCTTTTTGTTCACCGCGGTGGCGGGGCGGCTGTGGTGTGGTTTTGCATGCCCGCAGACGGTCTACACCGAAATGTTCATGTGGATCGAGCACAAGATCGAAGGCGACCGGAGTGCCCGCCTGCGTCTGGACCACGGTGGCTGGACCTTTGAAAAGGTACGCAAGAAGTTTTTCAAGCAGGTGGTGTGGATTGCGGTCGCGGTGTGGACCGGGTTCACCTTTGTGGGCTATTTCGTGCCCATCCGCGAGCTGGGCAGCGAGCTGCTGGCGCTGCAGGGCGGCTGGGCACTCTTCTGGGTGTTGTTCTACGGGTTCGCCACCTATGGCAACGCCGGCTACATGCGCGAACAGGTCTGCAAGTACATGTGTCCCTATGCGCGTTTTCAAAGCGCGATGTTCGACAAGGACACGCTGGTGGTGAGCTACGACGTGGCGCGGGGCGAGCCACGGGGACCGCGCAGCAAAACAGTGGATCACCAGGCCAAGGGGCTGGGCGACTGCATCGACTGCACGCTGTGTGTGCAGGTGTGCCCGGTCGGCATCGACATCCGCAAGGGCCTGCAGTATGAATGCATCGGCTGTGGCCTGTGCGTGGACGCGTGCAACACCGTGATGGACAAGATGCATTACCCGCGGGGGCTGATCCGCTTTTCCACCCAGAACGGGGTGGAAAAGCGCTGGAGCCCTTCGCAGATGCTGCGCCGCGTGCTGCGTCCGCGGGTGCTGATCTATGCGGCAGTGCTGGTCGCCCTGTGCATTGCGATGCTGGCCAGCTTGGTCACGCGCACGCCACTGAAGGTAGACGTGGTGCGCGACCGCGCTGCGCTCTCGCGCATCGTGGCTGGCGGAAAGCTGGAGAACATCTACCGCCTGCAGATCATGAACGCCACCGAAGGGCCGCAGCGTTATCGGATCGCAGCGCGCGGGCTGCAAGGTATCGAGGTGGCGTCGGAAGCCGAGGTGGAGATCGGCGCCGCGGAATCCCGCTGGGTAGCGGTGCGGCTGCAGATACCGTACGGCTCGGCCGCTTCGGGCTCGCATCCTGTGCAGTTTGATGTGCAGGCTGTGGGCGCGGCAGCCCAGGTGACGGAGAAGTCGGTTTTTCTGGTGCCGCGCTAGCGTGCACTGCAGCGCACCTGGCTCAAGCAGTGCCTGGTGCCCATGAGTCAACAGAAATTGAGGAGTATTGATATGCCATCCAATCCCGCCGTCGGGCCCGCAAGCGCCACAAGTCCTGCCACAGGTGTGGCTCCCGCGCCGTGGTGGAAATTCGGCCATGTCTGGCTCGTCATTGCCGGTCCCGCCATCGTGATCGTCGCTGGCTTTGTAACGCTGTGGCTGGCCGTCTCCCGGCCGGACCCCGTGGTGGCCGAGGACTATTACCGCCAGGGTATTGAGATCAACAAGACGCTGGCCAACCCCGAAAAAAGCCTGGCACCAGCGATCAAGGGCCGCAACCATGCAGCCACCCCGGTGCAGGACCAGCCACGATAAAAACCGGTGGAAAGCAGGCTGAACGCTGGGTGCAGCCAGCTTGCTACACCACCGATGACAAGGAGACAAGACCGATGTGGACGCAACGCTTGATGTGGATTGCCTGGCCCGCTTTTTTGACGGCGGGGGTCCTTGAGATGCTGGTGTTTGCCATGGTGGATCCGCACGATCTGCACTGGTTTGGGCAACCACTGGCTTTGTCGCGGC
This sequence comes from Acidovorax sp., assembly GCA_004210805.1. Taxonomy (GTDB): domain Bacteria; phylum Pseudomonadota; class Gammaproteobacteria; order Burkholderiales; family Burkholderiaceae_C; genus Acidovorax. The sequence goes on from SDXZ01000004.1 coordinate 8,407, forward strand.
AGGGCGTCTATACCCTGGCGTTTTTCGCTTTCTGGGCTATCACCATGGCCTCGAGCGCCCTCACCACGCTGCTGGCAATGTCACCGTTCGAGCTCAACCGCTGCCCGGTTTCGCCGGATGCGCGGCCGCAGGACTGCCGCAAGAATTCCTGCTCTTGAAGCCCTGGCCCGCAGCGCTGCTCAGTGGCAGGCCGGCTGGCTGTTGACGATGCGCTTGAGCGCCTCGGTTTCCAGGATGCGCACATGGCGCTGCTTGACTTCTACGATGCCGTCTTCGGCAAACTTGGAAAACGCCCGGCTCACCGTTTCCAGCTTGAGGCCCAGGTAGCTGCCGATCTCTTCACGTGTCATGCGCAGCACGAGCTCCGACTGGGAAAAACCGCGGGCGTGGAGGCGCTGCACCAGGTTCAACAGGAACGCTGCGAGGCGCTCCTCGGCGCGCATGCTGCCCAGCAGCAGCATCACGCCGTGCTCCCGCACGATCTCTCGGCTCATGATCTTGTGCACATGGTGCTGCAGGGCCGTGACCTCGCGCGACAGCTCTTCGATGCGGTCAAAGGGCATGACGCAGACTTCAGCGTCTTCGAGTGCGATGGCGTCGCAGGTGTGCACGTCATTCACGATGCCGTCCAGGCCGATGATCTCGCCGGCCATCTGAAAGCCGGTGACCTGGTCACGCCCGTCTTCGGTTGCCACACTGGTCTTGAAAAAGCCGGTGCGGATGGCGTAGAGCGAGGTGAATGTTTCGCCGTTGCGGAACAGCGTGCCGCCGCGTTTGACCTTGCGGCGCACGGCCACGATATCGTCGATGCGCTGGAGCTGGTCGTCGCTCAGCCCCACCGGCATGCACAGTTCTCGAAGATTGCAATTGGAGCAGGCGACTTTGATGGTGACGGGAGTCATGGGGCGTGAGCTGGTAGGTTTTCGAGCATTCGCGCCCGACAGTCGGAGCGAAAGGGCTCCGCATTGCGGACTGGCGAATGATGTGAATCAAATTGTCGCCCTTCGGTCCGCGCCATCGCTTGATGTAGATCAAGGACGGTAGGGGTAGCATACGGCACAGTGAGCATGCCCGCAAGGATATTCGCCCATGACCGCTGCTTCCCCCGAACTCCTGAGCCGTTTCGACGTGCCGGGGCCCCGTTACACCTCCTACCCGACAGCTGACCGATTCGTCGAGGCATTTGGCGACGAGGACTATGCCCTCGCGCTGCAACACCGCCAGATGGGCTCTCCAGCCAAGGCGTTGCCGCTGTCTCTGTACGTCCATATCCCGTTTTGCGAGTCGCTGTGCTACTACTGCGCCTGCAACAAAATCATCACCAAACACCACGAGCGCGCAGAGGTCTATCTGCGCTACCTCCAGCGTGAGGTCGACCTGCACACCGCGCATTGCGGAAAGGGGCAGGTCGTCAGCCAGCTTCACCTTGGCGGGGGCACGCCCACCTTCCTGTCGGATGAGGGCCTGCGCGAGCTGATGGCCATGCTCAAGCGCAGTTTCACGCTCGCCCCGGGGGGCGAGTATTCCATCGAGGTGGACCCCCGCACCGTGGATGCCGATCGCCTGGCCGTACTGGCCGAGCTGGGCTTCAACCGCTTGAGTTTTGGTGTGCAGGACTTCGACCCGGAAGTGCAAAAGGCCGTGCACCGCGTCCAGCCCGCCGAGCAGGTGTTCGCGCTGGTGGCGTCTGCGCGCGCGCTCGGGTTTGAGTCGATCAATGTCGATCTCATCTATGGACTGCCGCGGCAGACCCCCGAGTCGTTCGATCGCACCTTGGCCCAGGTGACGCAGTTGCGGCCCGACCGCATTGCGCTGTATGCGTATGCCCATCTGCCCGAGAGATTCAAACCACAGCGCCGCATTGTTCCGGCCGAGCTGCCCACGGGCGCGGGCAAGGTGTCGATGCTGTCGCGCTCGCTGGAGGCCTTCATGGCCGCGGGCTATGTGTACGTGGGGATGGACCACTTTGCCTTGCCCGACGACGCGCTGGCGGTGGCCAAGCGCCAGGGCCGGCTGCACCGCAACTTCCAGGGCTACAGCACCCAGCCAGACTGCGACCTGATCGGCCTGGGGGTCTCCGCGATTGGAAGGGTAGGGGCCACGTACAGCCAGAACGCGAAGACCCTGGATGAATACTATGACCTCCTGAATCAGGGGCGCCTGCCCGTGGTGCGGGGACTTGCTCTGACGCGCGACGACCTGGTGCGGCGCGCCGTCATCATGGCGCTGATGTGCCAGGGCGAGCTGATCTTCGAATCACTGGAACAAGCGTGGCTGATCGACTTCAAGCGCTATTTCGCAGCGGAAATCGAGCAACTTGCCGACCTGGCGGAGGAGGGTTTGGTAGAGATCCGCCCGGACGGCATCTCGGTCAGTGCCATGGGGTGGTTCTTTGTGCGCGGGATCGCCATGGTGTTTGATCGCTACCTGCAAGCCGATCGCAACCGCGCGCGGTTCTCCCGGATCATTTGACACGCTATTGGCGTTGTCCCCTGAGACCCGTGTAACGATCCGGATTCCATGCTGCTCGCTGTTGCTTCTACCGCATTGCTGATGGGACTCGCTGGAGGTGCCCACTGCCTGGCCATGTGCTCGGCGCCCTGCGGAGCATTGACTGGGCAGGGGGCCAAGCCTGCCAACGCTGACAGCAACAACGTAGCTGTTGAGTCCGGCATCCAGCCGGTGTCATGGAGACCCCGTGGGCGGGTTGTGCAGCGCACGGCCGCGTTGCACCTGGGGCGCCTGGCAGGTTATGCCACCGCGGGCGCCCTGGCCGCGCTGGCGATGGACAGCCTGGCATGGCTGACGCAGCAGACCCTGGCACTGCGCCCCGCGTGGACCCTGGCGCATGTCGCCGTGATGGCCTGGGGGCTGATGCTGCTGCTGCAGGCGCGCCAGCCACTGTGGGTCGAGCAGGCGGGGCGGGCGGTTTGGGGGCGGGTCAGGCCGCTGGTCCATGCGCCGGGCGGTGTGCTCCTGGCCGGCTTCTTATGGGCCCTGATGCCCTGCGGCCTGCTGTATTCGGCCCTGTTGGTGGCGGCGCTCAGTGGCGGGCCCGTGCAAGGGGCTTTGACGATGGCGCTGTTCGGCCTTGGCACCAGCGTCTGGCTGGTTGCAGGGCCTTGGGCCTGGGGCACGATCCGGGCACGGCTGAACACGGTGCGCACCGATTGGGGCACCCGGATTGCCGGGGGATTGCTGTGTGCCGTCGCAGGCTGGGCATTGTGGATGGACCTCGTCTACAAGCCCTCGCTGTGGTGTCGATGACTACCTAAAGCCCTTGCCGCGGTTGTCCGCCGGGTTGAGGTCACTGCGCGGGAGTAAAGGGGGTGCGGAATGGGCGAAGTGTTGCCGTGCCGCCGCGTTGCACGCGGCCCCTACCCCGGCGCCATCGGAAGGTCGATAATCTGTGTAACCATTGGTGGCATTCCAAGTCTCCATGTTTCACGCGACCAAAGTGAACTCCTCCATCCTCATCGACATCAGCCAACTGCGGGTCGGCATGTACATCCAGCTCGACGTGGGCTGGATGCACCATCCGTTTCCGGTCAGCAGTTTTCGCGTGGCGTCGGCGGAACAGATTGCCACGCTGCGCGAGCTCGGGTTGACCGAGGTGCGCTACGTTCCCAAAAAAAGTGATCCCGACCAGCGCGAGCTGGTCCCGGCCGCCTGGAGCGTGCCGGCCATGGATGCGCCCTCCGTGAGCGGATTGGAAGCAGCCACCAGTGCCGCGGGCGCCGACGCAGAGGCACAACGCCGGCGCGAGTTGCTGGAGGCGCAAAACCGGGCGCTGGCCCTGTGCGACCAGCGGTTTGGCGAGGCGACCCGGGCGTATCAGGCGCTTGAGCGTGTCGCCACCGAGCATCCCGACCAAGCCCGCGCCAAGGGCGACGCCCTGGTGTCCGGCTGCGTGGCCGAGTTCCTCGAAAACGGTGACTCGGTCATCCGTTTGCTGTCGGAAGGGGTGGGTGAGCGCAACGCTTTGCACCCCATCAACGTGATGGTGATTTCGCTGCTGCTGGGCCGCGCGCTGGGCGTGAAGGGTGCCGAGCTGCACGGTCTGGGCGTGGCAGCGCTCATCCATGACCTGGGCAAGCTCAAGTTGCCGCCCAATCTGCGGCAACCCACGCCTTCCATGATTCCGATCGAGCGCACGCGCTACGAAACCCACGTGGGTGAATCGGTGGCGTTTGCCATGCGCATGGGTTTGCCCGACGCAGTGATCACGGCCATTGCACGCCACCACGAGATGGTGGACGGCAGCGGCTTCCCGCTGCGCCTGTCGGGGCCAGATCTGGGCCGGTGTGGCCAGGTCCTGGCGCTGGTCAACCGCTATGACAGGATGTGCAACCCGGCCCAGGGCGTGGATGCGCTCACGCCGCACGAGGCACTGTCGGTGATCTTCGCCCAGCTCAAGGCGAAGTTTGATTCGGTGGTGCTGGGAGCCTTCATTCGCATGATGGGGGTGTATCCGCCCGGATCGATCGTGCAATTGCTCAACGACCGCTATGCCATCGTTGCGTCGGTCAACTCGTCCCGCCCGCTCCGGCCCAAGGTCATCGTGCACGACTCGCGCATCCCCAAGGAAGAAGCGCCGATCCTGGACCTTGAAACGGTGCCTGAACTGGGCATCCGCCGCAGCCTCAAGCCCGCGCAGCTGCCGCGCGATGCCTTGGATTACCTTTCGCCCCGTCAGCGAATTTGCTATTTCTTTGAACGAGCGGTCAGCGCAAGCCCTGCTGAAGAGGCCAGCGCGTGACCACTGCGCCATCCTACGGCTGGCTTGATGGGCTTCAGGAAGCCGTCTGGCTTGTCGATGAAGGCAGCCTGTTGATCCTGCACGCCAACGCGGTGGCAGAGCGGCTGACCGGATCTTCCGTACAGGCGATGGTCGGAGCCTCGGTGCTCAGCCTCGCCTGCACTCCGCAGGACCTTGCCTTCTGGGGCGAACCTGCGCTGGTGGTGGCAGGCGGTATTCACTCCCACACGTGTTTGTTGCGCGCGGACGGCGCCCTGGTCTCCGTGAATCGCCAGGTGGCGCGCGTACCCTGGGGGGCCGGCGGCGCTACGGTATTCATGGTCACGATGCTGGACCACAGCGCCCAGGAGGCCACGGAGCGCGAGCTGGAAACGCTGCTGTCGGAGCTTCGCGCAACGCTGGATTCCGCGGCCGACGGCATGCTGGTGTGCGACCTGGATGGGCGGGTGCGGGCCTTCAACCAGCGCCTGGCGCAGTTGTGGAGCATTCCGCGCGAACTTCTGCTCGCGCGCGACGACGCCGCGGTGTACGCCCACATGGCCTCCCAAGCGCAGGATGGAGCCGCCTACACGGATCGCCTGGCCGCTATCGCCCGCGAGCCCATGCAGGAGAGCACGGACATCCTCGCGCTGCGCAACGCCACCGTGCTGGAGCTGCGCACCGTGCCGCAGTTCAGCCAGGGCCGACCGGTCGGCCGGGTGTATTCGTACCGCGACATCACCCGCCAGACCGAAATACAGGCCAGCTTGCGCCTGGCTGCGCGGGTGTTCGAGTCCAGCCTGGATGCGATCTTCATTGCCGACAGCCAGTACCGCATCCTGCGCATGAATCCGGGCTGCGAGCGGCTTGTGGGACCGTCGGCCAAGACGTTCGAGGGCTGTGTCGCTGCGTCGCTGTTCGGCGGCGGGAGCGATGCTGCGTTCATGGAGCAGGTGTTGGAGGGCTGGGCGCGTGAAGGCTTTTGGGAGGGTGAGCTGTGGCTCCCGCGGGACAACGGCGCTTACTGCGCCGTGCAGCTTTCGTGGGTCGCGCTGCGGGACGACGAAGGCCGGCTGGTGCAAAGCATCGGCTTCATGCGCGACCTGACACTGCAGCACGCGGCGCAAAAGCGCATCGAAGAATTGGCCTACAGCGACGTGCTCACGGGCCTGCCCAACCGCCTGCTGCTGTCACAGCGCGTGGACACCGCCATCCAGGGCGCGCGGCAGAGCGACACGGGTTTTGCGATCCTGTTTCTTGACCTCGACCGCTTCAAGATCATCAACGACTCGCTGGGCCATCCGTTTGGTGACCGGGTTTTGCAACTCGTGGCCGAGCGGCTTCAGGCCTGCCTGCGCCAGACAGACATGCTGTGCCGCCTTGGGGGAGATGAGTTCGTCGTCTACCTGCACGGCGGCGACGCCGTGGTAGCCGAGAGCGTGGCGCGCCGGATCCTGGACGACATGCTCAAGCCCTTCATGCTGGACGGCATGGGGTTCTCCATCCAGTGCAGCATCGGCATGGCGCTGTACCCGCAGGACGGCACCTCGCTCGACGAACTCATCAAGCAGGCGGATACCGCCATGTACCGCGTGAAGGAGCGGGGGCGGGGCAGCTTCGGCTTTTACCAGCCGCAGATGAATGCCAACCTGCTTTCGCGCATGCAGATGGAGCACGCGATGCGCCAGGCCCTGGGCCTCTCGCGCATGGCGGTGCACTACCAGCCTCAGGTCAACATGGCCACGGGCCGCATCTCCGGGGCCGAAGCGCTGATCCGCTGGACTGACCCCGAGTTCGGTGCCGTGTCGCCTGCGCAGTTCATCCCCTTGGCCGAGGAGTCCGGGTACATCGTCACCCTGGGCGCCTGGGTCATGGAGCAGGCCGTGCGCGAAGCGGCGGTGTGGATGCACAGCGGCATGCCCATCATGATCTCGGTGAATGTCTCGGCGCTGGAGTTTCGCCAGCCCGATTTCGTGGACCGCATCACGCGCCTGCTGGCCGTGCACCAGCTGCCCCCGACGCTGCTCGAGCTGGAGTTGACTGAAACCATCCTGCTGCAGGACGCGCAGGAAATGGAGCAACGCCTGCGTGTGCTGGCGGGCCTGGGCATTGGCCTGGCCATCGATGATTTCGGGACCGGATATTCGAGCCTGGCCTACCTCAAGAAGCTGCCGATCCACAAGCTCAAGATCGACCAGTCCTTCGTGCGCGGCCTGCCCGACGACGATGGCGACCGGGCCATCGTGAGCGCCATCATCAGCATGGGCCGCGCCATGCACATCGAGGTGGTGGCCGAAGGGGTTGAGACCGAGACCCAGCAGGCCGTGCTGCTGCAGATGCAGTGCGACCACTACCAGGGGTTTCTGTGTGCCCCGGGGTTGCCCGCGCAGGAGTTTCGGGCCCTGCTGGGCAAGCCGCTGTCCGACAAGGCCCAGGGCAAGCGCAACGGGATTCAGATCTGAATTTGCTGGCGCGCGGAGCGAACTGCGAGCACGTTGAGCTACCCCCGCCGCAGACAGCTGTCGCCCATTACGACGCTGCGATGCCCTTCCAGAGCATGTAGGCTGCCAGACCAAACAACAACGTGGCAAAGACGCGCTTGAGCTGTTTGACCGGCAGGCTGTGCGCGGCCTTGGCGCCCAGGGGGGCGGTCAGGACGCTGCAGGTTGCAATCACCGCCAGCGCAGGCAGCCAGATGTAGCCCAGCGATGCAGCTGGCAAGCCTGGAATGTTTTGTCCGCCAATGACGTATCCCACCACGTTGGCCAAGGCAATCGGAAAGCCCAGCGCTGCGCTGGTGGCCACCGCGTTGTGGATGGGCACGTTGCACCAGGTCATGAAAGGCACGCTCACAAAACCGCCCCCCGCACCCACCAGTCCCGACAGAAAACCGATCACGCCGCCGGCGGCCACCTGGCCTGCGCCGCCGGGCATCTGGCGTGTGGGCGCGGGTTTTTTGTCAAGAAACATCTGCGTGGCCGAGAAGCTCACGAACAGCGCGAAGAAGATGGCGAGGAAAGAGCCCTTGAGCAAGGAAAACACGCCCAGGCTGGCAATGAAACCACCCAGCACGATGCCGGGTGCCAGCCGTTTGACGATGTCCCAGCGCACGGCGCCGCGCTTGTGGTGCGCGCGCACGCTGGAGATCGAGGTGAACATGATGGTGGCCATCGACGTGGCGATGGCCATCTTGACCGCGAGGTCCGGTGCAACGTCGCGTGCGCCCATGATGTAGGTCAGAAACGGCACCAGCAGCATGCCGCCGCCAATGCCCAGAAGCCCCGCGAGAAAGCCGGTGGCCAGACCGAGGACACCAAGTTCAATGATCAGGAGAGGATCCAGCATGGGCGACAAGTGGGGTGGTAGCGAAACCGGGGAACAACCTGCGCCCTGGTGGCTGCGCTACGGCGCCTTCAACGGCATCGTCGCGCAGCAGCAGGGGCATCCAGAAGAAGGTGTCTGCGAGTGCCACCGGACCCTCATCCTGAACCGGGGGTTCAGGTGGGCGAGGGCAGCCCAGCGTTGGGTTCATCTGACGCGAGATGATCACGCTCACCGGGCAATGTACCAAGCCCGAGCTCGTGGAGCATTGGTTCAAGGAAATATAAAGCCCGGGGGCATCGCAGACGCCTCGATTGTAGGCGCTGGCCACAAGCCGTGTTGAAGCGGGGGCATGTAAAGACCGTAAGGCAATGCGCGCGATGGTCGGCGGGGTGGCGCAGTCGTTGGATGCCGCGCAAATGGGTGGGTGACCAGAGTGGCCCGGACGTTGCGCCGAGGCCTGCGCCCCGTCCGGTCAGAGCAATCGGCCGTCTTCGCCCAGCACATGGTCCAGGCGCTGGACCAGTCCCTGCAGGCGCTGGTTGTCGTCTTCAAAAAGCGGGGCAGAGGATGCGGGAGCCGCCGATGACGATGACGGCGTTGGGTCTGCCGCTGGCCGCGCCGCCGCTACCAGGTCGGCCGCCTCGCGGTCTGCAATCTCAAACGCCAGGTTCAGCGCCGCCAATACGGCGATGCGTTCGCGGGCCCGCACCTTGCCCGCATCACGGATGCGCGTCATGGCCGTGTCCACCCGCTCCACGGCGTCCAGCAAACGGCTCTCGTGGCCTTCGGGGCAGGTCAGCAGGTAGCTTTGCTGCAGGATCTGCACCTCGATTTGCTTCATTCGGATTCTTTCGTGGTGGGGGCTGCGGCGGCCGCCGCGGGGAGGCGCTCGAGCAGGGCATCGACCCGGGACCGCGCCGCGCTCAGGCGCGACTTGAGCGAATCCCGCTCCTGCGTGAGGGCGGCCACCTGGTCGGCGAGCAAGGCGTTGGTGCGCTGCAATTCAGCGTGGCGCATGAGCAGGCGCTCAACACGCTCGGCGATCTGATCGGTGGTGGATGGTGTTGCCATACAGCCTCGCATTGTAGGGCGCGCCTTGTAAACGGTCGTAAAATCCGGCGGTTGGTGCTCGCGGTGTGGTTCACATGCCGCAGTTCAACGGGAAGCAGGGAGGTGACGTACTACCGGTACACACCCAGCCTGCGCTGCCCCCGCAACGGTCAGCGGACGAATCGACTCCGATTCCCTCTTCAAAACATGCCACTGGGTGCCTTGAACAAGCGCCTGGGAAGGCTTTGAAGGGCGTTCCGCCAGCCCGGATACCGGCCAACACGGTGGTTGCGCGCGTCCTTTTCTGATGAATGGGGCACGTGTGGCCGTATCACCCATTTGCTGGCGGGGAGGCCGGCTCGGGTTTGTTTGTTGACGATGATTCCCATGAAAATCCGTACCCTTCGTGCGCGCCCCACGGCGTCGCTGCGCGTGCCTGTTCAATTGGCCTTGCTGGCTGCGGCCGCCCTGCATGCCAGCGGCGCCCATGCCCAGGCGGCGCCTGAAGCTGCCGAGCCGCAGCTGCTGGCCCAGAACCTGCGCGCCCCGACGCTGTCCGAAACCGTAGTCGCTGCCACACGCACGCCGCAGCCCCTGGCCGACCTCGTGGCCGACATCTCCATCGTGGACCGCGAAACCATTGAAAACAGCGGCGCCACGGGCCTGGCCGACGTGCTGGCCCGTTTGCCGGGTGTGGAAATCTCGCGCAACGGCGGACCGGGCACTACCACCGGCGTCTTCCTGCGCGGCGCTGAATCGCGTTTCACCGCGGTGTACATCGACGGCGTGCGCATCGACTCGCAGTCCACTGGCGGCGCGCCGTGGGAGAGCATTCCACTGGGCCTCATCGACCGCATCGAAGTGCTGCGTGGCCCGGCGGGCGCGGTGTACGGCTCCGACGCCCTCGGTGGCGTGGTGCAGATCTTTACCAAACGCGGCGAAAACGGCGTGGCGCCCTATGTGAGTGTGGGCGTGGGCAACCACCACACCACCAAGGCCGAGGCCGGCGTGAGCGGCGCGAGCGGCACCATCGATTACGCCCTGGGTTTTGCGCGCGATGACAGCAAGGGCTTCAATGCCCGCACCGTGGCCACGCAAAACCCTGACCGCGACGGCTACCGCACCACATCGGGCCACGCCCGCGTGGGCCTGCAGGTCAACGCCGCGCACCGCCTGGAAGGCACGCTGATGGCCAACGACACCAACAGCGGTTACGACAGCGGCCTGGGCAAAAACGACCGCAATTTGCACACGATGCACGCGCTGGGACTGAACTGGCTGGCGCAGTGGAGCACGGCTTATAAAACACGCCTGTCCATCACCGATTCGCGCGACCAGTACGAAACCCGTCCCTCGCCGTACCTGAGCGACACCCGCCTGCGCGGCTACCTCTTTCAAAACGAATGGCGCCTGGGCGCGCACCTGCTGACTGCAGCCCTCGAGCGCCGAGAGGACCGCCTCGAGAACGCTCCCATCGATGCCAAGCGTTCGCAGGATGGCTTGGCGCTGGGCTACGGCTACAACGCCGCCGGCCACACGGTGCAGGTCAACCTGCGCCACGATTCCGACAGCGAATTCGGCGGCAAGAGCACGGGCAGCGTGGCCTACGGCTACGCCATCACGCCACAGTGGCGCGCCACGGCATCGGTGGGCACGGCGTTTCGTGCCCCCACGCTGTACCAGCGCTTCAGCGAATACGGCGTGGCCACGCTGCGGCCTGAAAGCAGCCGCAACGTCGAGGCCGGGCTGCGTTATGCCCAAGGCAACAGCACGTTCTCGGCCACTGTGTTTCGCAACCGCGTGACCAATCTGATCTCGTTCTCGGAACCTGGCACCTGCCCGTCGAACGATGGCTGCTATGCCAATACTTCACGCGCGGAATACAAGGGCGTGACATTTGCAGGCACGTACAGATTTGGCGATGTGCAACTGCATGGTTCCGTCGACCTACAGCGCCCGCGCAATCTCGACACGGGCAAACAATTGGCCCGCCGCGCCAAGCAACACGCCACGCTGGGCGCCGACACGCGCGTGGCTGGATGGACGCTGGGGGCGGAGATGCAGGCATCGGGCCGACGCTTTGACGCCGTGGCCAACACCAATGTGCTGGGCGGCTACACGCTGTTCAACCTGTACGCCAGCACCCGCATTGCGCGTGACACCACACTGCTGGCCCGCATCGACAACCTGGCCAACAAGGACTACCAGCTGGCGCGTACCTACGCCACGGCCGGTCGCACTGTCTACCTCGGTGTGAAGTGGGCGCCGCAGTGATGCCCCCCCTGAGGCGCTGCGCGCCTTCCCCCCACGGGGGGACGCCACCCGTGGCCTGGCGGAGCCAGTTCCACGGTGGCACTGGCTTCGTGCGTGCCGGTTTCATAGGCATGCTGGGCATGTGTCCCGCAGGGTCGCTGAAATGACCATGTGCCCCGCGCTGCTGATTGCAGCCCCCGCCTCCGGGCAGGGCAAGACCACCGTCACCGCCGCCCTGGCGCGCCTGCATGCGCGGCAGGGGCGGCGGGTGCGGGTGTTCAAGTGTGGGCCGGATTTTCTGGACCCGCATTGGCACCGGCTGGCCAGCGGGGCGCCGGTGCACCAGCTCGACCTGTGGATGAATGGCGAGGCGGACTGTGCGCAGCGCCTGCATGACGCGGCGCGCGAGTCGGACCTGGTCCTGATCGAAGGGGTGATGGGGCTGTTTGACGGCAGTCCCAGCGCGGCCGACCTGGCCTGTCACTTTGGTGTGCCCGTGCTGGCGGTGGTCGATGCCTCGGCCATGGCAGGCACGTTTGGCGCGCTGGCGTTTGGCCTGCGGCACTATCGCCCGGGCCTGCCCTGGGCCGGGGTGCTGGCCAACCGCGTGGGCAGTGCGCGCCACGCGGGCATGTTGCAAAGCGGCTTGCACGACGCCGACGACTGGATGGGCGCGCTGATGCGGGTGCAGGCCCCAAACACTGCGCCCAGCACGGGCAAGGCCGGTGCAGCGCTGCTGCCCGAACGCCACCTGGGCCTCATCGCGGCCCATGAGCTGCCCGACAGTCTGCAGCGGCTGGACGCTGCCGCCGATGCCCTGGCGGCCACGCCGCTGGGCCAGATGACGCTGGACGACCTGCAGCGCTGGGCTGTGGAGTTTCCGGCTCCCGCAGCGCCAGCCGCCGTGCTGCCGCTGCTGGCCGGCCGCACCGTGGCCGTGGGGCGCGACGCGGCGTTCTGCTTCATCTACGCTGCCAATGTGCAATGCCTTGAACAGATGGGCGCGCGTGTTGTGTTCTTCTCGCCCCTGCACGACTCGGCACTGCCCGACTCCGATGCCGTGTGGCTGCCCGGCGGCTACCCCGAGCTGCACGCCGCGCAGATCGCCGCCAATACCGGCATGCAAGCCAGCCTGCGCGACCATGTGGCCGCGGGAAAACCTTTGTGGGCCGAATGCGGCGGCATGATGGCGCTGTTTGAATCCATCACCCTGGCCGACGGCAGCACCGCCCCGCTGTGGGGCCTGCTGCTCGGTCGCGTGACGATGCAAAAACGACTGGCTGCGCTCGGGCCGCAGCAACTGGCGGTGGCGGGGCACACCCTGCGCGGCCACACCTTTCACTATTCGACCAGCGACAGCACTGCCCCCGTGGTGGCCCGCACGGCCCGCCCGAACGTGGCGGTTGCGCCGGATGCGGGTGAAGCGCTGTACCAGCAGGGCAGCATCCACGCCAGCTACTTCCATGCATGGTTCCCGTCCAGCCCCGAGGCGGTGGCGCATCTGCTGGGAGGTGTCTCGGCATGAGTCGCGCCCTGTACCCCATCACCACCGAGCTCATCCTCGGCGGCCAGAAAAGCGGCAAATCCCGCCGTGCCGAGCTGCTGGCGCGCGACTGGCTGGCTCAGTCCGCCGATCACCGCGCGGTGTTGATTGCCACCGGCCAAGCCTGGGACGACGAAATGCGCGAGCGCATCGTCCGCCACCAGCGCGACCGGGCCGAACGCGTGTCGGGCATGCAGACGGTGGAAGAGCCGCGCGATGTGGCCGCGGCCGTGGCGCTGCACAGCACGCCGCAGACCTTGGTGGTGGTGGACTGCCTCACGCTGTGGCTCACCCACTGGACCATGCCCATGGGCGTGGAAACGATGAATTCTGAACAAAAACAGGCTCTAGCGCTTGATTGGCAAGCGCAAGCAGCTATGTTTTTAATAGCGGTTCGGAAATCCCCCGGCCCCGTTGTTCTGGTGGGCAACGAAATAGGCCTGGGGGTCATCCCGATGGGGCGCGAGGTGCGCGCCTTTGTGGATGCGCTGGGCACCCTCAACCAGCAGGTGGCGCAGGTGTGCCCCCGCGTCACGCTGATGGCAGCCGGTCTGCCCTTGACCCTGAAAGAACCTTGCTGATGAAACCGACCCCCGTGCGCCGCATCCTGTGGGTGATTGCCATCCTGATTGCACTCGGCCTGCTGATGGCGGGGCTGGCGCGGGCGCAACCTGTGCAGATCACCGACGACAAGGGCCGCAAGATCGCGTTGCCCCGTCCGCCCGAGCGCATCGTGAGCCTGCTGCCCTCGTTGACCGAAAGCGTGTGCGAGCTGGAGCAATGCCACCGGCTCGTGGGGGTGGACCGCTATTCCAACTGGCCCGAGAACGTGGTCGGCAAGCTGCCCAAGGTGGGCGGCGGCATAGATCCCAGCATCGAAGCCATCGTGGCGCTCAAGCCGGACTTGGTGCTCATGTCCGTCAGCTCGCGTGCCAGCGACCGGCTGGAGGCGCTGGGCCTCACGGTGGTGCAGCTCGAGCCCAAGACTCACGCCGATGTGCGCCGCGTGCTGGGCACCGTGAGCGACCTGCTGGGCGTGCCCCGCGCGCAAGGCTCTGACCGCCTCTGGCGCGTGATCGATGCGGGCGTGCTGGCGGCGGCACAGTCCCTGCCACCCAAGGCCAAGAATGCGCGCGTGTACTTCGAGGTGAGCCGGGGGCCCTATGCGGCGGGCGAGGCGTCGTTCATCGGCGAATCGCTCACCCGGCTGGGCGTGCGCAACGTGGTGCCGGCTTCGCTGGGGCCTTTTCCCCGCCTGAATCCCGAGTTCGTGGTGCGCGCCAATCCCGACATCATCATGATCGGCAACCGCAGCATGCAGGCCATGGTGCCGTACCCCGGCTGGGCCAGCCTGCGGGCGATCCGTGACAACAAGCTGTGCGTGTTTGGGCCGGGCGATTCCGACGTGGTGGTGCGCCCCGGACCGCGCATGGCCGAAGCGGCCCGCATCATGGCGCGCTGCCTGGTGGAGAAGGCTCCGTGACCCACGCCGCGGTGGATGTGCCTACGGGTTCCGCGAGCCGCCGCGCTGCATGGTGCGCGGCCTGGCTGCTGTTGGCCAGCGCCGTGCTGGCCGTGTGTGGCGCCAGCGTCGGCAGCACCGGTTTTGACAGCGTGCTGCGCATGCACGGCGACCCGGTGGCCTGGCAGATCGTGTGGGACATCCGCCTGCCGCGCACCCTGGGTGCCTGGCTGGCGGGTGCGCTGCTGGGCCTGTCGGGCGCGGTGGCGCAGGGGCTGTTTCGCAACCCGCTGGCCGACCCATACTTGCTGGGCAGCGCCTCAGGCGCTGCGCTGGGCGGGGCGGTGGCGATGGCGCTGTTCGGTGTGTCGCCGGTGGCGGCGCAGTGGCTGGCGCGCATTGGCATCACGGGCATGGCTTTCTTGGGCGCGGCGGGGGCGGTGGTGCTCACGCTGCTGTTGGCCAAAGGCGTGCAGCACACGCTGCGCCTGCTGTTGGCGGGCGTGATTGTGGGCGTGGTGCTGGGCGCGCTGCGCGACTTGGTGGAGCTGGCCTCGCCCGACATCCTGCAGGCCATGCAAGCCTTCACGCTGGGCAGCACGGCCTTTGTGGGCTGGGCGGCCTGCTTGCTCATGGCCGTGGCTTGGGCACTGTGCTCAGTGGTCGCCTGGATGCTGGCGCGCGCGCTGGACGGACTCACGCTGGGCGAGGCCACGGCGGCCAGTCTTGGCCTGCCGCTCATGCCCATGCGCGTCGGGCTGGTGGCGGCCATGGCGCTGGCGACGGGCACAGCGGTGGCGCAAACAGGGCTCATCGCGTTTGTGGGGCTGGCCGCGCCGCACCTGGTCCGCTCCATCGTGCGCGTGACGCACGAGCGGCACATCGTGCTCTCCAGCCTGATGGGCGCGGTGCTGCTGCTGGCGGCCGACATCCTGGCGCGCTGGCTGTTGGCGCCGCAGGAGCTGCCGGTGGGCGTGCTCACGGCGGCGCTGGGCGGCACCTACTTGCTGTGGCTCATGCACCGGCGCACCTCGTCGCAAAGCGGATCGCTATGAAATCAATAGCTGTCAGCGCTTGCCAGATAAGCGCTAGCATCGGAAATCGCTTGATATTGCAGGGCATTGACCTGCAGCTGCCCGCCGCGCGCTGGACCAGCATCGTCGGCCCCAACGGCGCCGGCAAGTCCACGCTGCTCAAGGTGCTGGCAGGCCTGCTGCCGCGCGCTGCGGTGCAGGGCGACGTGTTGCTGCTGGGCCGCCCTCTGGCCCAGATCCCTGCACGCGAACGTGCCTGTCAACTCGCCTGGCTGGGCCAGAACGAAGGCTCGGCCGACGACCTCACGAGCTACGACGTGGCCATGCTGGGCCGCCTGCCGCACCAGGCCTGGCTGGCCCCGCCGGGTGCAGCCGACCACGCGGCCGTCGAGCAGGCGCTGCGCACCACGCAGGCCTGGGACTGGCGCCACCGCCCGCTGTCGCAGCTGTCGGGCGGCGAGCGCCAGCGCGTGCTGCTGGCCCGCGCTTTGGCAGTGCAGGCGCAGGTGCTGCTGATGGACGAGCCCTTAGCCAACCTCGACCCCCCGCACCAGACCGACTGGCTGCACACCATGCGCGCGCTGGTCGAAGCCGGTGGCACGGTGGTCAGCGTGCTGCACGAGGTGTCGCTGGCGCTGCAGGCCGATGACATGGTGGTGATGGACCAGGGCCGCGTGCTGCACCAGGGCGCTTGTGATGCACCCGCCACGCATGCGGCGCTGGAAAGCGTGTTTGACCACCGCATCCATGTGCGGCATCTGGATGGCATGTGGATGGCGCTGCCATCGCTGCAACGCAGAAACAACGATTGAGTTGGTGAACTACTTGACCCGTTCACCGAGCGCAGTTGAAGCGCCGCGCAAGGCTTCGACGAGCTCAGCCCGAACGGGTGTTTCAAGTTCAAAGACGCCAGTTCAATCACAAATTAAGGGAGTGAAAGCATGAACATCGAATCGGGTTTTTCGCAGGTCGCGCAGTCATTGTTGTGGCCCGTGCTGGTGCTGGTGGCACTGGCGTTTGTCTACGCGCTGTGGTCGGGCGGGGCGACGCTGATGGAGGCCTGGCAGCGCTGGCGCCAGCCGCAGTACCGCTCGCTGCGCGTGGCCCCTGGCTTGTCGATGGAAGAGCTGGAGCTGCAACTGGTGCGCCAGGTCGAGCCCGTGCGCCTGCTCAGCCGCCTGTCGCCCATGCTAGGGCTGATCGCCACGATGATCCCGCTGGGCCCCGCGCTGCAGAGCGTGGCGGCGGGCAACGGCCAGCAGGCCCTGGCGGTGTTCAGCGGCGCCTTTGCTGGCGTGGTGCTGGCGCTGGCCGCCGCGTCGGTGGGCCTGGTGGTGTACTCGGTGCGCCGCCGGTGGCTGCTGGCCGAACTGCTGGTGGTGCGCAAGGAGCGCGGGGTGGCCGCATGAGCTTGCGTCACCTCAATGTGCTGGCCGAGGACGACGATGACCCGATGCTGTCGGCCGTGAACCTGGTGGACGTGTTCCTGGTGCTCGTGGTGGCGCTGCTGACGGCCGTGGCCGTGCAGACCCAGACCAGCGCCAACGAAAGCGTCACCATCATCCGCAACCCCGGCCAGCCCGACATGGAAGTGGTGGTGCGCGAGCAGGGCAAGGAAGTGCGCTTCAAGGGCGCGGGCAGCGCAGCGCAAGGGCAGGGCGTGCGTGCGGGCGTTGCCTACAAGCTCGAAGACGGCAACATCGTCTACATCCCAGAAACGGGCGCTGCCCCTGTCGGCGCTTCGGCCGGTGGCGCGGGGGGCGCCGCCGCGCCGGCACCCGCCAAGCCATGAAAGCGCTGATCCTGCGTGCGGCACTGTGGTGCCTGCTGCTGGCTGCGCCGCTGGTGCATGCCGTCCAGGCGGAGAAGACGCAGGCAGCGGGCGGCGCCGATAAAACAGCGCCCGTGCTGCTGTGGCTCACCTCCGACATCACCACGGCCACACGCACGGCCATGGTGCAGCGCTTGGCCACCGAGGCGGGCCTGGGCTTTGCGCACATCGACTATCCGCTCGCGGGGCCGGCGGTGCTCGACGCAGCACAGGCCCAGAAGCTGGAGCGCGCGCTGGCGGGCGCTGCGCTGGTGTGGGTGGATGCGCCGCATGCCAGCGTGGAGGCGCGCTTGCGCCGCATGGCGGGGCCGCAGCTCGATGCGCGAGCGGTGCGCACTCCCGGCCGCGTGGTCTGGGTGCCTGCGGGCTCCCCCGCCGCTGACCTGACCGCGCTCGATGCGCCCGCCCGCATGGTGGCCTACCTGCAGGCCGGTGGCCCGCGCAACCTGAAGAGCGCCATCGCCCTGGCGCGTGCCACCGTGGCGGGTGCTGCCATGCCCGCCTTGCCCGCGCCCGACATCCTGCCCCTCCGGGGCATCTACCACCCCGACGCGCCCCGCCTGCTGCCCCACGCCGCAGCGCTGGAGGCCTGGCGCCAGGGCCAGCCCGCGCTGCGCAGCCTGCCCGCCGTGGCCGTGCTGGTGCACCGCCACCATTTTGTGGATGGCAGTACCGATTGGCTCGATGCCTGGCTGCGCACTTTCCGCCAGCAAGGCCTGTTCGCCTATGCGGCCTTTGGCCAGCAGGTCACGGCGCAGACGCTGGCCGAGGTGCTGGAGCTGCCCCCTGAGAGCGGCACCGGCCCCGGGCGCCTGCACGCCTCGGCCCTGGTGCTGCACCAGCTCGTGCCCCAGGCCGCTGCGCTGCAGCCGCTGCTGGCCCGCTGGGGCGCACCCCTGCTGGGCACACAGCCCTACCGCGCGGGCGATGCCGCCGCGTGGGAGGCCAGCGACACGGGCCTGTCGCTGTCCGATGTGCCGTTTTACCTGGCGCAGCCGGAGGCGGCAGGCGCCATCGATCCCATCCTGGTCGCCGCCCACGGCACCGAGGGCCGCGACTTTCGCCTCATCGAACGCCAGGCCCAGGCCGTGGCGGCCAAGGCGCGGCGGCTGATCGCACTGCAAACCAAACCCGCCGCCGACAAGCGCCTGGTGGCCATGGTCTACAACTACCCGCCGGGCGGCACCAACTTCGGCGCATCGTTCCTCAACGTGCCGCGCAGCCTGGAACAGGTCTCTGGCGGCCTGGCCCAAGCGGGCTACCGCACGCAGCAGGTGCCCGAGCAGGGCTGGATCGATGGGCTCAAACCGCTGCTGGCCGCCTACTACCCCGGCGCCGATGTGCGCGCGCTGCTGCAAAACGGCCAGGCCGCCGCGCTGCCGCTGGCGCGCTACGAGCAGCACCTGGCCACCTTGCCCAAGGCCGTGCGCGAGCGCATGAACGCGCACTGGGGCGCGCCCGAAAAGAGCCGCTATGTGGTCGAGTGGCAGGGCGAAAAAGTGTTCGCCATCCCGCGCCTGCAGGTGGGCAAGCTCTCGGTGTTGCCCCAGCCCCCGCGTGAGGAAACCCTGCGCCTGGGCCAGAACCCTTTCATGCACAAGTCCAAGGCGCCGCTGTCTCACCACTACCTGGCCGTGTACCTGTGGGCGCAGCTGGAGGCCGATGCCCTTATCCACTTCGGCACCCACGGCACGCAGGAGTGGGCCGGCGGCAAGGCGCGCGCGCTGGATGTGCACGACGACGCGCTGCTGCCGCTCGGTGATCTGCCAGTGGTCTACCCCTACATCGTGGACAACCTGGGCGAGGCCCTCACGGCCAAGCGCCGGGGCCGCGCCGTGCTGGTGAGCCACCGCACGCCGGTGTTTGCCCCGGCGGGCTTCGAGGCGCGCATGGCCCACATGCACGAGGTGATGCACGAATGGGAAACCGTGGACGAAGGCCCCACACGCCGCGCGCTCGAAAAGCAGCTGGTGGCGCAGTTTGTGGAGCACCAGTTGCACCGCGACCTGGGCTGGAGCGCCGAGCGCATCGCGGCCGATTTCAGCGGCTTTCTTGAAATCCTGCACCCCTACCTGGACCAGCTCGCGCAAAGCTCGCAGCCCAAGGGCCTGGCCGTTTTCGGCCGCGTGCCGGCGCCCGAGCAGCGGCGCGAGACCATCCTGCAGGCGCTGCGCAAGCCGCTGATCGAGGCGCTGGGCGAGGACATCGATGAGGCTTTTCTCATCAAGCACGATGCGGTGCTGGCAGCGCGCCCCGCGCGCTGGCTGGAAGTGGCGCTGACCGACGCGCAGGCTGCCAGCGTGTTGGACCTGCGCCCCGCGCTGCCCGCGCAGGCTGCAACGCCGAGCACGGCCGGTGCCTCCGACGTGGTTCGCGCCGAGGACCATGTGCCCAACCGCGCCGCGCGCAAGCCCATCGACACGCCCGCGCTGCTGCAGCTGGCCCAGCGCGCGCAGGAGCTGGAGCGCCTCTTGGCCACCGAAGGCGAGATGCCCGGCCTGCTAGCCGCGCTGGAGGGCCGGTTCCTTACCGCTGCTTATGGCGGTGACCCGATCCGCAACCCCGAGAGCCTGCCCACGGGCCGCAACCTCACGGGGCTGGACCCGAGCCGCCTGCCCACGCGCCAGGCCTATGCCGTGGCGCAGACGCTGTTCAACGACTGGTTCAAGGACTACCAGGCGCGCCATGGCGGCCAGGCGCCGCAGCGCATGGCGCTGTCGCTGTGGGCGGGCGAAACGCTGCGCCACCAGGGCATCATGGAAGCCCAGGCGCTCGTGGCGCTGGGCATGCGCCCGGTGTGGGACGACTCGGGCCGCCCGGTGCGTGTGGAGACCATCGCCGCCGATGAGCTGAAACGCCCGCGCGTCGATGTGCTCATGAGCATCACCGGGTCCTACCGCGACCAGTTCCCCGCGCTGATGGCGCTGCTCGACCGCGCCGTGGCCCAGGCCGCCACGGCCGAGCCCGGCAATGTGATTGCTCGCAACACCGAGCAGATCGGCCAGGAGCTGCGCAAGCAAGGTGTGCCACGCGCACAGGCCGAGCAATTGGCGCGCGTGCGCTCGTTCGGCAATGCAGTGGGCGACTACGGCACCGGCCTGTCGGACGCGGTGCAGAGCGACGGCCTGCAAACCAACGATGCGCGCCTGGGCCAGATGTTCCTCGAGCGGATGAGCCAGCCTTATCTGGATGGCGAGCCGGTGACGGGGGTTGCGGGCGGCACGGCGGCGAAGGCGCTGGGGGCGCACCTGCGCCGCACCGACGCGGCCATCCTGTCGCGCAGCTCGCACCTGTACGCCATGGTCAGCTCGGACGACCCGTTCCAGTACCTGGGTGGCCTGTCGGCCGCAGCCCGTGTGGCCGGCCGGCCGCAGGGGCTGGAGCTGCATGTGGCCCAGCTGCAGGATGTGAGCGAGCCCACCCTAGAGACCGCGCAGCGCGCCATCGCGCTGGAGATGCAGTCGCGCTACCTGCACCCGGGCTGGCTCAAGGCGCAGAAGGCCGAGGGCTATTCGGGCACGCTGCAGGTGCTCAAGGCCGTGCAGTTCGCCTGGGGCTGGCAGGCCGTGGCGCCCGACACGGTGCGCAGCGACCATTGGCAAAGCTTTTATGACGTGCTGGTGCGCGACAAGCACCAGCTGGGCCTGCCCGAGTGGCTGAAGGAGCATCCGCAGGCCTATGCCCAGTCGCTGGAGCGCCTGGTGCAGGCGCAGCGCCAGGGCTATTGGCAGGCCGATGCCGACACGCAAAAACAGCTCGCTCAGATGTACCAGGAGCTCACGCGCGCCGCGCCGCTGGCGGCCGAGCTGCCCAGCGTGCGCCGCTGGGTGGAGCAGGCCGCGCAGGGTGGGCCGGCGGCCAGCGCCGCGCCGGTGGGCATGGCCGTGGCCACGCCGCAGTTGACAGCGGCCCCGGCGCCGCAGCCCGCACCGCCTGCTGCCGACCTGCCTGCACCGCCCCCCCAGGCCGAGGCACCGCCCGCCGCACCCACTGTGCCCGCCATGGGCGTGCTGCTGGAGCGCCAGCCCGAGCGCGAAGCCCCCGACACCGCCCAAGAGCCCAACCCCGTGGAGCGCATGGCCGGCATCGTGGCCCTGCTGGTGATGGCCCTGGTGGTGCTGGCGGGTGCTGCGTGGCAGGCGCGCCGTCCGTTCTCAATCTCCGCTGCGCCCGGCCTGGCCCGCGCTTGAATCGACCCTTCTTGAAAGCACCCACACCATGCAGATCGAAACCCCACCCACCGAGAAGCGCTACGAAAAGCCCGAGGGCGAGCGCCGCGGCATCGTCATCGTCAACACCGGCGACGGCAAGGGCAAGAGCACGGCGGCCTTTGGGCTGGCGCTGCGTGCGCATGGCCGGGGCAAGGCCGTCAAGATTTACCAGTTCATGAAGGTGCCCACCGCGCGTTTTGGCGAGCACCGCATGTTCGAGCAACTCGGCCTGCCCATCGAGGGCCTGGGCGATGGCTTCAGCTGGAAGAGCAAGGACCTGGAGCACTCGGCGCAGCTGGCGCGCGACGGCTGGGAGAAGGCGCGCGCCGCCATTCTGTCGGGCGAACATTTTCTGGTGGTGCTCGACGAGATCACCTATCCGCTGATCTATGGCTGGCTGCCGCTCGAAGGCGTGCTGCAGACGCTGCGCGACCGTCCCAAAGAGGTGCACGTGTGCCTCACCGGCCGCCGCTGCCCGCCCGAAATCATCGAGCTGGCCGACACGGTGACCGAGATGCAGATGGTCAAGCACGCGTTCAAGGCGGGCATTCCCGCGCAGCGCGGCATCGAGGACTGAGGTCTCCGCCACCCTCGGCAGCCCTAGCGGGCCGCCGTTTCGTTTTCGGTTTTTTGTTCGTCCTTTTCATGCGCAAACACCTCACCCCCCTGTCGCTGGCCGTGCTCGCGTGCACCTCGCAGGCCGCCATGGCCCAGACCACCGCCGAGTTGCCGGCCGTCCAGGTCACGGACACGTTGTCCGCGCCCGGCAGCACGCTCTCGCTCGATGCGCCCAGCGCCACGGGCTCGCGCCTGGGCCTCACCGCGCGGGAGACCCCGGCCAGCGTCAGCAACCTGGGTGCGGGCGACATCGCAGAGCGCAGCCTGACCCGCGCGCAGGACGTGGCGGTGCGCATGCCTGGCATCACCGAGGCTCCGGCCCCGGGCAACGGTGGCACCAGCCTGGTGGCACGCGGCTTTGCGGGCCACAACTCGGTGGCGCAGATGGTGGATGGCACGCGCCTCATCGTCGCTTCGGGCACCATCACCTATCCGTTCTCGACTTGGCCCATGGAGTCGGTCGAGGTGCTGCGCGGCCCGGCCTCGGTGCTCTATGGCGACGGCGCCATCGGCGCCGCCGTCAACTACGTGACCAAGCGTCCGATCTTCGGTGCCCCGCAGCGCGAAGCGTTCTTGAGCGTGGGCTCCTTCGGCACGGTGCAGGGCGGCGTGGGCCTGCGCGGCCCCATCAACGACGTGCTGGCGTACTCGGTCTACCTCGATGCGGAAAAGAGCGACGGCTACCGTGCGCTGATGGACGTGCAGCGCCACAACTACGCCCTGGCCCTGGTCGTGCGCGCCAGCCGCGACCTGAACGTCGCCCTGTCGCTCGACGGCGGTGTGAACGACGACGCGCGCTACTTCGGCACGCCGCTGCGCAATGGGGTGCTGGACGACCGCCTGCGCCGCACCAACTTCAACGTGGCCGACTCGGTGGTCAAGTACGACGACCGCATCCTGCGCGCCAAGGTCGACTACCAAGCCGCAGCGGGCCTGCACCTGCGCAACGAGACCTACCACCTGACCACCGACCGCCACTGGCGCAATGCCGAGGCCTACAGCTTCAACGCCGCAGGCACGGCCGTGAACCGCAGCGACTACCTGGAGATCCTGCACGACCAGACGCAGACCGGCAACCGCTTAGACGCCACTTTCGACGGCCACCTCTCCGGCATGAAGAACCGCTTCATCGTGGGCCTGGATTGGTACCGCACAGAGCTGGTGCACACCAACAATTCGCCTTACGGCGGCGCGAGCACGGTGGACCCGTTCAACTTCACACCCGGCAACTTCATCAGCCCTGTGCCCACCATCCCCGGCCGGCGCTCCAGGCTGCAGACCACGGCCCTGTTCGCGGAAAACGCCCTTGACCTCACGCCGGAGTGGAAGCTGGTGGCCGGCCTGCGCAGCGACCGCATGCAGCTGGACAACAACGACCTGCGCACCGGCGTGAACCTGGTCAAGAAGTATTCCCCTGTCACCGGCCGCCTGGGCGCCGTGTGGTCGCCCAGCGATGCGCTGTCGCTCTATGGCCAGTTCGGCACTGGCACCGATCCGCTCAGCGGCGCGCTGTCGCTGCCCGGCGGCGGCAACACCCTCGATTTGACCAAGGGCCGGCAGGTGGAAATCGGCGCCAAGGGCGCCGTGCCTGCAGTGCGCGGCGAGTGGACGGTGGCGCTGTACCAGATCGAAAAGCGCAACCTGCTCTCCCGCGATGCCAGCAACCCCAACATCACCCAGCAGATCGGCCAGCAATCGTCTACCGGCATCGAGCTGGCCTTTGCGGCCGAGCCCGTGCGCGGCTGGACCATCGACGCCAACGCGGCTTTCCTGCGGGCGCGCTACGACGATTTCAAGGAACTGGTCTCGGGCAGCGTGGTCTCGCGCGCGGGCAACACGCCCACGGGCGTGCCCGAGCGCACGGCCAGCATCTGGACGGCCTGGCGCTTCCTGCCCCAGTGGCAGGCGGGTTTTGGTGCGCGCTATGTGGGAGCGCGCCAGGGCAACACCGCCAACACCGCTCAGCTGCCGTCGTATATGGTGCTGGATGCTTCGCTGGCCTACGACTACTCGCGCAACCTCAAGCTCGGCCTGGCCGTGAAGAACCTGGCCGACCGCGACTACGCACTGGCCGGCACGGCCAACGTGCGCTGGCTGCTGGGCGCGCCGCGCACCGTGCAGCTGACCGCGCGCGCCACGTTCTGATCTGGTGAATCGAGCGAGGAACGGCGCATGGTGAAGAAGCTCGTCATCTTTGTGCACAAGTGGCTGGGCGTGGTGCTGGCGCTGTTCTTCCTCATGTGGTTCGTGAGCGGGGTGGTGCTGTATTTCGTGCCGTTCCCCAGCCTGACGCAGGCCGAGCGACTGGCGGCCTTGCCGCCGCTGCAGCTGCCTGCCGATTGCTGTCTGGCCGCGCCCGATGCCGCTCAGCGCGCGGGCTTGCGCCCGACTGGTGGCGGCGAGGCGCGGCTCGGCATGCTGGCCGATGCGCCTGTGTGGCGCATGCTGGCGGCGTCAGAGGCGGGCGCGGCCCCGCGCTGGCACACGGTGGATGCCCGCACCGGGGCCGTGGTGCCACCACTCAGCGAAGCGCAGGCCGCCACCGTGGCCGAGGCCTTCAGCGGGCGCCGCGCCATGGGCACCGAATGGGTGGAGCGGGACCAATGGACGGTGCCCCAGGGCCTCGATGTGCACCGTCCCCTGGTCAAGGTGCTGCTCGACGGCGACGACGGGCTGGAGCTGTACGTGTCGCCCGGTGCTACCGAGGTGGTGCGCGACACGCGGCGTGCTGAACGCTTCTGGAACTGGCTGGGCGCCGTGCCGCACTGGATCTACCCGACGGTGCTGCGGCAGTTCCCCAAGGCCTGGCACCACGTGGTGGTGTGGCTCTCGATCCCCGGTGTGCTGCTGGCTGCCACGGGCATCGCGCTGGGCATCTGGCAGCTGTTCCTGAACCGGCGGCGCTGGATTCCCTACCGCAAGTTCTGGATGCGCTGGCACCACGTCCTGGGCTTGGTGGCAGCGGTGTTCACGCTCACCTGGATGATTTCGGGCCTGATGTCGATGAACCCGTTTGGCGTGTTTACCGGCCGCGCGGTCGACCCACAGGCCCGCACGCAATGGGCGGGGGAAGCTCCGCGCATGGTGCGCGGCCCGGCTCAGGCCGTGGCGCTGGCGGCGGCCGATGGCATCGTGCCGCTGGAGGTGGACACCTTGCGCTTGGCCGGCCAGGCCTGGTACCGGGTGCGTGGGCAGGGGGAGGGCGTGGTGCAACGCCTGGTGCGTGCCGACGGGCCCGAGGCCACCGTGGCGCAGGCCGTGCCCGATGCGACGGTGCTGGCTGCGCTGCAAGGCCTGCGCCCGGGCGCAATGCCGCCGGCGATCGAACGGCTCACCCAGTACGACGGCCTGTACTATGCGCGCCACCATGACGCATCCACTTCCTTCCACCGGCCGCTGCCCGTCTGGCGCGCCCACTGGGCTGAGGACGAAGTGACGGTGTACGCCGACGCTGCCTCCGCCCGCATGGTGACGCGTGCCGACGCCACCACGCCTTGGCAGCGGCTGCTCTACAACGGACTGCACAGCCTGGACTTCGCGCCGCTGCTGGCGCGCCCGGCATTGCGTACCGGGCTGATCGTGGGGCTGTCGCTGCTGGGGGTGGCGCTGTGCATCACGTCCTGTGTGGTGGCATGGCGTGTACTGGTGCCGCGTCGGCGGCGGGCTGCACGGTCGTCAGCGGCCACCGTGCGGACGGCGGAGGGCGTATGGACAGCCTGAGGTCCGTGCTTCTCCCCGGCACAGGTGCGGCGCTGTTCCACGTGCTCCTGTGGTGCCCGTTGCTGGCGCTGGCGGTGGACTGGTGGCTGGGCGAACCACCGGCAGCCTGGCACCCCGTGGTGTGGATGGGCAAGGCGCTGCAGTGGTGGGGCGACCGGCTGGCGCCCACGGCGCCTGTGGCCGAGGATTTCAAGACTTTTTGGCGCTCAGCGCTTGTCTGGTGTGCGCTTGCAGCTATTGTTTTGATATTGGCGGGGGTTGCGCAGTACCTGGCGCTGACGCTCCACGCTTTTCTGGCAACAGCATTGCTGGCGCTGCTGCTCAAGCCCCTGCTGGCCTGGCGCATGCTGCGCGACGAGGTGCTGGCGGTGGAGGTAGCGCTCGGCCAATCGCTGGCCGAGGGGCGCAGCCGCTTGTCGCGCCTCGTCAGCCGCGATGTCAGCGCCCTGAGCGCGCAGGAAGTGCGCGAGTCCGCCATCGAATCGCTGGCCGAAAACCTCAACGATTCTGTGGTGGCGCCGCTCTTCTGGTTTGCGCTGCTGGGTTTGCCGGGCGCCGCGCTGTACCGCTTGGCCAACACGGCCGATGCCATGTGGGGCTACCCGGGCATGCGCGGCGGGCGCTATTGGCAGTGGGCGGGCAAGTGGGCGGCGCGGGCGGATGACGTGCTGTCGTGGATTCCCGCGCGCATCACTGCGCTGCTGCTGGCCGCAGGCGCGCGGGGGCTGCCGCTGGCCACGTTGATGCGCCAGGCCGGCAAGACGCCATCACCCAACAGTGGCTGGCCGATGGCAGCCATGGCCCTGGCCTTGAACGTGCGCCTGGCCAAGCCGGGTGTGTATGCCCTGAACGCCGCGGCGCGATCGCCCGGGCCGCTGGACACGCGCCGCGCCGCACGTTACGGCGACAACGTGGTGCTGATGCTGTTGCCGCTGGTGGCTGCGGTGCAGGGGCTGGTGCTGCTGGTTTGTAGGGGGGCATAGGGCATGACACCGGTGACCACCTCGACCGAACACTTGGGCCATCTGGCGCTGCCACCCCATGGCGGGCCCGACGCGTTGGGAGTGCCGTCGCATGATTTTTCGACCAACAGCAGCGCCTGTGGCCCGTGTCCGGAGGCGCTGCACAGCGTGCAGGCGGCCGACGCTACGCGCTACCCCGACCCGGCCTACACCGCGCTGCGTGAATGCCTGGGCGCGCTGCACCGCGTGGCGCCCGGCCGCATCGTTCTGGCGGCCAGCGCCAGCGAGTTCATCCACCGCGCCACCGCCTGGGCCGCCCGCCGCGGCGCCACCCGCGCCGTGGTGCCCGCACACAGCTATGGCGACTATCCCCAGGCGGCGCAGACCTGGGGGCTCGCTGTGTTGCGTGCGGTGCCTGACGATGCGGCGCCTACGCAGGCCGGCCTGCACTGGGCCTGCGAGCCATCCAGCCCGCTGGGCATTCAAGACCCGGCCTTGGACACATGGCGCGCCCGGGGCCTTGAGGCGGGTGACATGCAGGTGCTTGACTGCGCCTACGTGCCGCTGCGCCTGGACGGCGTGGCGACCGATGTCCCTGCGACAGCCTGGCAGCTGTGGACGCCCAACAAGGCACTGGGTCTGACCGGGGTGCGTGCGGCGTACGCCATCGCCCCGGCCCATGCCACCCCTGATGAGGTGCATGCGCTGAACAGCCTTGCTTCGTCATGGCCCGTGGGCGCGCATGGCGTAGCGCTGCTCGCGGCCTGGGCGCGGCCGTCGGTGCAGGCCTGGGTGCGGCACAGCCTGGCCACGCTGCGGGGCTGGAAGTCGTCGCAGCTGGCGCTGTGCCAATCGCTGGGCTGGACCCCCGTGCCTGGCAGTCTGGCCAACTACTTCGTGGCGCAAATGCCGGTGACGGAGGCAGCGCAGGTGACACTCCTGCTGGGGGCCTTGCGCAGCCAGGGCATCAAGCTGCGGGACTGCGCATCGTTTGGCCTGCCGGGCCATGTGCGCCTGGGCGTCCTGGCGCCACCATCCCAACAGGCACTGGCCCACGCGTGGGCGCAGGCGCGGTCTGCCATGGCTACCATGCCGGATTCACCCAACCCCTGAAGAGAGCCGCTGCCGTGCGAACCATTACCGTCAACCGCTACGTCACGCCCTTGCGTGAAGGTGGCTCCATGCCCGCCATCGTCGAGGGCGACGACCTGGGCACCTACGTGCTCAAGTTCCGCGGCGCAGGGCAGGGCGTGCGGTCGCTCCTGGCCGAAATCATCGCTGGCGGTGTCGCCCGCGCCGTCGGGCTGCCCGTGCCCGAGATCGTGCTCGCAGAGCTCGATACGGCCCTGGCGCAGACCGAGCCCGACCCCGAGATCCAGGATCTGATCCGCGCCAGCGGCGGCCTCAACGTGGGCATGGACTACCTCTCGGGTTCGCTCAACTTCGACCCCGCGGTGGATGTAGTGTCGGACGATTTTGCGTCGCGCCTAGTGTGGTTCGACGCGCTGGTGGGCAATGTGGACCGCACGGCCCGCAACACCAACCTGCTGATGTGGCACCGCAAGCCCTGGCTCATCGACCACGGCGCCGCGCTCACCTTTCACCACGCATGGAACGGCGCCGTGGCGGTGCCCGCCAAGCCCTTTGCACCCATTGCCGACCATGTGCTGCTGGGCCAAGCCACGGTGCTCTTGCAGGTGGACGCCGAGTTGGCCGCGCGCCTCACGCCCGAGGTCATCAGCGCCATCCTGTTGGATGTGCCCGATGAGTTCCTTGCCCTGGCAGCTGCCGACCACACCGAAGGCCCGCTGGCGCTGCCCGCAAGCCACCGCCAGGCCTACGTGGACTATTTCTGTGCGCGCCTGGCCGGTCGCGAAACCTGGGTGAATGCCGTGAAGGGAGCGATCGATGCACGCGGCTGAGGTGTATGACTACGCCATCGTGCGCGTGGTGCCGCGTGTGGAGCGCGAGGAGTTCATCAACGCGGGCGTGATCCTCTCGTGCCAGCGCAGCGGGTTTTTGCAGGCCACCATGGCACTGGATGAGGCCCGGCTGCTGGCCATGGACCCGCAGGTGGACATCGACACCGTGCGCCGCCACCTGTCCGCCATCGTGGCCATCTGTGCGGGCGACGAGGGCTGCGGGCCGATTGCGCGCCTGCCGTACCGCCAGCGCTTTCACTGGCTCACCGCCCGGCGCAGCGCCATCATCCAGACCTCGCCCGTGCACACCGGCCGCTGCACCGATGCGGCAGCGGCACTCGAACACATCATGGACCGCATGGTCCGCCCGCTGCCTTGACTGAAAACACTGCTTCCCAATTGGCCCGCTGCGTGATGGTGCTGGGCACCACCAGCGGCGCCGGCAAAAGCTGGCTCACCACCGCCCTGTGCCGCTGGTACAGCAACCAGGGCTTGAAGGTCGCGCCCTTCAAGGCGCAGAACATGAGCAACAACGCCCGGGTGGTGCCCGGCCCCGGCCAGGGTGCAGTAGCAGGTGCTTCAAGTGCCTGGGGCGAGATCGGCAGTGCGCAGTACTTCCAGGCACTGGCCGCACGCGCCACGCCCGAGGTACGCATGAACCCGCTGCTGCTCAAGCCCGAGGCCGACACGCACAGCCAGGTGGTGCTGATGGGCCAGGTCAGCGCCGAGCTCACCGCGCTGCCCTGGCGCGGCCGCAGCGAGCGCGTGTGGCCGCAGATCGCTGCGGCATTGGATGCGCTGCGCGCCGAAAACGACGTGGTGGTGATCGAGGGCGCAGGCTCGCCGGCCGAGATCAACCTGCACGCGAGTGACATCGTGAACATGCGCGTGGCCCGCCACGCCAACGCCCGCTGCCTGCTGGTGACGGACATCGACCGCGGCGGCGCGTTTGCCCACCTGTACGGCACCTGGGCGCTGTTGCCCGAGGACGAGCGGGCGCTGATCCATGGCTTTGTGCTGAATAAGTTTCGGGGCGATGCGGCCCTGCTGGCCCCCGCGCCGCAGATGCTGCAGGACCTGACCGGCGTGCCCACCGTGGCCACCATCCCCATGCAGTGGCGCCACGGCCTGCCCGAGGAAGACGGCGTGTTTGATATGACCCCCACGCTCGGCACTGACGTGTCCTCGCTGCCCCCCGAGGGGGCCCCCGCGGATAGGGGCGGCCCGTCGCCGCTCGCTGCCCGCACGACCACGGCCGGCGCGGTGCACACCACGGTGGCCGTGATCGCCTATCCGCGCATCAGCAACCTGGACGAGTTCCAGCCGCTGAAGAACGTGCCGGGCGTGCGCCTGCTCTGGGCGCGCAGCCCGGCGGATCTGGCAGGCCTGGCGCACACCGACTGGGTGGTGCTGCCGGGTTCCAAGGCCACAGCGGCAGACCTGGCCTGGCTGCGCGCGCAGGGCCTTGACCGGGCGATTGCCGCCCACGCGGGGCAGGGCGGCGCGGTGCTGGGTGTCTGCGGCGGCCTGCAGATGTTGGGCGAAGCGCTGATCGACACCGCGGGTATTGATGGCAATGCGCCCGGCCTGGGCCTGCTGCCGCTGGTCACCACGTTTGAGCCCGCCAAGACCGTGCAGCGCACCACCGCGCGCTTCGGCACGTTGCAGGGCGCCTGGGCGCCGCTGTCTGGCGTCGAGGCCAGCGGCTATGAGATCCACCACGGCCAGACCGCGCAACACCCGGCGATGGCGGCCGGGGGCGATGTGGCGCGCGAAGTGCTGCCGGGCCTGGCCTGGCAGAACGGCGCGGGCAATGTGCTGGGCTTGTACCTCCACGGCCTGCTCGAAGACCCCGCCGCGCTGCAAGCCTTGTTCGGCCGCGAGGGCGCGGCGCCCGTGCCCACGCTCGACACGGTGATGGAGGGCCTGGCCCGCACGGTCGATGCCCATTTCGAGCCCGGCGTGTTGTGGGGGCTTATCGCCTAGCGCACCGGATCTCCTTTTTCTTATCTGATCGAATTTCGCAATCCATGAACACCCCGACCCCATTCAACGTCCCCGCCATCGCCGACATCACCGACGCCACGTTCACCGCGCGGCTGCAGCACATCCTCGACTTCAAGACCAAGCCGCTCGGCTCGCTCGGCCGGCTTGAATCGCTGGCGCAGCGCCTCGGCCAGGTGCTGGGCAGCGAGGCGCCGCAGCTTGTGCAGCCGCAGATGCTGGTCTGTGCCGGCGACCACGGGCTGGCGGCGCGCGGGGTGTCTGCCTTCCCCAGCGAAGTGACCTGGCAGATGGTCGAGAACTTTCTGGCCGGCGGCGCTGCGGTGAGCGTGCTGGCGCGCCAGCATGGCCTCGCCCTCACCGTGGTGGATTGCGGCGTGGCCAAGCCCATCGCGGCGCGCACCACGGCCCCGGGAGCGCCCCAGTTGCTGCTGCGCAAGGTGGCACCCGGCACGGCCGACGCATCGGCAGGCCCTGCGATGACGACCGCGCAATGTGGCGAGGCCCTCGGCAACGGCATGGAGGTGGTGCGTGGCCTGCCGGGCAATGTGCTGCTGCTCGGTGAGATGGGCATTGCCAACACGTCCGTCGCGTCGTTGTTGCTGGCGCGTCTGGCGGGCCTGCCTTTGGCCGAGGTGACGGGCGCGGGCACGGGCCTGGACGCTGCTGGCATTGAACGCAAGCGGGCCGTGCTGCAGCAGGCGCTGGATGTGAATGCTGAAGCGACGGCTCCGCTGGATGCACTGGCCGCGCTGGGCGGTTACGAGGTGGCCACACTGGTGGGCGCGGTGTTGCAGGCCGCGGCCGAGCGCCGGGTCATCGTGGTCGATGGGTTCATTACCAGCGCGGCCGTGCTGGTGGCCAGCCGCCTGCAGCCTGCGGTGTTGCAGCGCTGCGTGTTTGCCCACCGCTCGGGCGAGCGCGGCCACACCCTCATGCTGGCGCAGATGCAGGCAGAGCCTTTGCTGGACCTGGGCCTGCGTCTGGGCGAAGGGTCCGGCGCCGCGCTGGCCTGGCCGTTGCTGCAGTCCGCCTGTGCCGTGCTGGGCGAGATGGCCAGTTTCGAATCCGCGGGCGTCGCCACCCAGACCGCCTGACCATGCCGGGTTCCCCCGCGCGGCGTCAGGCCACGCTGGTGCGGTTGCGCCCGTCGTGTTTGGCGCGGTACAGCGCCGCATCCGCGCGGGAGAGCATGGCGTCCAGCGTCTCGGCGGGGCCGCGCCAGCTGGTCATGCCGATGCTGACCTGGCAGTCCAGCGGGTGGCCGGTGGCCAAAGCGGCGTGGATGCGCTGGGCCACGTTGCTGGCAGCGTCCGCATCGGCTCCCGGCAGCAGCACCACAAACTCCTCGCCACCGTAGCGGCCCAGGCGGTCGGCCCGGCGCAGCACTTGCCGCGTGCAGTCGGCAAAGTGGACCAGCACCGCATCTCCATGCTGGTGGCCATGCGTGTCGTTCACGGCTTTGAAGTTGTCCAGGTCCAGCATCATGATCGAGGGGCCGTGGCCGTAGCGCTGTGCGCGCTCCAGCTCCTCGTCGCAGCGCTGCAGCAGCGCACGGCGGTTGAGCGTGTTGGTCAGCGAGTCGTGTGTGGCCAGGTGTTCCAGTTCGGTGCGAAGCCGGTCTGTGGCCATCAGCACCGCGCCGATGGACAGCATCAGCACCGTCAGCACATAGGCGCCGATGTAGAAGGTCTGGAACATCGAGGGCTCCATCAGATTGGCCCCTGCGTGTCCGGTGGCGATCGAGACAAGGCGCATGGCCAGCACGCCCATGTGCAGTCCCAGCACGACTTCGACCAGGCGCACCGGAAAGGTCTGCTCGCCGTGGCGCAGCATGAAGCGCAGCTGCGCCGCGTACACCGCGCCCATCAATACCGAGAAGAAGCCCACCCGCAGGGCGTAGTGGGGAATCCAGTAGGTGAGGACGATGAACACGAGTGTGCTGCCCGCCATCACCCAGCCCCACACACGCCAGGTGCCGGGCGCCCCCATGAAGCTGCGCGTGCCCATGTAGTAGGTCACGGTGCCCAGCACCAGGAGCTCGTTGGCCAGCACGAGGCTGAGCCAGTCGGGGATGAAGCCGCGCGTGCCAAACAGCACGGTGGAGGCCAGCCAGAACACCGGTGCCAGCGCCCAGGCGCCCACGCCGCGGATGGACGGAGGGTAGTGGCGCCGCATGAACAGCAACACGATGGCCATGACGGCGGACATGAAGCCGGCCATGGCAATCATGGAGCGCGGGTCGAGGGTGGTCATCCGGGGTGCTGGCGTGGGGGTGGCCCGACTGTCCAGGTAAGTAAGAAATTGTTTCTTTGTGATTCAGTATAGCCAGCGGTGCCCGCCTGACCAAGGCGGCTTTTACCGTGGAGGTCTGCACCACAACAGTCCTGACCGGCGGGGCGGAGACCACCATGTCCTGCATCTGGTGCGCCCAGTGCCCGCGCTTGGTGCAATTTGTACGCAAAATAGAGCACAGATTGTGTACAAAGCTGGCACGAGGTTTGCAGAGCCCTTCCTCATGCAAGACCACGCCCCTGCACAAGCGCCCGCCGCTATTGAAATCATTGCGCTCACCAAACGCTATGCCCAGGGCAAACCGGCGGTGGACGCCATCAACCTGCGCATCGCCAGCGGCAGCTACTGCTGCCTGCTGGGGCCCTCCGGATGCGGCAAGAGCACCACGCTGCGCATGATTGCGGGGCACGAGTCGGTGACCAGCGGCGACATCTTGCTGGAGAACCGCAACATCACCGACCTGCCCGCGGCGGCGCGCGGCACGGCCATGATGTTCCAGAGCTTTGCGCTGTTTCCGCACTTGTCTGCGCTCGACAACGTGGCGTTCAGCCTGAAGATGAAGGGTGTGGCCAAGGCTGAGCGCCAGACCAAGGCACGTGACCTGCTCGAACGCGTGGCCATGGGCCACCTGGCCGAGCGCAAGCCGGCAGAACTGTCGGGCGGGCAGCAGCAGCGCGTGGCATTGGCCCGCGCCCTGATCACCCAGCCACGCGTGCTGCTGCTCGATGAGCCGCTGTCGGCGCTCGACCCGTTCCTGCGCATCCAGATGCGCGCCGAGCTGCGCCGCTGGCAAAAGGAGCTGGGCCTGACCTTCATCCACGTGACCCACTCGCAGGAAGAGGCCATGGCCCTGGCCGACACCATGGTGGTGATGAACCACGGCGTGATCGAGCAGGTGGGCTCGCCGCACGAGGTCTACAACCGCCCCGCCAGCGAATTCGTGGCGCGCTTCATGGGCGGCCACAACGTGATCGATGCAGAAGGCGGCAAGGTTGGCGTGCGCACCGACCACCTGCAGATCGCCCCTGCCAGCGCCGAGCTGCCCTGGGGCGCCCAGCGCATGCAGGCCGTGGTGACCGATGTGGAGTACCAGGGCACCTATGTGCTGCTGGGCCTGCAAAAGCAGGGTGTGGCCCTGTCGGCCAATGCCACGGCGGCGTATTCGGTGATGGTGTCCGAGGCCGCGTTTGCCGCGCACCCCTACCAAGTGGGGCAGACGGTGCAACTGCACTGGACGCCCGAGCAGGCCCATCCGCTCATGCCTGCTGGGGCTGCCGCTCCCGCGGCGGTGGGCGTGGCTTCCGGGCCGGTCCGGCAGGCCGTAGCCGCTTAGGCGGCCTGTCACCACGGCCGCATCTTTCTCACTTCTCGCTTTTTCACCCCGTCCCTTCCGCAACCAAGGAGTTTTTCCATGTCCGACTCTTCTCGCGCTGATTCCCCTGTCATCGTTTCCGACGCCACCGGAATGCAGCGCCGCTCGTTGCTCAAGGGCACGGCAGGCATCCTGGCCGCTGGCGTGTTTCCGGCCGTCCATTCGCAGGAAAAGATCGTGCTGCGCTACCTGGGCACGGCGGTAAACCAGGACAAAGCCATCGCGGAGAAGTTCAAGGCCGACACCGGCATCGAGATCCAGTACGTGGCCGTGACCACGGACGACGTGACCAAGCGCGCCGTGACCGCGCCCAACAGTTTCGATCTGATCGACACCGAGTACTTCTCGTTGAAAAAGATCGTGCCCACGGGCAACTTGAAGGGCATCGACACCAAGCGCATCAAGAACGCCGACAAGATCACCACGTTGTTCACCACCGGCCAGGTGGCCGGCAAGGCCGTGGGCGACCAGGGCACGGCGCCCAAGAAGGTGATCTACCTGGAAGGCGAAAAGTCCAAGAAATTTGCCACCGCGCCCACGCAGTTCATGTCGCTGATCCCCACGGTGTACAACGCCGACACGCTGGGCATCCGCCCCGATTTGATCAAGCGCCCCATCAGTTCCTGGGCCGAGCTGCTCAACCCCGAGTTCAAGGGCAAGACCGCGATCCTGAACATCCCGAGCATCGGCATCATGGACGCCGCCATGGTGGTCGAGGCCATGGGCATCTACAAGTACCCTGACAAGGGCAACATGACCAAGAAGGAAATTGATCTCACGATCAAGACCCTGATCGAGGCCAAGAAGCAGGGCCAGTTCCGCGCGCTGTGGAAGGACTTCAACGAGTCGGTGAACCTGATGGCGTCGGGCGAAGTGGTGATCCAGTCGATGTGGAGCCCTGCCGTCACCGCCGTGCGCACCAAGGGGATTGCCTGCAACTTCCAGCCGCTCAAGGAAGGCTACCGCGCCTGGGCCGCAGGCTTCGGTCTGCCGGCCACATTGAGCGGTCGCAAGCTTGATGGCGCGTACGAGTTCATCAACTGGTTCCTGGACGGCTGGGCCGGTGCCTACCTGAATCGCCAGGGCTACTACAGCGCCGTGCTGGAGACCGCCAAGTCCAAGATGGAAGCCTACGAGTGGGCCTACTGGATGGAAGGTAAGCCCGCCACGCAGGACATCAAGAGCCCCAATGGCGACGTGCTGGCCAAGTCTGGCGCGGTGCGCGACGGCGGCAGCTACGAAGCGCGCATGGGTGGGATTGCCTGCTGGAACGCGCTGATGGACGAGAACAACTACATGGTCCAGAAGTGGAATGAGTTCGTCGCTGCATAGGGAGCACCCCCTGAGGCGCTGCGCGCCTTCACCCCTCTCTCGAACCGCTGGCGGTCCGGGAGGGGGACGCTCCCAGCGCACGCAAGCGAAGCGCTGCATTCGCAGCTTGGCGGCCCTTGCGCGGGAGCACTGGTCTTCGGCAGCGCCAGTTTCGACGGCCGTTGCCCGATGCGATGGATATCTGATTTGAAA
>SDXZ01000140.1 GCA_004210805.1 Acidovorax sp.
GGGCGGCGGCCGCGGGTGTGGGCGCGGATGCGGATGGGGTGGTGGTAGCGGTCATGGGCAAGTCCTCTCTTGTCGGTGGTGGATGGAGATCGATGGGACGCATCCCATCGATCGGTACGGTGCAGCTGCGAGGGACGGATAGTGCGCGGCCACTGCTGACAGCCTGATGTCAGTAGCCTTCAGCGCGCCGAGGAGCTGGATGCCGGGCTGCTGACATGGCGCGTCAGGAGGTCCTCGTCGGCGCGCGGCGGGGGACAGCGGCCCGAACACCGTTGGAACCCCGCCTGGGCGTATCGAACCCGGACGGGCCGGCGCGCAGCGCCATCTGGCCGCAGAACGCCCGGAGGCGGCGGCGCCCGCCTTTTAGGCCTGGCCGCGTTCAGCCTGGCTGCTGGACGATGGCCGCAGTGGCCCGGCGAACCACCGGCAGCGCCAGCAGCAGCGTGGGGAAGGCGATGACCCAGGACAGCGCCCAGGAGCTCATCCACAGCAGCGGCAGGTCTGCAGAGACGCCCGCCACGCGCACCGTGCTGATCAGCGACACGACAAAGGTCATCAGCAACGACAGCAGCAGCGGCGTGACCCACACCGCAGAGCGTGCGGGCAGCTTGCGCAGGCCGAGGAAGGTCTTGGAGGAGGAACGGGGAGAGGATGGCGAACGTTGGTTCATGGCAGTTCAGTGAATGCAGGCCGGTCAGCAAGGTGCCGCCCCAGGCCCCCGGGATCGGAGTGGCACGGGGCCACCAGCCCGGCAAAGCCGGCCTAGGTTGGCACGTTGGTTGACGTGAACGCTTACGGCAACCCGTGAACCAGGTCGCAGGCGGATTCTAAGAGCAGCCAACGAAACTCAGCGAAACGGTTCTGGCGAGTGTGGTGTTGCACGCTATCCGGCACTTAAAACCGCGCCTTTTCGGCCAGGGCTGCGTTGCAAATCCTCGCGATACCTACGGGTATCGCTGTGGTTTGCGCCTTGCCCTGACCAAAAATCCATCGGCTTTACATGTGCCGTCAAGCGTGCAACAGCACACTGGGCGCTGCGTCGCAGGCAGTACAGGGAGTACGACTACGGCGCAGCAACGACGCCAGAAGCGTTTTGTGAGCCGCTCTAAGCTGCGACCTCAGCCCCGGCGGGCCCTTGCAGGTGGCGGCTGATGTGCCCCGCCACGGCCGCAGCGTGCGTCTGCGCCAGGTCGTGGGCGCCGCCCTGCAGCACCTGGAGCGCTGCGTTCGGCAGCAGCCCGTGCAGGCGCTGCCCGACGGCCACAGGGCTGATCGGGTCGGCATCGCCCCACAGCAGCAAAACGGGCACGCGCACGGTGGCGAGGCGGGCCGAAAGGTCCCAGCGCTGCGCGGCCATCCACGGCGGAAAGGCCGGGTTGGCGCGCATAAAGTCGGGCCGCCAGTCGTGGAGGTGCAGGTCGTCGATGGGCACGCCGCCCGATGTGGCCA
The DNA here is from genome assembly GCA_004210805.1 of Acidovorax sp. GTDB lineage: Bacteria > Pseudomonadota > Gammaproteobacteria > Burkholderiales > Burkholderiaceae_C > Acidovorax. Next base: position 1,450 of record SDXZ01000140.1, read on the forward strand.
CAAGCACCAGGTGCGTCAAATTTTCAGGTCGCTCGAGCGCCGCAAGCATGGCCACCACGCCGCCCAGCGACTGCGCAATCAGCGCGCAGGGTGCGTCCATGTGCGGCGTGACGGCATGGACCAGGTCGTCCATGCACTGCGCGGCATTGGGTGGCATACCGCCTGCCGCATTGGCGCCAAACCAGGGCCAGCCCAGCAGCACGCGGCCGGCCGGTAGCGTGATCGCATCCGATGCGGGCTGCCAGAACGCGGGGTTGCCACCCACGCCGGGCAGAAAGATGAGCCGCGCCGGGACCGCGGCGGGCGCGGGCGCTGCCATGCGCCTTATTCGTCGTGCGATGCCGCAGCCGGCGCGTCGGCTATGGCGTCGACGGCGTCGACGGTCGGGGCAGATGCCTCGGCAGCGGCCACGGCGGCTGCCGCAGCGGCCTGCACCCGGGCGGCGGCCAGGCGGCGCGCGCGTTCGAGCTGCTGGCCCACGGTGCGAGGCACCATGCCGTACATGTCGGCAAACGCTTCCAGCGTCTGGCCGCTGGCCTCGAACGCGCGCAGCAGCGCTTCGTCCTTGGCGTTGCGCGCAGACCATTCGGCAAAGGCTTCTTCCAGGATGGCGTTGGCGGCTTCGTCGCGGCCCTGCACCAGCTCGGTGTAGGCCTCGCGCGTCAGGCCCGAGGCCTCGAACGCGGCCATCATGCGGTTGCGCAGCTTGGGCAGCAGGTCTTCGGTGGCACGCGCCTTCTTGCGGCGGTAGACCTCCAGCAGCGCATGGTGCACGTGCTCGGGCGCCATGTCTTCCACGGGCTGGCCCGAAAGATCGTGGCGCTTGTCGCCCGCGGCCACGCTTTGCAAATAGCGCGTAGAGCGGGTGTGGATGCCCAGCGCCACCTTGAGCGCTTCACGCTCGAAGGCTTCAGGGTGCGCGGCAAGGATGTCCTGGAAGATTCCGCGCTTGAGCGGGCGGAACACCGCGCCGAAGAGCTGCGGGTACAGCGCGGCGAGCTGCTCCAGTGCGGGGTGGGTGCGTGGCGGCGTGCGCGAGGCGTTGCCCGGCGTGGCCGGTGCAGCAGCGGCGCCCTGGGCGGCCTCGCGGCCTTCCGGCTTGCCCCGGTTGCGGCCACCGCGGCGCGATCCGCCCGTGCGCTGCGGGGGCGCCCCGGCGTCGGCCGATGCGGCGGGCGTGGCGGCTGGCACGGCAGAGGAGGCAGCCTCGGCCGAAACAGGCGCTGCCAGGGGTGCGGCAGGGGCTGCGTGGGGTTGTTCTTGTGCGGACACGGAGTCGGTCATGGGGTGCGGAAATGGGGCAACAAAACCCGCAATCATGCCAGTGCCGCGTCCAGCACCTCAATCCAATGCCGTACCGGCGTTCCGGTACCGCTTTGCAAATGCGTGATGCAGCCGATGTTGGCCGACAGGATCACGTCCGGGGGCTGCTCGCCAAACGCTTCGGCGAGGACACCGAGCTTGCGGTCGCGCAGCTGGTACGACAGGTCGGGCTGCAGCACCGAATACGTGCCCGCCGAGCCGCAGCACAGGTGTGATTCATTGCGCGCCACGCGCAGCTTGAAGCCCAGGCGCGCGAGGTGCGCCTCGACCCCGCCGCGCAGTTTTTGGCCGTGCTGCAGCGTGCAGGGCGGGTGATACGCATAGAGCACGTCGGGCGGTGGCTGCGCGCGGCCCGCGAGCTTGTCGGCCAGCTCGGGCAGCAGGTCTGGCAGCAACTCCGAGAGGTCGCGCGTGAGCGCGCTGATGCGCGCGGCCTTGGCGGCGTATTGCGCGTCGTCCTTCAGGATGTGCCCGTATTCCTTGACCGTGACGCCGCAGCCCGAGGCATTCATGACGATGGCCTCCACGCCGCCCTGCTCCACCAGCGGCGACCAGGCGTCGATGTTGGCGCGCATCTCGGCCATGCCGCCGGCCTGGTCGTTGAGGTGGAATTTGACCGCGCCGCAGCAGCCCGCCTTGGAAGCGATGACGGTCTGGATGCCCGCCGCGTCGAGCACGCGCGCGGTGGCGGTGTTGATGTTGGGCATCATGGCCGGCTGCACGCAGCCCGCGAGCATGAGCACCTTGCGCGCATGCTCCCGCGTGGGCAAGGCGCCTGCTTTTTGCGGCGCGGGCACCTTGGCCTTGAGCGACGCCGGCAGCAGCCCACGCACCGCCTGCCCGGCCTTCATCGCCGGGGCGAACAGGGGCGAGGGCAGGCCCTCCTTCAGCGCCCAGCGCAGCGCTTTTTCGCCCAAGGGGCGCGGCACTTTTTCATCCACGATCTTGCGGCCGATGTCCACCAGGTGGCCGTACTCCACGCCGCTCGGGCAGGTGCTTTCGCAGTTGCGGCAGGTCAGGCACCGGTCCAGGTGCAGCTGGGTGCTGCGCGTGGGCTCGGCACCTTCAAGCACCTGCTTGATCAGGTAGATGCGGCCGCGCGGGCCGTCGAGCTCGTCGCCCAGCAGCTGGTACGTGGGGCAGGTCGCGGTGCAAAAGCCGCAGTGCACACATTTGCGCAGGATCGACTCGGCCTCCAGGCCATCGGCGCGGGCGCGGTATTCAGGGGAGAGCTGGGTTTGCATGGGTGCAGCCTGGGCAGAGAATCAGATAGATCGGACGGGTTCAGCGGGCAGCCGGGGGTTTGGCGGCCGGGTCCAGGGGTGGCGCTGGATGCGGGGCAAGCGGCGCATGGCCGTCCTGCGGCTGGTTCCGCGCAAGGCGCAGCCGGCCGCGGTCGGCCCACAGCGGCGGGAGCGACAGGGCCAGCAGCACCAGCGCCAGTGGCACCACAAACACAAAACCTACGTACTTGAAGCCTGCCGCGCCGGCAATGCCACCCACCAGGAACATCGCCAGCAGCCCGGCAAACAACCGAAGGCGGGCCTGGTTGGCGCGCACCTGCGATTCGGGCGCTGTGCCGATGCGGTTCCAGTACAGCATCTTGCCCACCTCGATCCCCAGGTCCGTCACCACGCCCGTCATGTGCGTGGTGCGAATCTGCGACGACGACATCTTGCTGACCGTGGCGTTCTGCAGGCCCATGATGAAAGACAGCAACAGCACCGTCATCGGCACCGCAAAGGGCGTGGGCCAGCTGAGCGTGATGGCGCCCATCAGGCCGAACAGCAGCATGAGCACGGCTTCGAGCAGCAGCGGCAAAGCAAAGGCGCTGCGCAGCCGGTGGTGGCGCGCCCAGTTGACCATGATGGCGGTGGTGCCGGCGCCCGACATGAAGGCCCACAACGCTCCGATGGCGCCCAGAACAAGCTTCATCTGGCCCAGCACGAGGTTGTCCGCCAGCGAGGACAGAAACCCCGTCATGTGCGAGGTGTAGTGGTGCACCACCAGAAAACCGCCCGCATTGACCGCGCCCGCATTGAAGGCCAGCAACAACCCCAGCGCGCGGTTGCTGGCCGCGGTGCGGTGGTGTCCGGTGAGGTGGCGCAGGCGTCGCATGGCGGGCAGTGGGACGAAGTCGGGGCAATGGCAAAGCTTGAACAGGGCCTGCCTACCAGGCGCCGCTCATGCGCCCGGGGTTGAAGATGCCCACCGGGTCGAAGCTCTGCTTGAGGCGCTTGTGGATCTGCTCCAGCGCCGGAGATTTCAAGTCAAATTGGCCTCCAGCGCTGGTTCCATCTGCGCTAGAAGCTATAAAAATAGTAGCACTCCCACCCACCGCTCGCGCGGCCTCGCGCAGTGCGCCGCCCGCCGATACGGGCGCCTGCACCCAGCGCAGCGCGCCATGCCATTCGATGAGCGGCTGGGCCGCAGCAGGCAGGGTGAGCACGGGGGCCGTGGGCGGCAGCGACAGGCGCCAGAGCGCGTGGTCCGGGCGTTGCGCGCGATCAGCAAACCAGGGCAGGGTCTGCTCGCGGCAGGCGGCCCAGTCGGGGGCCGTGGTGCCGGTGTCGAGCCGTGTGCCACCCATCGTGCGGCAGGCCGCTTCCACCGCCGCCACCGCGCCGCGCAGGCGCACATACAGCGTGCCCACGCCCGCATCCTGCACCCAGCAGCTGGCGTTGAGCGGCAGCGGCTGCCCGCCCCAGGCGTGCAGCTTGCGCAGGGCGTCGGCCTGGTTGCATTCAAAACGCAGCGTGGCTTCGGCCGGGGCCACCGGCAGCACCTTGAGGCTGACCTCGGTGAGCAGGCCCAGCGTGCCCCAGGCGCCGGCCATGAGGCGCGAGACGTCGTAGCCCGCGACATTTTTCATCACCTGGCCGCCAAAGCTCAGCAGCTCGGCGCGGCCGTTGATCAGCGTGGCGCCGAGCAGGTAGTCACGCACCGCGCCCACGCTGGCGCGGGCCGGGCCCGACAAGCCAGCTGCGACCATGCCGCCCACGGTGGCGGCGTCGGCCGGGGTTTTTGCAAAGTGCGGCGGCTCAAACGGCAAACACTGGCCCTGTTCTGCCAGGGTGGCCTCCAGTTCGGCCAGCGGGGTGCCGGTGCGCACGGTCACCACCAGTTCGCTGGGCTCGTAGCTCACGATGCCGCGCAGCGCCCGGGTGTCCAGCACCTCGCCCTGCAGGGCCAGGCCGTAGAAGTCCTTGGTGCCCCCGCCGCGCAGGCGCAAGGGGGTGCGGTCTGCGGCGGCGGCGCGCACCCGCTCGATGATCTGGGCCAGGGCTGTTTCCATGGCCTGGATCGTAGCGGGTGGGGTCCTCACGGGGCGTTATGGCGCGCGTGAATTTTTTGAACAGCCGGCGTGCAGCAAATGACGGCGGTGCTGCTGCAAGCCCTGGTGGATCGCACGCGCCGGGTGGCACTACTGGTGGGACAGAAAGCAAAACGCAGACCCGTGGGTCTGCGTTTTCGCGTTCTTCACCCGCGAGTTGTTGGCGCCCGACACCCCGTGCTGATTGCCACGTGGCATTGGCGGCGTCCTGCCGGTACAAAAAAGCCCGCCGTGGTCGGCGGGCTGAAGAAACCGAAGGAGCGACTCGCTTGTTCTTGTTGCGACGCTGCGGTGCCACCAGACACCGCAGCGCGTGGGGGCACGGCTTAGCGGTTGTACGCTGTCTCGCCGTGCGATGTGATGTCCAGGCCTTCGCGTTCGTCTTCTTCGGGGACGCGCAGGCCCACGGTCAGGTCGACGATCTTGTAGGCGACAAACGAGACCACGCCAGACCACACAACCGTGATCAGCACGGCCTTGGCTTGTGTCCAGACTTGCGCGGCGATCGAGTAGTCGGCCGATGTCACCATCGTGGCCGTCACCCAGTCGGCCACGTAGCCAGGGCCACCCAGGCCAGGGGCGTTGAACACGCCGGTCAACAGGGCACCCACGATGCCGCCGATGCCGTGCACGCCGAACACGTCGAGCGAGTCGTCTGCACCCAGCAGCTTCTTGAGGCCGTTGACACCCCACAGGCAGGCAAAACCACCCACCAGGCCGATGACCAGCGCGCCGCCGATGCCGACGTTGCCGGCAGCTGGCGTGATGGCCACGAGGCCTGCCACGGCACCCGACGCTGCACCCAGCATCGAAGCCTTGCCGCGCATCAGCGCTTCACCGATGCACCATGCCAGCACGGCCGCGGCGGTCGCCACGAGCGTGTTGATGAAGGCCAGGGCGGCGAAACCGTTGGCTTCCAGCGCGGAGCCGGCGTTGAAGCCGAACCAGCCCACCCACAGCAGCGAGGCACCGACCATGGTCAGCGTCAGGCTGTGAGGCGCCATGGCTTCCTTGCCGTAGCCGATGCGCTTGCCCACCATGAACGCGCCCACCAGGCCCGCCACAGCGGCGTTGATGTGCACCACGGTACCGCCAGCAAAGTCCAGCGCGCCGGATTGCCAGATGTAGCCGGCCGTAGCGTTGACCTTGTCCACCACTTCTTTGCTGGTGTAAGCGTCAGGGCCCGCCCAGAACCACACCATGTGGGCGATCGGCAGGTAGCTGAAGGTGAACCACAGCACCATGAACATCATGACGGCGCTGAACTTGATGCGCTCGGCGAACGCACCCACGATCAGGGCGCAGGTGATGCCGGCGAACGTGGCCTGGAAGGCGGCAAACACCACTTCCGGAATCACGACACCCTTGCTGAACGTGGCAGCGTTGGCAAACGTGCCCGCAGCGTTGTCCCAGATGCCCTTCATGAACAGGCGGTCAAAGCCACCGATGAAGGCGCCGCCTTCGGTGAAGGCCAGGCTGTAGCCGTAGACGAACCACAGCACGACGATCAGCGAGAACGTGACCATCACCTGCATCAGCACGGACAGCATGTTCTTGCTGCGCACCAGGCCGCCATAGAACAGGGCCAGGCCGGGCAGGACCATCAGGATCACGAGGATGGTCGAGGTCATCATCCAGGCGGTGTCACCCTTGTTGGGGACGGGAGCAGGTGCAGCTTCGGCAGCGGCCGGGGCGGCAGCCGCTGCAGCAGCGGGTGCTGGCGCAGCTGCAGGAGCGGGGGCCTCAGCGGCCGGTGCGGCGGCGGCTGCCGGCGCGGTGGCAGCCGCTTCGGGGGTGGCGGGTGCCTGGGCCAGGGACAGGTTGCCCATGGTCAGCAGACCCAGCCCCAGGATGAAGGAAGCAATCAGTTTTTTCATGGCGTTCTTCTCTTGTGTCTGATGCGGCCGGCCCTTACAGGGCTTCCTTGCCGGTTTCGCCGGTACGGATGCGCACCACCTGCTCCAGGTGGGTCACGAAGATCTTGCCGTCGCCGATCTTGCCGGTGCGGGCTGCGTTTTCGATGGACTCGATCACGCGGTCCACCAGGTCGTCGGCCACAGCGGCTTCGATCTTGACCTTGGGCAGGAAGTCGACCACGTACTCCGCGCCGCGGTACAGCTCGGTGTGGCCCTTTTGGCGGCCGAAGCCCTTGACCTCAGTGACCGTGATGCCTTGCACGCCGATGTCCGAGAGCGCTTCGCGCACCTCGTCGAGCTTGAAGGGCTTGATGATGGCTGTCACCATTTTCATTTTTTGGTTCCTCCGACAACGGGCGCACGCGGCGCCCATTGAGACTGGCTTACAGGGTTTTGGTGAGCGTGACGATCACGCGCGACTTGTTCACATGGCCGAAGAAGGCCTTCTTGTTGGCGCCCACCACGGCAGCGCCCAGCGAGACGCCGCTGCCGAAGTCATACGCGCCGCCCAGGCTGTAGTCGACATAGTTGGGCACGCCCGTGTCCTTGATGTCGCTGGCAAAGCGGGTGAAACCCACCGAGGCCTTCAGCGTGATGCTGGGCGCGACTTCCTGGGCGAACGCCAGGTTCAGGTAGCCGGTGTTGGTGCCCTTGCGGCCCGAGCCTGCCTTGGCGCCGGCCCAGCCGAAGTAGTCCTTGGAGATGGTGTGCGAGTACTTGGCGGTCAGCGGGCCCAGGGTGGCCGCGCCGTACAGCTCGGTGGTGTTGCCGTGGGCGTTGCCGGGGTAGATGTAGGTCAGTGCGCCCACGTCAAAGTCCGCGCCCGCGGCCTTGAACTTGTAGCCACCGTACAGGTCGGCTTCGAGCGAGTTGTTGGCCAGCCAGTCGACGCTGGAGTTCCAGTTGCCCACGTACCAGCCGGAGTCGCCGAAGGCGTAGTCAAAGCCGCCTTGCAGCGCGGGCTTCACGGCCTTGGCTTTGGAGGCGTCCTGGTCCTGGCCACGGAACTTGTAGTTGGTGGTCAGGCTGACGTTGCCCGTGAGCTGGGCGCTCGCCAGCATGGGAAGGGTTGCGACAAGGGCAACGCCCAGGGTCTTGATGATGGCGCGGGTCATGTTTCCTCCGGTTGGACAAATAGGGACGAGCGCTTTAAGCACGGACCGTGCCATTGGCCTTCGACCGCGCGCCGCGCAGTTGCTTCGCGTTACAACGATCCCCCGGTACAGTGGCGGTCTGCCCTCGGCGGCCCGGCGCACTTGATTGGTGCAAAACGCTTGGTCCGCGCATCAAAAAAACATAAAACGCACCCATCTGGGGAGAAACCGCTTCATGAGTCTTGCTTTGGTGCAAAGCCGCGCCCTTCTGGGGCTGCAGGCCCCGTCTGTCACGGTCGAAGTGCATCTGGCCAATGGCCTGCCCAGCTTCACCCTGGTGGGCCTGGCCGAGGTGGAAGTCAAGGAAGCGCGCGAGCGGGTGCGCTCGGCGCTGCAGAACGCGGGGCTGGAGTTTCCCCACAACAAACGCATCACCGTGAACCTCGCGCCGGCGGATCTGCCCAAGGATTCCGGCCGTTTCGATCTGCCGATTGCCCTGGGCATCCTCGCGGCCAGCGGGCAAGTCGACGGCGCCCGGCTGGCGGGGTATGAGTTTGCGGGCGAGCTGTCGCTGTCGGGCGAATTGCGCCCCGTGCGCGGTGCGCTGGCCACCAGCCTGGCGCTGCAGGCGCAGCAGATCAATGTGCAGCTCGTGCTGCCCCCGGGCAGCGCCGAAGAAGCCGCGCTGGTGCCCGACGCACAGGTGGTGCGTGCCCGCCACCTGCTCGACGTGGTGCGTGCTTTTTTGCCGCCGGGCAGCACCGCTGGGGGCGATGCAGACGTAGCGAACGACGGCTGGACCCGGCTGCAGCCCACGCCGCTGACGGCCCGCACCGCCGGCCCCGACATGGCCGACGTGAAGGGCCAGGCCACGGCCAAGCGCGCACTGGAGATCGCAGCCGCTGGGGGGCACAGTGCCCTGATGGCCGGCCCGCCCGGTTCGGGCAAGTCGATGCTGGCGCTGCGTTTTGCCGGCCTGCTGCCTGCGATGACGGTGCAGGAAGCGCTGGAGAGCGCCGCGATTGCGAGCCTGGCCGGGCGCTTTCGGCCCGAGCTGTGGGGCCAGCGGCCGACCGGGTCGCCGCACCATACGGCGAGCGCGGTAGCGCTGGTCGGCGGGGGCTCGCCGCCCAAGCCCGGGGAGATCTCCTTGGCCCATCACGGGGTCTTGTTCTTGGATGAGCTCCCCGAGTTTCCCCGCGCGGCATTAGAAGCCTTGCGCGAGCCGCTGGAGACCGGCCACATCACCATTTCGCGCGCCGCGCAGCGCGCGGATTTTCCGGCGCGTTTTCAGATGATTGCGGCGATGAACCCCTGCCCCTGCGGCTTTCTGGGCTCCACGCAGCGCGCCTGCCGCTGCACGCCGGACCAGGTCAGCCGCTACCAGGGCAAGCTCAGCGGGCCGCTGCTGGACCGCATCGACCTGCATGTGGAGGTGCCCGCACTTCCCGCCGAACAGCTGGTGCAAACCCCGCCCGGCGAATCGACCAGCGCGATCCGCGCCCGGGTAGAGCGTGCCCGGGCTGTCGCACTGGCGCGGCAGGGCAAGACCAACCAGGCGCTGCAGGGCCAGGAGATCGACACCCATCTGCAGCTGGACGACAGCGCCGCGAAGTTTCTCAACACAGCCGCCGCCCGCCTGGGCTGGTCGGCGCGCAGCACGCACCGCGCCCTGAAGGTCGCGCGCACCATTGCCGACCTGGCAGGCGCGCCCACCACCGAGGTGAGCCACGTGGCCGAAGCCGTGCAGTACCGCCGCGTGCTGCGCAGCCCGGTTTGACCCGCCGCAGCCTTTTCACACCAACACTACAAAAACAATAGCAATAAGTGCTTACGGAACAAGCGGTAGGGCCTGATTTGACTCAAAATCAGGTCACATCCAGCCCGTCGAGAGCCCTTCGGACCCGCCCCCACATCGCACCACCGCCCCATCGC
>SDXZ01000141.1 GCA_004210805.1 Acidovorax sp.
ATCATGAGGAGCAAGACTGCAACGCCTCCGCGCTGCAGGCGCTCCATCCATGCGTCTGAGACTCCCCTGCCCGTCACACCCTCCCAAAGATAATACATCAGGTGCCCACCGTCCAAGACGGGCAGCGGCAGGAGGTTGAGCACGCCCAGGCTCACGCTGATCAGCGCCAGGAAGACCAGGTACTGCGTCAAACCCAGACTCGCGGAGCGTCCCGCATAGTCCGCAATCGTCAGGGGTCCACTGAGGTTTTTGAGGGATGCCTCCCCGATTACCATGCGGCCCATCATGCGAAGCGTAAGGATCGACACGTCCCAGGTCTTGACGACGCCGGCCCATGCCCCCTCCAGCACACCGTACTCCACGGTCACAAATTCGGGTGGTGCCCCCACGTAAGCGCCGATGCGGCCGACTGTGGCACTTTGCTCCAGCTTGGCCTCGGGCACCACGTCCAAATTCAGCACCTGTCCCGCGCGGTCAATGCGCCAGGGCTGCGCGAGCGGCTGCGTGCCCTTGACCGACTGGCGGATCAGCTCCCGCAGCTGCTGGCCGTCCACTACGTCCGTGTTGCCCACCTTCAGCACGACGTCGCCTTGCCGCAACCCGGCGCGCGCCGCGGCCCCATCGGGCATCACCTCGCCAAGAACCGGGCGGGTCCAAGGCCCCAGGATGCCGATCTTGCGAAAGAGTTGTGCATCGGCTTCGCGGCTGTCGATCTTCGACATGTCCAGGCGGATCTCGCGGTGCGCAGCACCGGACTGCGGCCGCACGTCCAGACGAACGGACTCGCCTTCGAGCGCACCCCGCGTGAGCAGCCAGCGCAGGTCCTCGAACGAGCGGACGGGATCCATATCCTCAGTGCCCAGCGCCGCCTGCGTGACCAGCTCGCCCCCCCGCAGGCCTGCACTGTGCGCTACCGACCCCGCCACCGGGCTTGCCAGCACAGCCTTGGGTTCTTGAACGCCGTTCCAGTTCACGATGGAATACAGCAATACCGCCAGCAGCAGGTTCGCAATGGGCCCCGCCGCCACGATGGCCGCGCGCGAACGAAGGGGTTGGGTATTAAAAGCCAGGTGCCGCTCTTCGGGCGCCACAGGCGCCTCGCGCTCGTCCAGCATGCGGACATAACCGCCCAGCGGAAATGCCCCCAGCACGAACTCGGTGGGCGACCCCTTGGGCTGCCAGCTCAACAGTGGCTTGCCAAAGCCTACCGAAAACCGCAGGACCTTTACCCCGCACGCCACCGCTACCCGGTAGTGCCCGTATTCGTGCACGGCAATCAGCAGGCCCAGTGCGACGATAAAGGCAACGATGGTGAGCAGCATGGTGGTTTCCGTGGATCTGGTAGCGCTCAGGCCGCCATGCGGCCTGCAGCATGCTCGGCCGCGTGGCGGGCCTGGGCGTCCAGGTCCAGCAGCGCTGCGAGCGAATCGGGCTTGGAGGGGGACACCGCGTCCAAAGTTGCAAGATTTACCGCGTGAATGCGGTCAAAACGCAGCCGACCTTGTAAAAACGCCCCGACTGCGACCTCGTTCGCCGCATTGAGCACCGCCGTGGTGCCCTCTGCCGCCTTGAGTGCATGCCACGACAGGTGCAAGCCAGGGAAGCGGACGGCATCGGCTTCCTCGAAAACCAGCGCAGCCAGGGTCGAGAAGTCCAGCCGGCTCGCTCCGCTGGCAATCCGCTCGGGCCAGGCCAAGCCGCAAGCGATGGGTACGCGCATGTCGGGCGTGCCCAGCTGGGCCAGGATCGACGCATCCTTGAACTGCACCATCGAATGGATGATCTGCTGCGGGTGGATCACCACCTTGATCTGGTCCGGGTGCAGATCGAACAGCCAGCGCGCCTCGATCACCTCCAGCGCCTTGTTCATCATGGTGGCCGAATCCACCGAAATCTTGCGCCCCATCGAAAAGTTGGGGTGAGCGCAGGCTTGCGCCGGCGTAATGTCGGCGAGCGTAGCGGGATCGCGCTGGCGGAACGGCCCGCCCGAGGCGGTGAGCAGAATGCTGTCCACACGGTCGGGCCAGGTGGCCGGGTCTTCGGGCAGGCATTGGAAGATAGCCGAGTGTTCGCTGTCGATGGGCAGCAGCGTCGCACCGCCCTGCTTTACGGTCTGCATGAACAACTCACCGCCCACCACCAGGGCTTCCTTGTTGGCCAGCAAGAGGCGCTTGCCCGCACGCGCGGCCGCCAGGCAGGGAGCCAAGCCTGCCGCCCCCACGATCGCGGCCATCACCGCATCGACCTCAGGGTGTGATGCTATTATTTCTATAGCATCAGGGGCAATCAGGACCTGCGTAGGGAGGCTATTTGCCTGCAATTTCTCGGCCAGCAGCCGCGCATGGGACTCGCTGGCCATCACGGCAAAACAGGGATTGAACTGCGCGCACTGCGCGAGCATCAGGTCGACCTGCGTCGCAGCACTCAGCGCAAACACCTCGAAGCGGTCCGGGTGGCGGGCCACCACATCCAGCGTGCTGGTGCCGATGGAGCCGGTAGAGCCCAGAACGGTGAGTCGTTGTTTCATCATCATTGTGCGGTCGTCAGGCTCGTGAGCATCATGGCCAGCGGCAAAGTGGGCAACAAGGCGTCCACCCGGTCGAGCACGCCGCCATGCCCGGGCAGCAAGCTGCTGCTGTCTTTCACGCCCGCGCTGCGCTTGATCAAAGATTCCACCAAATCACCCGAGACGCTCATGGCCACCATGAACAACGCTGCGATCACCAGGAGCCACCATCCCTGCTGGGCCATGCGGCTGTAGAAACTGGGCACGGCGGCCTGGAAGTAATGATCGGCCGCCACCCACACAAAGGCCATGATGACCACGCCCGCCAGACCACCCCACACGCCTTCCCAACTCTTGCCCGGGCTGATCGACGGGGCAAGTTTGCCTTTGGTGAAACGCAGGCCAAAAGCACGGCCCGCAAAGTAGGCAAAGATGTCGGCGACCCACACCAGGAGCAGTACCGACAGCAGAAAATTGATGCCCACATTGCGGGCTTGCACGACTGCCAGCCACGCAAGCCACAAGGCCAGGACCCCGGCCACCAGCCGCACCGCAGCCGGGATTCGGGGCCAGCCGGGGACCCCGGCCTTGAGCAGCCAAGCGGCCGACAGCACCCACAGCCCGCCGCCCACGACCCAGAGTGCTGTCAAAGGACGCCCCACCCAGCCCAGCGCCCACGACCCGGCGCAGAGCGCGACACACGCCGCCCCCACCGCCACAGAGCCTGCCTGGCCAAAACCGCTCAGGCGCCCCCATTCCCAGGCACCGGCCGCCATCAGCACCAGCACGACCACCGTGAACGGGACCGTGGACGAGTAGAAAAGCGCTGGCAGCAGGATGGCCAGCAGGACAAGGGCTGTGATGACGCGCTGTTTGAGCATGGGGCCTTTCAGCCCGGCATCGAAGGGGGATGCGCGGACAGGATCTGTTCGGAGGTTTTGCCAAAACGGCGCTCGCGGCCGTTGAAGGCTGCAATCGCCTCGTCCAGTGCCGACTCGTCGAAGTCGGGCCACAGCCGGTCACTGAAGAAGAACTCGGAGTATGCCGCCTGCCACAGCAGAAAGTTGCTGATGCGCATCTCGCCCCCGGTGCGGATCACCAGGTCAGGATCTGGCACATGGGCCAAGCCCATCGCGCCATGCAGGCTGGCTTCGGTAATGGGCTCGCCGCGTGCTGCCACGGCCGCAGCCGCCTGGGCGATGTCCCAGCGCCCCCCGTAGTTGAAGCAGACGTTCAGGATGAGGCGGTTGTTGACTGCCGTGGCGGCCTCGGCCTGTGCCAAGCCTTCGCGCACTTTGGGCGACAGGCCGGCGCGTTCGCCCACAAAGTACAGGCGCACGCCGTCTTTCTTGAGCTCAGGCACCTCGCGCGCCAGCGCCATCGCCAGCAGCTCCATGAGGCCAGACACCTCGTCGGCGGGTCGGTTCCAGTTTTCGGACGAGAACGCAAAAACGGTCAACACCGCCACGCCGCGCTGCGCGCACGCACGGGCGCAGCGGCGCAGTGAATCGACCCCTTGCTTGTGGCCCGCCAGGCGCGGCAGGAAGCGGCGCTTGGCCCATCGGCCGTTTCCATCCATGACGATGGCGATGTGGTGTGGCACCACCGCAGATTCAGACATGCAGAACGTTCAGAGAGCCCTTGTGTCAGGCCATCAAACCGCCATGATTTCCTGTTCTTTGGCCGCCACCAGCGCATCGATCTCTAGGATGTGCCGGTCGGTGAATTTCTGCACGTCGGTTTCGGCGCGCTTTTGGTCGTCTTCGGACGCCAGCTTGTCCTTGACCAGCTTCTTGACGGACTCGTTGGCATCGCGGCGCAGGTTGCGCACGGCGATCTTGGCGCTCTCGCCTTCGTTGCGGGCCAGCTTGGTCATTTCCTTGCGGCGCTCTTCGCTCATGGGCGGCATCGGCACGCGGATCAGGTCGCCCATCGACGCGGGGTTCAGGCCCAGGTCGCTTTCGCGGATCGCCTTTTCGATCTTGGCACCCATGCCTTTTTCCCAGGGCTGGACGCTGATGGTGCGCGAGTCGATCAGCGACACATTGGCCACCTGGCTCAGCGGCACGAAGGAGCCGTAATACTCGACCTGCACGCTGTCGAGCAGCGCGGGGTTGGCACGGCCGGTACGGATCTTTTGCAGGCTGTTCTTGAAGGCCCCGATGGACTGGTCCATCTTGGTCTCTGCGGTTTTCTTGATGTCGGCAATCGTCATGTTGTTCTCCTGGAGCAGCGCGCACCGCATGCGGCGCGGCGGCAAATCGTCAAGCGTAGACCAGCGTGCCTTCGTCCTCGCCCATCACCACACGCTTGAGGGCCCCATGCTTGATGATGGAGAACACCCGCACCGGCAGCTTCTGGTCACGGCACAGCGCAAACGCGGTGGCATCCATGATGCCCAGGTTGCGGGACATGGCCTCATCGAAGCTCAGCTTGGTGTAGCGCGTGGCCGTCGGGTCCTTCTGGGGGTCGGCAGTATAAACGCCGTCCACCTTGGTGGCCTTGAGCACCAGCTCGGCACCTATTTCGGCGCCACGCAGGGCCGCCGCGGTGTCGGTGGTGAAGAATGGGTTGCCGGTGCCGGCCGCAAAGACCACGACCTTGCCCTCTTCAAGGTACTGCAGCGCCTTGGGGCGTACGTAGGGCTCGACCACCTGCTCGATGGCAATCGCGGACATCACGCGGGCCACCAAGCCCTGCTTGTCCATCGCGTCGGCCAGGGCCAGTGCGTTCATCACGGTGGCCAGCATGCCCATGTAGTCGGCAGTGGCCCGGTCCATGCCGACCGACCCACCGGCCACGCCACGGAAAATATTGCCCCCACCGATCACCACGGCCACCTGGACACCCAGGCGGGTGACCTCAGCGATCTCTTCCACCATCCGAACGATGGTGGCGCGGTTGATGCCGAAGGAATCATCCCCCATCAGCGCCTCACCAGACAGCTTGAGCAGGATGCGCTTGTGGGCTGGTGCAGCGTGGGACATGGGGAATTTCTCCGGTAGGTGGTGCGGGGCTTTGGTGGTTTTTTTGCCGAGAACGGCGATCAGGCAGCGGCCTTGGCGGCGGCAACCTGGGCGGCCACTTCGGCAGCAAAGTCGTCCACCTTCTTCTCGATGCCTTCGCCGACCACATAGAGCGTGAAGCTCTTTACGGTGGTGTTGGTGGCCTTGAGCATCTGCTCCACGGTTTGCTTGCCGTCCGCAGCCTTCACGAAGACCTGGTTGAACAGCGAGACTTCCTTGAGGTACTTCTGCACGCCGCCTTCGATGCGCTTGGCAACGATTTCGTCGGACTGCACGGGCTTGCCTTCGGCTTCGGCCTTGGCCTTGTCTTCAGCCGCCTTGGCGGCAGCCACCGAGCGCTCTTTTTCGATCAGATCGGCAGGCACGTCGGCACTGGTCAGGGCCACGGGCTTCATGGCGGCCACATGCATGGCAACGTCCTTGGCAGCCGTTTCGTCACCTTCGAACTCGACGACCACGCCGATGCGCGTGCCGTGCAGGTAGGAGGCCAGCTTGCTGGCGCCGCTGAACTGCTTGAAGCGGCGGAACGACATGTTTTCGCCGATCTTGCCGATCAGGCCCTTGCGCACATCTTCCAGCGTGGGGCCGAAGCTGTCCTGGCTGTAAGCCAGCGCGCCCAGAGCAGCCACGTCGGCGGGGTTGTGCTTGGCAACCAGCTCGGCAGCGGCGTTGGCCAATGCGATGAAGCTGTCGTTCTTGCTCACGAAGTCGGTTTCGCTATTCACTTCGATCAGGGCGCCAGTGGTGCCGTTGATGAAGCTGGCGACCACGCCTTCGGCGGTGATGCGCGAAGCGGCCTTGCCAGCCTTGGTGCCGAGCTTGACGCGCAGCAGCTCTTCAGCCTTGGCCAGGTCGCCCTCGGCTTCCGTCAGGGCCTTCTTGCATTCCATCATCGGAGCGTCGGTCTTGGCGCGCAGTTCAGCGACCATGCTTGCGGTAATTGCAGCCATCTTTGTTCCTTCGGTATTCAGTTCAATCGATTGAATTTCAGCCTAAAAAAAAGGGGGCTAACCAGGAGCCCCGCTTTCATTCGCGACGTATCGCGCAGCCGGGTATCAGGCGGCGGCTTCTTGCACTTCCACGAACTCGTCGGAGCTCTCGGTCGTCGTAGCGGCCTTGACCACTTCGTTTACTGCGTTGGCGCGGCCTTCGATGATCGCGTCAGCGATGCCACGGGCGTACAGCATCACGGCCTTGGCCGAGTCGTCGTTGCCGGGGATCACGTAGTCGATGCCTTCAGGCGAGTGGTTCGTGTCAACCACACCGATCAGCGGGATGCCCAGCTTCTTGGCTTCAGCCACGGCGATCTTGTGGAAGCCCACATCGATGATGAAGATGGCGTCGGGCAGAGCAGCCATGTCCTGGATGCCGCCGATGTCTTTTTCGAGCTTGGCGATTTCGCGGGAGAACGTCAGTTGCTCCTTCTTGCTCAGGCTGTCCAGGCCAGCTTCTTGCTGGGCCTTCATGTCCTTCAAGCGCTTGATCGAGGTCTTGACGGTCTTGAAGTTGGTCAGCATGCCGCCGAGCCAGCGCTGGTCCACGAAAGGCACGCCTGCGCGCAGGGCTTCGGTGGACAGGATTTCACGGGCTTGGCGCTTCGTGCCGACCATCATGATGGTGCCGCGGTTGGCAGCCAGTTGCTTGGCGAACTTTTGGGCTTCCTGGAACAGTGGCAGCGACTTTTCCAGGTTGATGATGTGAATCTTGTTGCGGTGGCCGAAGATGTAGGGGGCCATCTTGGGGTTCCAGAAGCGGGTTTGGTGACCAAAGTGGACACCGGCTTCCAGCATTTCGCGCATGGTAACGGACATAAAAATACTCCAAAGGTTGGGTCTAAAATCCAGCCCCAATACTTGCGCTTTCGTGATTTCCTCACGAGAGACGCAACACCTTGACAGGGCTGGTTTGCGATTAGTCTTGTGAAAGCCGCCACATGCCGTTGGCGGCGGTGCCCGCCGAAATCGATTTCAACATCGACTTCAACAGCTTGCACTGCCGCGTTGCCTGCGCTACTGCTCCCAGCAAAACCCAAAGATTCTAGCACACCCATGCTTGCTGACCTGACCGCCACCCGAGGTGGCCTGCGCGATGGCACCACCACCGCGCCCGCGGAACTTGAGCGCTGCATTGCAGCCGCCCAGGCACCCGCCAACACCCACACTTTTGTGCGCACGACGTTCGACGCGGCACGCACCACCGCGGTGCAGCCGGACTTGGGGCGCCTGCCGCTGGCGGGCTTGGCGGTGTCGGTCAAGGACCTGTTTGACATTGCAGGCCAGCCGACGCCGGCCGGATCGACTGCACTGGCCGACGCCCCGGCCGCCGCCGAGGACAGCCCGGCGGTGGCGCGGCTGCGCACTGCGGGCGCGGCCCTCATCGGCCGCACGAACATGGTGGAGTTCGCGTTTTCGGGCGTCGGCGTCAACCCGCATCTCGGCACGCCTGCCGCCTTTGATGCGCGCCACGGCGCCCTGCCCGGCGCGCCGCGCGTGCCGGGGGGCTCCTCGTCTGGCGCCGCGGTCTCGGTGGCGACGGGCGCTGCGTTCATCGGGCTCGGGTCGGACACGGGCGGATCCATCCGCATCCCGGCAGCGCTCAACGGCATCGTCGGATTCAAAAACACAGCGCATTTGGTGCCCACGTCCGGCGCCGTGCCACTTTCCTCCACGCTCGATACCGTCTGCGCCATGACGCGCACGGTGCGTGACGCCATCGTGGCGCACGAGATCCTGGCCGCCCGGCGCGTAACACGCAGCCCGGCGCCGCTGTCGCAGTACCGGCTGGCGGTGCCCCGCACCCTTTTTCTGGACGGAATGGACGCCACCGTGGCGCGGGCGTTTGAACGCACGCTGGCCACGCTGCGCGCTGCGGGGGCGATCATCGACACCATCGATCTGCCTGCCGTACAGGAGCAGCCGGCGTACGGATTCGCTGCGCCCGAGGCCTTTGCCTGGCACCGCGAGCTGCTCCAGCGCGCTGGTGGCCGCTATGACCCACGCGTGCGCCAGCGCATTGAAAAAGGCGCCACGCTGATGGCCTGGGAATACATTGCCCTGATCCAGGCCCGCCAGCAGTGGATCGCACGCATGCAGACCGCGATCGACGGCTATGACGCGCTGCTGTCCCCCACCGTGCCCATCGTGGCGCCGCTGTGGGCCGACGTGGCGCCAGCCGACGGCGCAGACGCCGCAGCCGACGCCAAGCGGGACGCCGAATTCTTCCGCGTCAACACCCTGCTGCTGCGCAACACCAGCGCCATCAACCTGCTGGGCGGCTGTGCGCTCTCCCTGCCCTGCCACGTGGCGGGGGAACTCCCCGTCGGCATCATGGTCTGGCACGGGGCGCTTCGGGACGATACGGTGCTCAATGTCAGTCAGCAGATTGAAGATACGCTACAAAAACAATAGCTGCCAGCGCTTACCTATCAAGCGCTAGGGCCCAATAACACTCATATTCATGAAGATTGCCATCGTGGGCGCCGGCATTGTCGGCGTTACCACTGCCTATGAACTGGCCAGCGATGGCCACGAAGTCACCGTTTTTGAGCAGCGCAGTGCCGTGGCCGAAGAGGGGAGCTTTGCCCCGGCCGGGCTGCTGGCGCCGTATTTGCTCAACCCCTGGTCCGTGCCCGGCTTCGGCCACACGCTGCGGCTCACTGGCGCCAACGCCACGTTGCGGCTGGCGGGCGGCATGGGACGCGCCAACCTCGCCTGGGTGTGGCGCTGGCGCGGCGCAAGCCGGCAGCACACCGCACCGGCCAGCGCGCTCGAGCGCCTGGCGCAGTACAGCCTCGCGCGGCTCAAGGCGATTGCCGCGCAGCACGAGCTGGACTTTGAAGCCAACGACGGCCGCCTGGTGCTGCTGCGCAGCGAGGCCGAGCGCCAGGCGCTGCAACCGGCTCTGCAATTGCTGCGCGATGCCGGTGTGACGGCGCACGAAATCGACGCCGATGCCGCGCGCAAGATCGAGCCCGGCCTCTCGCCCGAGGCGCCGCTGGCGGGCGCGATCCACCTGCCCGATGCCGCGGCGGGCAACTGCCGACTGTTCGCGCAATGGCTGCGCCAAGGCACGCAGGGTTCGGGGGTGCAGTTTGTGTTTGGCACCCGAGTGGACCGCATCAGCAGCAACCCCGTCGGCGTGGCCTTGCAGGGCGAAGCCGAACTGCGCCGCTTTGACGCCGTGGTGCTGTGCGCCGGCATGGCTTCGGCCGCGCTGCTGCCGGCGCTGGGCCTTCGGCTGCCGATGACGGCGGTGTATGGCTATTCGGTGAGTGCACCGCTGCGCGAGTCCACCCACGCACCGCGCGCCAGTGTGGTCGACATGGCCCAGCAGATCAGCATCACCCGCCTGGGGCAGCGTGTGCGCATCGCTGGCGGCGCAGAGCTGGCAGGCGCAGATGCGGAGCACCACACGCCCACCCTGCAGCGCCTGTACCGCACGCTCAACGACTGGTTTCCCGGCGGCGCGCAACTGTCGTCGGGACTGCAGATCTGGCGCGGCGCGCGCACCATGCTGCCCGACGGCGCGCCCGTGGTCGGCGCCAGCGGCCTTCCGGGCCTGTGGATCAACACCGGACACGGCGCCGGGGGTTGGGCGCTGGCCTGTGGCTGCGCGCGGGTGGTGGCCGACCTGATCGCACAGCGCGCTCCCGACATTCACCTCGACGGCCTGGGCATGCGCCGGTTCTAAAGCTGCGCAGTGCGCGGTGCTTCTGCGCACTGCGGCGCCATCGCCGGCACCCGCGTTCTCCAGCGCGTCTGTCGGCACGCCAGCGACCATCGCCGCGATGCTCCCACGCGCCTTGCGCACAGGGTAGGAGCCCACACCCCGCCGGCGCACAATGGCAGCCTTCCCCGCACGCAGCCGTGCCCGACCCACGGCGCCATCCGTTCGCCACCCGCCAGGCCGCTGCCCACCCAAGCCACCATGCAACGCATCGCGCCCCACCAGCCCCACCCGCTGTTCAACACCGCCGCGACGCGCAGCATTGAACACGCCGCCGCAGCCGCCCTGCCCCCGCACACGCTGATGCAGCGCGCGGGTTTGGCGGTAGCACAGCTGGCCCAGGCGATCGCACCCCACGCCCGCACCGTCTGGATCGCCTGCGGCCCGGGCAACAACGGCGGCGACGGCCTGGAAGCCGCGTTTCACCTGCAGCGCAGCGGGCGGCAGGTGGTGGTGACCTGGCTGGGTGACCCCGGCAGCACGCCCGCCGATGCGTTGGCCTCTTGGCAGCGCGCGCAGAGTGTGGGGGTGCAGTGGGCCGATGTGCCTCCCGAATTCCTCGCGGCGGCGGACCTCTGCATCGACAGCTTGCTGGGCATCGGCGTCTCGGCACAGCCCCATGCGCCCATCCGCGTGCCCGATGAGAGACTGCTCGCCTGCCTGCAAGCCCTGCGGCGCAGCCCGGCGCCGGTGCTGGCCATCGACATGCCCAGCGGACTGGACGCAGACACCGGCCAATTTGCCAGCGGCTTGGCGCCCGACGCCCATCCGCCC
>SDXZ01000142.1 GCA_004210805.1 Acidovorax sp.
CGCGGGCTCGACATCGGCAGCAGCCTGACCTGGACCGATTCCAAGATCACCAAGAACGACAAGTTCCCTGCCAGCGTGGGCAAGTGGCAGCCGCGCATCCCCGCGTGGCGCGCCAGCGCGGTGGCCACCTACCGGCCCGACGCTATCTGGTCGTACACCCTGGGGGCGCGCTACAGCGGCAAGCAGTACGGCACGCTGGACAACACCGACACCAACGGTTTTGCCTACCAGGGCACGAGCCGCTACTTCACCACCGACGTGCGCGTGCGCTACCAGGCCAGCAAGCAGGTGAGCTTGGCCGTGGGCATCGACAACCTCAACAACTACCGGTACTGGAACTTCCACCCGTATCCGCAGCGCACCTATATGGCAGAGCTAAAGATAACCCCCTGAGCGGCTTTGCCGCATCCCCCAAGGGGGACGCCTCCAGCGGCCTGGCAAAGCCGGTTCCGCGGTGGCGCGGGCCTTGGGCCGCGCCAGTTTTGAATGCAATGAATCGTTGAAACGAAAGGCCGAACTATGAACCTCAATACTATGAAAAAGATAGCTGTCAGCGCTTGTTGGATAAGCGCTAGCGGCCTATTTATGCCCGCATTTGCCCATGTGGTGCTCGAATACCAGGTGGCCCCCGCCGCCAGCAGCTACAAGGCCAGCTTCAAGGTGGGCCACGGCTGTGGCGCGGCGCCCACGCGGCAGATCGTGGTGGAGATCCCGGCGGGGGTCCGCGGCGCGCGGCCCATGCCCAAGCCCGGCTGGGCGCTGGAGGTGCAGCGCGAAAAACTTGCCCAGCCGTACACCAGCCACGGCCGCAGCATCACCGAAGACGTAGTGCGCATCAGCTGGACTGCGAAGACGCCGGACGACATGCTGCAGAGCGCGCACTACGACGAGTTCGTGCTGGTCGCCACCACGCCCGAGCAGGCGGGCACCGTCTACTGGCCCGTGCGCCAGGTCTGCACCGAAGGCCGCAGCGACTGGGCCGAGGTACCCAAGCCCGGCCAGGAGCTGTCGGACCTCAAGTCCCCCGCGGCGGCGCTGGAGATTCTTCCGGGTGGCAGCGCCGCTGGCCACAATCACTGACCGCAACACAGACATTCACCGGCGCGCCACGCCCCTCTGCGGCGCCTGGCGCGCAACCTTCTCTTCAACGAAAGAACCCATGACATTCACATTGCTTCACACCGCAGCCCGGGCCGCCGTGCTCCTGGCCGCCCTGGCTGGCGTCACCGCCTGGGCGCAGACCGCGGCCGTCAAGGTCGAAGGCGCCTGGGCCCGCGCGAGCGTGCAGGGCCAAAAAGGCACCGGTGCTTTCATGCGCATCACGGCCCAGGAGAGCACGCGCCTGGTGCGTGCCGAGTCTGCCGCGGCAGGCGTCACCGAAGTGCACGAGATGAAGATGGAGGGCGACGTCATGAAGATGCGCGCCGTCCCGACGCTGGACTTGCCCGCGGGCAAGACGGTGGAGCTCAAGCCCGGTGGTTACCACGTCATGCTGCTCGACCTGAAGGCGCCGCTGATGAAAGACAGCTCGGTGCCGATCACCCTGGTGTTCCAGGACGCCAAGGGCACCGAGAGCAAGCTGAACCTCAGCGTGCCTGTGGGCACGGCCGCGCCGGGCGCAGCTGCCGCAGCGCAGGGTCACAAGCACTGAGCTGGGCTCAGCTGGACTGAGCTGAGTTGGCGACAAGCACAGCGGCACTCAGTCGGGTCGATTTCCGTGCTGTGCTGCCGATGCGCGTGTTGCTGCGTCTACAGCACAAACGTCTGCCCGGCCTGGGCTTGCGCAACCAGCCCCGCAAAGAGCTGGTCCACGCTGGCCACGATGGGTATGAAGGTCGGGATCTCTTCATGCCCCCAGAAATACACCGTGCCTGCGTGCGGGCCGTCCGTGCGCAGCATGAAACAGTCGGGCGTCCACGACCCACCCACGATGGGCAGCATGCGCAGCGGGTCGATCCCGGCATCTCGAATCAGCTGATGGATTTCTTGCGCAAACTCCGGCGCGCTGTCGTCGTGCAGATGTATCCACCCCACGAACTCCTCGTGTTTTTGCAGTGCCTCGGACGCTGACAGCAGCGCGTAGACCTCCTCGTCATCACCGTCGATCACCTTGAGCGTGTGGTGGGTTGTGCTGGTGATCCACTGCACGTAGGCCGGGGGCAGCGCGCCGAATTTTTCTTGCAATGTGTCCAGGTCGCCCTGCGATGCCGGCGCGCCGTCGATCCATTCAAAACGCAGCTGGTCCACACGTTGGCGCTCAGCCTGCTGGTCGGCACCCTCCAGGGCAGAGACATGGCTGCGGTAGCCTTCGGAATCCTCGATCTGGGGCATGCCAAGACCGTGTTTGCGGTGGATTTCGTAGGCCTCGGGGAGCCGCGCCAGGCGCAGCAGCGCCTCTGCTTTGAGCTCCTGGAGATCGCGCGACGCGTGGTGGGTGGCGTCGCCGATCTGTGCAGCCTGCAGCGCCATCTCGGGTTGTTCGGCGACCTTGAGAAAAAATTCCGCGGCGGTCGTGGCCGCCAGCGCTGTCATCGTGCAAGCACTGTTGAAGCTGTCTCCGAACCAGTAGGTCTCTACCCTGTAGAGGTCCTGGTCGTGTGCCAGGTGCAGCAGGAAGGCCGCGTGCTCCACGGCTTTGTCCCAGTCCTGCCGCGCGCCGCCGTCCTTAGCCGCGCGTGCCAGGTTGGCATGTGCGCGCCGGGCCACCGTTCTCCAATACCACCCGTCGGCGCTGCCCGGGCAGGCCTGCAGGGCCGCCAGCGCACCGGCCTCGTCGCCACACTCGGTGCGGAGCGCAGCCTGGTCCATGTGGCACTCATCCTCTGTCTTGCGCTGGTACGGCTCCAGATCCTTCGGAAAAAGAACCATCGAGCGCCCGGGCACCCAGATCTCTTCGGAGCCCGGATGCTGGCGCTGTTCCTCGCGAAATCGCAGAAAGCGGTCCACCATGGCGCGCGCGCCGGGCTCGTCGGGAAGCTCCAGCTCTTCAATGACCTTGAACTGGGCATCCCCCACATAGGCTTCCTGGCGCCGCCAGTACGCCTTACCGTCGTAACCGTACGGGGTCACCGCGATCTGGATCACCAGTGGCCGCGCGGGCGGGGATTTCTGGTCGGCCGGAGTGTGCAGCCAGTGGCTTGTGTAGCGGGTCATCGGGAAGAAGGGGGGTTGCGAAGGCGCAACCATTGGAACACCCGCTGGCATGGCGGCAACCGCCCGAGCGTGTGACAGAGTGCAAACCACGGGGTATGCACTGATGGCACCCAAGGGGCTTGGAGTAAGCTGTACACCCCATTCGGACACCCACACATCCACCCTTTGCGGAGCGGCCATGAGCGACTCATCCAACTTCGGTTTCGGCAAATTGGTCCCCGGCTTTGACTTCTTTCAAGCTCAAGACCGCGGACACGGTCATGAGCGGTGTGCAAAAAGCCGCCGACACCATGACCGGCGCAGCCGGTGCGATGTCCAGCGCTGCAGCCCGCGTGACGGGCCGGGGTGCCGCCGAAGCGCAGGAGGACGAAGCCCACGATGAAGAGGCCGAGGACGACGCCCCCGCACCCACCCCGAAGTCCAAAGGCGCGAAGGCCGGCAAGAGCGCCACCGCGGCCGCGCCCAACGTGGTTGACCCGATGCAGTGGTGGGGCGCGCTCACCAGCCAGTTTCAGCAGATCGCCACCAGCGCGATGAAAGATGCGGCCAAGCAGACCGCCATCGACACCACCAAGAACATGGCCACGGGCCTGGCCAAAGAGGCATTCAAGACGGCCTCGGGCATGGCCAGCCAGTTTGCTGCCAAGGGCATGCAAAGCGTGCAGGGCGCGGGTAAGCGCGCGGCCGCATCCCGCAGCGCAGCCAAAAAGGCCGCGCCCGCCAAGCAGCCCGCTGCGCGCAAGGCCCCCACTAAAGCAGCCGCCAAGCCGGCCGCCAAGAAAACCGCCCCGCGCAAACGCACGGGCTGACAGGGCCCCTGTGTGGCAGGTGTTGCACAACACCAGCCCGCCTCGGCCCGTGAGAGAACATGATGAAAACTTTCCCTTCCGGCCACGCCACACATCCACAGTGGCGCATGGCCGCCGCGCTGGTGCTGGCCCAGTTGCGCGCGCAGATGGCGCTGCCCGGCTATGCCTCGGCGCCCACGCTGGGCCTTCTGTACATCACCGACCACTACGCCGACGAGGCGCAGCCGCTGCTGGATTACCTGAGCAGTGAGCTGCCCGAGGTCACGGACTGGAGCGGCACCGTGGGTGTGGGCGTGTCGGCCAACAACGCGGAGTATTTCGACGAGCCTGCGCTGTCGGTCATGCTGCTCGATGTGCCGGCCGACCAGTACCGCGTGTTCTCGGGCGTCGCACCCCTCCCTACGCACCCACCGCATGTCGCGGGCGGTTTTGCGGCGCACACCGCGCTCGTCCACGCCGACGGCCAGACGCCGGAACTGGCCGAGCTGATCCACGAGATGGCGGCGCGCACCGACACGGGCTACCTCTTTGGCGGCCTGACTGCCAGCCGCAGCGCGAATGTGCAGTTTGCCGTCGGCGGCAACGGCAACATTGCCGGCCACGGCGCGGCCACGGGTGTGTTCGATGGTGGCCTGTCGGGCGTGGCGTTTGGCGCGGGCGTGGCGCTCGTTTCGCGTGTCACACAGGGCTGCCAGCCCGTGGGCGCGCTGCGCTCGGTCACCGCTGCGCAAGAGAACGTGGTGCTGGAGCTCGACGGCGAGCCCGCGCTGGATGTGCTGCTCGATACCCTGGACGTGACGCTGGAGGGCGATCCCCAACCCGCACTGCGCAAGGTACGCGCCACGCTGGCCGGCCTGGTCAACGCGGGCGAGCAACCCCAGGGCCAGCGCCGCACCGGCCACTTTGGCACCGACACGCGTGTGCGCCACATCGTGGGGCTCGATGGCTCGCGCCGGGGCGTGGCCCTGGCCGACCGCGTGGAGGTTGGCATGCACCTGGCGTTCTGCCAGCGCAACGTGGCCGCCGCGCGCGCCGATCTGATGCGCATCTGCGCCGAAATCCGGGAGGAGCTGGAACCAGAAGAGCTGGAGCCACTGCACGTGGTGTCGGACGCGGACCAGGACACCCTGCCGGCGGCCCTGGCGGAACGCAGCGGGCCGGACCGGCAGGGCGCGTTGCCCAAGGCCGGGCAGCGCATCTGCGGGGCGATCTACGTGAGCTGCTCAGGCCGCGGCGGTCCGCATTTTGGCGGCCCCAGTGCCGAGTTGCAGATCGTGCGCCACGCACTGGGCGACGTGCCGCTGGTGGGCTTTTTTGCGGGCGGCGAGATCGCCCACCACCACCTGTATGGCTACACCGGCGTGTTGACGGTGTTTGTGGATTCGTAGACGCGGCCGGAAGGGCGGCGCAAAGATGCGCATCGCCACCGCGTAGATACCGCGAGCCCTGTCTTGCAGGACTCGCAGCGCGCTTCGTCAAGCCCCCGGCTCGTATCCCTCGGCTTCGTCCCGTTCTTTGGCCGTGAGGCGCGTGGCCAGGATCTTGTCGATGGTCTTGCCATCCATGTCCACCACTTCCAGCTTCCAGTTTTCCCACTGCACCGTGTCGGTCACCTTGGGCAGGCGGCCGGTCAGCAGCATGATCATGCCGCTCAGCGTGTGGTAGCGGCCGCGTTCTTCTTCAGGCACGCTGTCCAGCTCCAGGCGGTCCTTGAGCTCCGGCACGGGAATGTGGCCGTCCAGCAGCCAGCTGCCGTCCTCGCGCTGCAGCGCCCACGAGGTCTCAGGGTCGCGCGGCTGGAACTCGCCGGTGATCGCCTCGATCAGGTCCTGCAGCGTGACGATGCCCTGCACCTCGCCGTATTCGTCGATGACGAACGCCATGTGAACATCCTGCAGCCGGAAGTTGTCCAGGAGCTCCATGCCGGTGATGGTCTCGGGCACGTACAGCACGGTCTGCAGCGTCTGGTCGGCCAGGGTCTGGCCGCGGTCGCGCAGTGCGCGTGCCAGCCACTGGCGGGCGTTGATCACACCCAGGATGTTGTCCATGCTGCCGCGCACCACCGGAAATCGCGCGTGGTCCGACTCCTCGATGAGGGCCAGGTTTTCTTCAAACGGTGCGTCCACGTCCAGGCACACCACGTCGCCGCGCGGCAACATCAGCGAGCCGATCTGGCGGTCGTCCAGCCGGAACACATTGCGCACCATCGTGTGCTCGTGCGACTCGATCACCCCGGCGGTCGTGCCTTCGACCAGCATCGCGTGGATCTCTTCTTCCGTCACGGGGCTGCCGCTGGTTTCCTTCACGCCCAACAGGCGCAGCAGCGTCCGCGTGGAGGTGGACAAGAGCAGCACGAAGGGCTTGGTGGCGATGGCCAGAAAGTTGATGGGCCGCGCCACCAGGCGGGCAAAGGTCTCGGGGTAGGACTGGCCAATGCGCTTGGGGACCAACTCGCCCACCACGATGGAGAAGTATGTGATCACCACCACCACGAGGCCCGTGGCCGCGTAGCCTGCGTACTGCAGCGGCATGCCCAGGGTTGCTAGCCAGGCAGCCAGCGGCGCGGCCAATGCGGCCTCGCCCACGATACCGTTGAGCACGCCAATCGACGTGATGCCGATCTGGATGGTGGACAGGAATCGGGTGGGGTCTTCGCCCAGTTTCACCGCAGCGGCTGCGCCGCTATCGCCCTCATCGATCTGCTTCTGCAGCCGGGCCTTGCGTGCCGTGACCAGTGCGATCTCGGACATGGCGAACAGGCCGTTGAGAAGGATGAGGGCGAACAGTATTGCTATTTCCATACAAAGGGCGCCTTGCGCGCCCTTGGGTGTTGAGAAGTTGGTGATTGTAGGGACCCGTGCACCGGGGCTTCCCTGCCGCAGACCGGGCCACCAATTTCGCGTGCGCTGGCGCTGCGGATGGGCCCGCAGGCTGTGTTGATCGCGCGCCCGGCCGCGCAGCCGCTCGGGCCTCAGCCGCCTTCAGTGGGCAGGCCGTTCTCGTCCCACTCTGGCAGGCCGCCGCGCAGCCAGTACACCGAGGTGAAGCCTTTCGCCGTGGCGACCTTGGCCGCTTTGTACGACTTCCAGCATTCGGCACCGTTGCAGGCAAAGATCACCGGCTTGGCCTTGTCCAGCTGAGGCACTTTGTCGAGCGACTGGAAGTCGTCCTGGGCGGCGTTGAAGGCGACGTCCTTGAGGCTCTTTTCCACATAGGCCGCAAACACGGCGCCGCGGATGCGCTTGGCCTTGTATTCCTTTTCGGTGCGCGTATCCACCAGCATCGCGCCGCGCGCCAGGAGGTCGCGGGCCTCCTTGGCGCTGACGCGGTTCACACCCGGCAGGCTGCTGGGTGTGAAAAGGCCCAGCTCGGCCAGGCGCCGGTATTCGCTGCTTTCAGGCCGCACCGCCACGGTGGGCAAGCCCACGCCGGTGGACGACGTGCCGAACCACTGGGCGAGCTTGCTGCGCGTCTCGGCCGGTAGGTCCTTCTTCACCACCACCGAGAAGCCGCCCGGCACCGGTTGCGACGCAGCCAGCACACGCGCTGTTTTGGGGTGGGCAGCGGCCCACTCGGCCCATTCGTCCTCGCGCACGACCGTGGCGTCGGCAGAGCCCAGCGTCAGCGCGGTGAGGCCCGCCTGCGGGAATTTCTCGTACTGCACGGAGCGCAGGTCCTGAAAGGACAGCCCTGCCTCGTTGAGCATGCCGCGCGCCATGTAGGTGTAGACGGAATCCTGCTGCGGCAAGTACAGGCGGCGGCCTTTCATGGCGGCCACGGTGTCCACCTGCTGCAGGCCCACCAACAGGTACTTGTCCGATTTTTGCGTGGTGCCCACCAGCTCGTACCCCCGCTGCAGCGCGGAGGCGGCCACCTGTGGCGGGCCGATGAAGATGTCAAAGCCTGCACTGCGCGTGGCGCGCATCACATCGGAGAGGTCTTCGCTCGTGGCCACCGTGACGCTCTGGCCTGCCGCCTTCGACAGGCCCGCTTCCGCCGCGCTGCGCAGGATCGTATTCGCTGCCTTCTTGGCAGTGGGCTCTACGGCCACCAGGGCCGTGAGCTGTGCCTGGGTGCTGAACGCTGCGCCGGCCAGCAGCAGCGATGCGCAGAACCTGAACCCGATGTGACTCCCTTGGCGGTACATATCGCCCTCCCTTATTTGGAAAGCGAATATGCCCCAGCGGGTGCGGGCCCGCACGAATGTTTCCATATGCTTATCACTATTACATCTGTTGACAATGCGCTTCCCGGTTGCGGTGCGACATAGCCGACAGAATGCGGCTTCCGTCTGCAGATCGGTGACCTGGAAAGCGTCGGCGCAAGGCCGGGCGTGTTGCTGTTTGTGTGGTGCGACTTACAACTTCTCGGAGACTGAACCCATGAAAGATTCCATGACCCTCCCGCGCCGACACCTGCTGGCCGGGAGCGCCGCCGCCCTGGGTGCCCTGGGCCTTGCCGGCTGGAGCGGGCGTGCCGCAGCCCAGGCCGTGGCGCCCAAGCCATTGCCTGCCTACGCGGTGTGGAAGTCTTCCGATGCGCTTATCGTGCACAGCAGCAGCACGCTGGAGACCAAGCGCTCCGCGTTCGGCACCAGCGTGATCACGCCCTCGAACCAGCTGTACGTGCGCAACAACCTGCCCGCGCCCGACGCGGCCATCCTGGACAACCGCGACGCCTGGACCGTGGCCATCGAAGGTGTGAAGAACCCGCGCAGCATCACGCTGGCCGAGCTCAAGACCCTGGGCGTGGAGACCGTCGCCACTGTGCTGCAGTGCTCGGGCAACGGGCGCGGCTTTTTCCCCAGCAAGCCCAGCGGCACGCCGTGGGCCGTCGGCGCTGCCGGCTGCGTGGTGTGGAGCGGCGTCCCGCTGCGCAACGTGGTGGCCGCTCTGGGCGGGCTGGCCGATGGCGCGGTGTACCTGACCGGCACGGGTGGCGAGAAGCTGCCCGAGGGCGTGGACCCGCTGTCGGTGGTGGTGGAGCGCTCGGTGCCCGTCAAGGCCACCGACGACGCGCTGCTGGCCTGGGAGATGAACGGCGAGCCCATCTCGCTGGCGCACGGCGGTCCGCTGCGGCTGGTGGTGCCGGGCTA
Organism: Acidovorax sp.; assembly: GCA_004210805.1. GTDB lineage: Bacteria > Pseudomonadota > Gammaproteobacteria > Burkholderiales > Burkholderiaceae_C > Acidovorax. The sequence goes on from SDXZ01000142.1 coordinate 9,058, forward strand.
CCAGGGCGTCAACAACATCAAGTACGTCCAGCGCGTGGCGTTCACCAGCGCCCAGTCGCAGGCGCGCATCATGTCGCACGGCTACCGCATGTCGCCACCGGGCTCCAAGGCCGCGCCCGATCAGCCCTCGGTGTGGGAGATGGGTGTGAAGTCCTGGATCAACGGCCCCTTGCCCGAGAAGGGCACCCTCAAGGCCGGCCTGGTCCAGGTGCACGGCGTGGCCTTTGGTGGCACGCAGGCCGTCAAGGGCGTGGAGGTGTCGGTGGACGGCGGCAAGACCTGGCAGGCCGCGCGCCTCATCGGCCCCGACCTGGGCAAGTTCGCCTGGCGCCAGTTCGTGCTGCCGGTGCAACTGGGTGCGGGCACCCATGTGCTGGCCAGCCGCGCCACCGACATGGCGGGCATGGTGCAGGCCGAGCAGCGCGAGGAAAACCTGGGCGGCTACAACAACGCCAGCTGGCGCGACCACGCCGTTACCGTCACGGTCGCGTGATGACGCTTCCGTCTGAAGCGCTGGTATCGGGGCGTGCCGGTGCCAAGCACTTGCGCATCCCTGCGCTGGCGGTCATGTCGAGTCTGCTGCTGTGGACGGGCGCCGGCTGGGCCGCCGACGCCGCCGAGCTGGCCCGTGGCAAGGAGCTGTTCACCAAGATCCAGCCGGCCTGCGCCGTGTGCCACACGCTGCAGGCCGCGGGTGCCGAAGGCCAGGTGGGCCCGGTGCTCGATGAGCTCAAGCCCGACGCAGCGCGGGTGTTGCGCGCGCTGAAGGCGGGCATCGGCGTGATGCCCTCGTATGCGGAGCGCATGAGCGACAAGGACATGCGCGCCGTGGCGAGCTTCGTGGCGCAGGCCACAGGGGCCGCCAAGTAAGTAGACGGGCCCCTGGCCTGGCAGCTGCGCTCAGGCCGCGGTGCGCGAGGGCAGCAGCGCCGCCGGGCGCGGGCTGCGCTCCATCCCCTGGAAGTCAAAGTCCACCTGCGGCGCGCGCCCGCTCACGATGTCCGCGATCGCCTGGCCCGAGCCGCAGGCGTGCGTCCAGCCCAGCGTGCCGTGGCCGGTGTTGAGGAACAGGTTGGCCACCTTCGTCTTGCCGATCAGCGGCACATTGCTGGGCGTGGCGGGGCGCAGGCCGGTCCAGAACTGGGCTTGGCTGGCGTCGCCCGCGCCAGGGAAGAGCTGCTCCACCCGCCGCACGATGGCGTCGCAGCGCACCTGGTTCAGGTGCCGGTCGTAGCCGTTGAGCTCTGCGGTGCCTGCAATGCGCAAACGGTCGCCGCCGCGTTCGCTGGTGTAGCGCGAGAAGACGAGCTTGAACTCATCGTCCGTGAGACTCACCTGATGGGCCTTGGCTGCATCCTTGACCGGCATGGTCACCGAATAGCCCTTGGCGGGATAGATCGGCAGGCGGATGCCCAGCGGCTGGGCCAGCAGCGGGCTGAACGAGCCCATGGCCAGCACGAAGGCATCACCCTGCACACGCTCGAAACGGCCCTCGGCGTTGGTCACTTCCACATGGTCGATGTTGCCACCGGCCTCGCGCAGCGCGGTGATGTGGTGGCCCATGCGGAACTGCACGCCCGCGGCCTCGCACAACCGGGCCAGCTCGCGCGTGAACTGGTTGGCATCGCCCGATTCATCTTCGGCCGTGTACGTGGCACCCGCCAGCTGCGGACGGATGTGGGCGAGGGCTGGCTCAATGCGCACCGCCTCGCCGGCGCTGATGACCTGGCGCTCGCAGCCCAGGGCGCGCATCTGCTCGGCCGGGGCCAGGGCGCCGTCGAACTCTTGGGCGTTGGTATAGAAGTGCAGGATGCCTTGCGTGCGCTGGTCGTACTCCATGCCAGTGGCGGCGCGCAGCTGCTGCAGCACGTTGCGGCTGTAGGTGCCCAGGCTCACGATCTGCTCGATGTTATGGCGCGTGCGCGCCGGCGTGCAGTTGCGCAGAAAGGCCAGGCCCCAGAGCCATTGGCGCATGTCGGCGCGCAGGCGAAACAAGAGCGGCGCATCTTCCTTGCCCAGCCACTGCAGCACCTTGAGCGGCGCGCTCGGGTTGGCCCAGGGTTCGGCGTGGCTGACCGAGATCTGCCCGCCGTTGGCAAAACTGGTTTCGGCGCCCGGCGCGCCCTGGCGGTCGATGATGGTCACATCGTGGCCGAGCTGCGAAAGGAAATAAGCCGAGGTGACGCCGAGCAAGCCGGCGCCGAGAACAATCACGCGCATTTTTAGCCTTATAGAGGGCTAGCGCTTGATAGACATGCGTGAGCAGCTATGAAAATAATAGCAATGCAGCTGGCGCGCGTCTGCCAAGCTGCCGCTCCCCCTGTCCTTGGTACCTGAGAGATTCACCGCCGCGCCCACATGGCGTGCGGTTTGCTCCTTCGGTGCGCCACAACGCCGATGGCGGTTGGGGCGGCTCTCCAGACGGCTTTGATGAATGGTGCAGTACGGGACCTGAGCGTGTATGGGAGTTTGCGCCTTCGGTGCAGCGGTGGGCGTGGCGCCTGCCGCTGCTCTCCTGCGAGGGCCATTCTAGGAGCGGCCCCAGCGCAAAACATGGGCCTGCAGCGCTAATGGGCCGCAATCGTTGCTGATGGTGGAACCGGCCTGTTGGCCATAATTTGCCGTTCCGTCCGTCCGCAAACTGGTTTCCCCATGCCCGATACCGCCTTCGATCCCTTCGACCCATTTGCCAGCGCCGCCGTGATCACAATGGCGCGCCAGGGGCGCATGCCCCGCCCGCTCGACCTGCCCGCGGCGCTGCGCCCGCGCGACGTGGTTCAGGCATATGCGGTGCAGGACCTGGTGGTGCGCGAGCGCGGGGAGATTGCGGGCTGGAAGGTTGGTGCGGCCTCGCACCAGGCGCTGCCCGCGCGGGCAGCACTCACGCGCGATTCGGTCTGGGTGGCGGCGGGCGACGGCGCAGTGCGCTTGCCCACGGCAGGGTTCGCGGTGCTGGGGGTGGAAGCCGAGTGGGTGTACGGGCTGCGCGCAGACCTCCCTCCGCGGGCCGCGCCCTACAGCCCCGCCGAAGTTCTGGCGACTGTCGGGTCTGTGCGTGCGGGCATCGAGGTGTGCGACACCCGCTATGCGGCCTGGGGGCAACAAGACGAATGGAGCCGCCTGGCCGACCAGGCATGCCACGGTGCGCTCATCGTGGGCTCTGGCACCGAGGACGTGGAGGCCCTGGACGCGATGGCGCAGTCCGTGGTGCTGACGATCAATGGAGCGGTGGCAGCGCAATCTGCAGGGTGGAACAACCCGGCGGGCGACCCGCTGCGCCTGCTCACCTGGCTGGCCAATGGGGGTGCGCACAGCCTGGGCGGATTGCAGGCGGGCCAATGGGTGACGACCGGGTCGTGCACCGGCACGATTTTGGTGGCGCCGGGCACCACGGTGGTGGCCGATTTCCCGGGCCTGGGCCACGCCGAGTTGAAGCTCGCCTGACGTAGAACGAGCAACGGCCCTGACCTAGGGCCAGGGCCGTTGCACACACCTATCAGCAATCAATTGCTGCGTGGATTGTTCGGCTGGCTGTCGCGGCGGTTGGAAACGCCATCGCCGTCACGGTCGCGGTCATTGCGGTTGGAGATGCCGTCGCCATCGCGGTCATTGCGGTCCCAGCCACCGCGTTGGAATTCCCAGCGGCCGTCACGCTCCACCCAGTGGGGTTGGCGGTACTGGTGCCCATTGCGCGCCTGCACCCAGTGGCCGCGCACCCATTGGTAGCGGTTGCCACGCCATTGCCAATGGCCTTCTTCCCACACCTGGCCGCGGCGTGCGCGGGGCGTCGCTTCACGGCGCGGAGGCGGGGGTGCGGGGATGACCTGGTAGGTCTGCGTCTGCTGGTAGCCCCGGTCAGACTGGACGACGACGGTGCCCGGCGTCGCGGCCTGCGCTGGCGCAAGTGCGCACAGTGCCAGGGTTGCAATGGATACGGCGGTGAGTGTGTTTCGAATCATGGTGATCTCCTCTTTTTTCGGTGGGGAAAGTCCTCTGTGGGCGGTGTGGGCAGGGCCACCCAAAGGCCTGGCCTTGGGAGTTGCGCCCGCGGGTTCGACCCCTGCGGGCTTGGCCGGCCTGCTCTACCGCTCAGTTGCGACGGGGGTTGTCCGGGCGGCTGTCATACCGGTTGGGCACGCCGTCACCATCGCGGTCACGGTCGTGGCGATTGCGCACACCGTCGTGGTCGCGATCGCGGCCGTGGTGGTCGCGGTCGTAGCGGTTCGGGACGCCATCACCGTCGCGGTCGCGGTCATAGCGGTTGGGGATGCCGTCGCCATCGCGGTCCCAGCCACCGCTGCGCATTTGCCAGCGGCCGCCATGCTCTTCCCAGCGGGGTTCGCGGTAGTAGTAGCCGGGGCGGGCCTTCACCCAGTGGCCCTGCAGCCACACGTGGCGGTTGCCGCTCCATTCCCAGTGGCCTGGGACCCAGACCATGCCGCGGCGTGGTGCAGGAACGACTTCGTAGCGGGGTGCGGGCGGGGGGCCGTACTGCACGACCATCGGGGTGGCCGGGTAATACTGCTGCGGCTGCCCCGACTGGATGACAACGGTGCCGTTGATCTGGGCCTGGGCCGCCGTGGCAGCGCCCAGCGACAGCAGGGCGATGGAAACAGCGGCGAGTGCGTTGCGAGCCATGAAGATCTCCTCAAGATGATTCCTTGCGGAACCGGAGCCTTCATAGTGCGCTTCTGGTGTCAAGACGGTGTAGGCGCTTTGCGAAGTCTTGTGAAGTGTTGTTGCCCGAGCCACCACACGAGTGCCGCCACCGCGAGCAGTGGCACCCAGGCGGGATGCCGGCCGCGCGTGGCAAAAAACACCAGCAGGCCGCTGGCCAGTGTCGCAATGCCCGCTACATCGGCCACCCAGGCAGCCAGCGTGGCGTCGTTCCACGGGGTCGTTCCCAGGCGCCAGAGCAGGGCGCTGAAAGCGAGCCCCAGCACGGTGGTTAGATGCCATGTGCCCCACAAGATGCGCACCTGCGGCTCGCGCAGCACCGGGCGGCCCGCGGTGGGCACCACACCCTGCACGCGCAGGCTGCGGAAGACCAAAATTTCACCCAGCACCGAATGGGCCAGGGCGACCAGCGCCAGCACCCCGGCGGCACTCACGAAAAGGATGTTCATGGAGCGGGCCTTTCCAATCAGACGGGGGAGGCGGGCGCCAGCGACCGCGCTGCGCACAGCGCCAGCGCGGGTGGCAGCGCCAGCCAGAAGCCCGAAGCAGGCATGAGCACAATGCCCAGCACCGTGAGGGCCAACAACCCGGCGCCCAGCGCCCGCAGCGGGGCTGGCTCCACGGCCGCGTTGCGTTCGATCAGCAGCATGGCCAAGCCCAGCAACGCGAACAAAACGCCAAACAGTACAAACCAGACCACGGCGCCCACGGCCGGGTCTTTTTGCACGCTGTTGAAAACGCCGCGCCGCACGATCTCTTGCAGCTGGGTCGGAAACACCACGGCGGCATACAGCGTGTGCAGCAGCGCCACGGCCAGCATCCACAGGCCCTTCCAGCGGTTGCGAAGTGGCGTTGCAGTGCGATGGGGGGGCAGGCTTGTCAGGGTGATGGTCATGGGGATGGGTTCCTGTGAAGAAGGGCGGGGCAACGCGTGTGGACCCGCGCGCCCAGCCCCGTGAGCAGGTGCATCAGGCCCATCCACATGCGCTCGAACGCGGGCATCTCGCCGGGCACTTGCGCCAGGTGCTCGCCCAGCACGCGTTGGTGGCGGCCGGCGGTGATAGGGGGCGGCGTCTTGGCGCCGAAATCGAAAACCGCTTGCGTGAAGGGCTCCATCTGCCAGGCCTGCATGTCTGCCAGTGCGGGCGCGAGTTCGGCGGTGTAATCCGGCACGGTGAGGCCGGCATTGACGAGTCCGAGTGCCTGGTAGGCCTGCAGCACCAGCGCGTCTCGCTGTGGGTCGGTGGGCGCGCGCAGCAGTGCGGACCATGCCTGTGTCACCTGCGCCAGAAACCCGGCGGAGAGGCTGCGGGTGCAGCCAAAGTCGAGCACGCCCACTGTGCCATCGGGCGCAAACAGAAAGTTGCCAGGGTGCGGATCGGCATGCACCCGGCCCAGCACAAAGATGCAATGCATGAACCAGTCCCACAGGTGCTGCCCGGCCAGGTCGCGTTGCTGCTGTGTGGGCTGCGTGGCCAGCCAGGCCTGCAGGTGCTGGCCCGGCAAAAACTGCTGCGTGAGCACCTGGGCCCGTGTGTGCGACAGGATGGGCTGCGCCAGCACCACGCCGGGCAAAGCCGCGTGCTGCGCAAACCATTGCAGCTGCTCGGCCTCCTGCAGGTAGTCCACCTCGCGCAGCAGCGTGGCTTCGATCTCCGTCATCACGCTGTCCACCACGGTGTTGGCGGGCAGGGGCATGTCGGTGTGGGCCAGGGCGCGCAGTGCAGTGCGCATCAGTTGCATGTCGCTGGCAATGGTGGCGGCAATGCCGGGGTACTGCACCTTGACGGCCACCGTGCCGTGGCCCGTCAGCTGGGCGCGGTGCACCTGGCCCAGGCTGGCGGCGGCGAAGGCAGTGGGATCGAACTGGTCGAACAGCGCCTCGGGCTCCTGGCCGAAGGCCTGGCGGAACACGCGCCCCACCAGCGCGCGGTTGAGCGGTGGTGCCTGGTGGTGGGCGCGCGCCAGCTCCTGCCGCACGCCGTCGGGCAGCAGGCCCGGGTGCATGCTGAGCAGCTGCGATACCTTGAGCGCCGAGCCCCGCAGCTGGCCCAAGGCGCCAAAAAGGATGCGGCCCAGGGCGGCCTCGTGGTCGGCCTGCGCCTGGGCAGACGGCGTGCGCACACGGTGCCCCAGCTGGGCCATGCCGATCCGCGCCGCCGCCAGGCCCGTGATGGTGCCGCGCGCCAGGCGGCCGGTGCGCGGCGCGTCAGCGCGCGCCATGGTGTGACGTGGCCAACTGACGCAGCATGACCTGCACGATGCGGCGATGAAACGGCGTGATGACGGCCATGTAGGCATGGCCCAGCGTGTTGTGGATATGCACCACGGTGCTGATGACGACCGTGGGGGCGCTGCCAGGCTGCGCGTGTTTGGTCAGCGAGACCTGCACGTCCAGGTGTTTGTCGTCCTGTCCCATCACCACTTCCGTGTCGCTCAAATGGCGGATCAGGAAGATGCCCACCTGGTCTCCGACGCGGTAGCTGCGCGCATCGGACGGGGAGGTTCCGCTGGCAGGCGGATGTACGTCCTGCAACTGCCCCACGCCCTTGAGGCCCACCAGCCGTACCAGCTTGTTGCGGACTGCCAAAAGTTGCTCCGTCCACCGCGGTGTCCGGGCCACCACATCCAGCCAGGTCTGCAGTGCGCTGGTGGTGGGGCGAGGGTCGGCCGTTGTGAAGGCGTCAAAAAAATCCGCGTTGTGCAAGGTGGCATGGATGACCGTGCCAGCGGGCACCTGGACCTCGCGCACGGTGTGGGCGGTGGTCATGCGGACTTCCTCTTGCGTGGCGTGGCCGCGGGCTTTGCAGCGGTTGCCGGGCTGGCAGCGCGGGATTTGCGCGGCGCGCGCGGCGGTGTTGCAGGCTCCGGCGAGGGGGATGTTTCAGCGGCTGCCTTGTAGGCGGGCGCAGGGCCGGGCGGCGCACTGGCCATCGCCTGTTTGGCCAGCTGCAGCATGCCCATCAGGCCACTGCTGTGCTGCACCATGCGGGCCATCTGGCTGCGCAGCACAAAGCCACCGAGCTGCAGCACGCGGTTGACGAGCCCGCCGCGCAGCGCCTGCACCAGCACCCCCAGCGACAGGTCCACCAGCTGCGTGGTGTCGGCAAACTCGTCCGACGTGTCGGCCAGCCAGTACGTCACCACACCGGCCAGGTAGTCGGTGTACAGCCCGCCCGCCAGGCCCTTGAAGTCACAGGGCTCGATCTCGCCGCTGGCCTCGGCGGCTTCGAGAAAGCTGGCGACGGCCTCGCGCAGGCTTTGCCGTGCCGCCAGGGGTTCCGCCAGCATCGACAGCGGCGAGCGCCGCGCCAGAGTGCGCACCTGGGCCACAAATTCGCGGTCGGCCAGCAGCCGCTCCAGTACGGCGTCGGTCAGGCGCTGGAGCTTCTCCTGCAGCTGATAGCCCGCAAATCCCGGCGTCTGCAGCGTGTCGGCCAGCGCCTGGTGGGCCACGTCGTCCAGGTAGCCCAGCACGATGCGGTCCTTGGTCGGGAAGTATTTGTAGATCGTGGCGTCGCCAATGCCGGCGGCGCGCGCGATGTCTTTCATCGTCGTGCCGTCGAAGCCCTGGCGGGTCATCAGGTCCACCGCGCTGGCCACGATCTGGCGGCGGGTGGCGTCTTGCTGCTGGCGGGTGGTTTTCACTTTGGTATCTTTAAAATCGTTTAATCAATGATTTAAAGAATAGTGAATTTTCATTAAAGAGTCAATGGTATCGAAGGATGGGCCCGGAGAAGGTGCAAACACCTCCGCCCCGCGCGCCCGGCTGCGGCTCAGTCCTCGGGCACAAACAGCTGCTCGATCGTCTGCCCGAGCACCTTGGCGATCTTGAAGGCCAGGGGCAGGCTGGGGTCGTATTTGCCCGCTTCGATCGAGTGCACCGTCTGGCGGCTCACACCCAGCGCGTCGGCCAGGGCTTGCTGGGTCATCCCGCGGTCTTGCCGCAGGGCCTTGACGTGGTTGTGCATGCGGGTTGCCTCAGTCCGGCGCCAGGCCATCGGCCACCAGCTGCGCCACGTGCTCGCCCAGCGTGGCGCTGGCCGGCCGGTAGCGGACGCCCAACTCGGCCTGGCTGCGTGTGGTGTCGAACTGCAGCGGATGGCCCACGTTGTGGCGCACGTAGCTGCGCGTCATGCCGGCCATCGGCGCAATCAGCCACATCAGCCATCGGGGCACCTCTTTGGTGGGCAGCTTGGCGCTGCGGTCCGGGTGGCTCTGGCGCAGGCGCTGCGCGATCTCCAGCAGGCGCAGGCTTTCACCCACCACCAAATAGCGGCCCGATGCTGCCAGCTGCAGCGCGGCGCTGACGTGCGCCTGCGCCACGTCGCGCACATCCACCGTGCCCAGCCACAGCGGCGGCACGCCCTGGCGGAAGGACCCGTCTAGAAACTGGCGCAGCAGCTGCACGCTGGTGGCATCGTCGCGCTGCGACAGCGAAGGGCCAAAGATCGCGCCCGGGTGCACGCTCACCAGCGACCAGCGTTTTTGCCGTGCCTGCAGATCCCAGGCCAGGGCCTCGGCGCGCGTCTTGGAGAGCGCGTAAGGATTGCTTTGCGCGGTCGACGTGCGGTTGATGTCCTTTTCGTTGAGCACATGCCCCGGGCGGGATTGCAGCTCGTCGCTGTCGCCGAACATCGCCACGATGCTGCTGGTGATGACCACGCGCTCCACGCTCGCCGTGCGGCTGGCCGCATCCAGCACATGGCGCGTGCCCGTCACGGCGGGGGCGATGAGCTCGCGCTCGGGGTCGGCCGAAGGCCCCAGCTTGTAGGGCGAAGCGGTGTGCAGCACCGCGCTGCAACCCTGCATCGCAGCGTCAAAGCCCTGTGCGCCGAGCAGATCGGCCTCAAACAACATGAGCTGGCCGGGATGCGCCTGCGCCAGGCGCTGCAGGTGCGCGACCTTGCGCCCGTCTTTCAGGCTGCGCACCGTGCCGTGCACCGTGTGGCCCTGCTCCAGCAGCAGCTTCACGATCCACGACGCCAGGTATCCGGCCGCGCCGGTCACCAACACGCGGGCCATGCTCAGCTCACCCGGTGGTGGGTAATGCACAGGCCCAGGCCCCAGGCGGCGATCAGCCCGGCGGCTACGGCCAGCGGGTGCACCGCAGGGGCCATGCCCAAGGCCTGTACCGCGGACACCACCAGCAGCATGGCCAGCGCCAGCCCCACCGCCCATTGGCAGGCGCGGCCATGCATCTGGCGCTGCAGTTCGTCCAGCTGGCGGTAGCGGCGATAGCCCAGCCATGCCAACAGACCACTCGCCGCCGCCAGCAGCCCCGCCGCCCACCGGCCCGACGCCAGCGGCAAGTGCGCCAGCTCCAGGCTGGCGAGGCCCAGCAGGATCACCACGAGCAGGCCGGCGAGCACCTTGGCCAGGTACCTGATTTGTTCTAGGGGAGGGGGAAGTTCGTTCATGCGGGCCTCAAGAAGTAAAGTTTGCTTTACAAATTGTCCTGCCGCAGCGATGCCGATGTCAAGTTTCTTTTACTTCTGACGCTGTGGAATCGGCTACGAACATAAAAAATTCAGTGTTTTTTGCCGATAGCGCTTATTGGATAAGCATTTATTGCTATCAATAAAATAGCAATGGCTCAAGATCCGATGGCATCGCCCGATCTCCAACGAGCGACACAAGCCAAGCGCCCCAACGCCGCGCCGCTCCCTCCCAGGGAGAGAGCCACACAGCGGCTTTTTAGAGGGGCAGCCTCCGCATCCCCGTGAACGCTTCGAATTCCCAACTGCGCATCGCCAGCAGCAAGGTGTAGCCCTCCAGCTCCCGCGGCGGCAGCTTCTGGTCGGCCAGGTGCTGCTGCGCAAAGTCCTGCGCCACGCGCTGCATGCGCTCCATGAAGGCGGGCGCCAGGCCCCGGCTGATGGTGCCGTGTACGAGCAGCACGCCTTCGCCGGCACCGTCGAAGCCGCCGGCAAAATAATCCAGCAGCGCGTGCTCGCGAAAGTAGTTCATCACCGGGCCGTGGGGCCGCCAGCGGAAGGTCTTGGCGAGCTTCAAACGGTAGCGGTTCAGCGGCCGCAGCTCGATGATGCCGATGCGGTCAAGCTGCGCCAGGTACTTGATGCCCTCGGCTTCAGACAGGCGGTAGGTGGTGGTCACCTGCTCCAGCGTCCATTGGCTGAGCACGCAAATCGCCATCAGCAGCAGCTTCTTGTCGGCCACCACGGCGCGCTCCTGCTCCTGCGCCAGCTCTTTGAGCAGGGGCTGGCTGTCGGCCACGCGACGCGCCAGGTCGGCAAAGTCCAGCGCCAGCGCGCGGCAGATCGCGTCGATGCGCGACAGCGGCATGTCGCCCTTGGCCAGCATGCGCTTGACGCTGGATTCGGCCATGCCCAGCGCATCTGCCAAGTCGGCATAGGTCATCTGGGCGCTTTTGAGTTCCTTCTTGAGGGCGGCAACGAGGTCGGCGGTGGTGCTCATGGGTATCGATTATCAGTACCTGAAGTGCTCCGGGTGGCCCTTTGGAGCACTTTTTGCGCTGGGCGCGCCGGGCGCTGCAGACACTGCGCGGCATCCCTCACCACGGCCCACGGGCTCCTTCATCGCCATGACCCTTGCCCCATTCCCATTGCGCCAGCGCCCCGCCGGTCTCGCGCGCGCAGAGGTCGCCCTGCTCTGGCTGGCCCTGCTGATGTTGGCCCTCGCAGGCCTCTCCCCAACGCTGCCCGCCAGCCCGCACCAGCACGCCTTTGCCGACCAGCGCGCGTTGTGGGGCATTCCGTGCGCGCTCGATGTGCTGAGCAATCTGCCCTTTGCGGTGGCCGGCGTGTGGGGCCTGGTGTGGCTGCGCGGGGTGGAGCGGCGCGCTATGGATGCGGCCTCCCGTGCCTGCGCAACACTGTTTTTTGCCGGCTTGGTCTGTACCGCGGCCGGCTCGAGCCTGTACCACGCGTTGCCCAACGATGCAGGCCTGCTGTGGGACCGGTTGGGCATGGTGCTGCCGTTTGCGGGCCTGCTGGGCCTGGCCGCAGCCGGCCGCGTGAGCCTCAGGGCGGGCTGGGCCGCGGCCGGCCTGGTGTTGCTGGCGGGCACAGCCGCGGTGCTGCTGTGGGCGCACACCGGCAACCTGCTGCCCTGGGCGGTGTTGCAACTGGGCGGCATGGTCGTCGTGCTGGTGCTGGCCCTGCTGCCGCGGCGTGCCGGGGCGTTGCCTGTGCACCTGGGCGCGGTGATCGCGATGTATGCGCTGGCCAAGCTGTTCGAGGCCGCAGACCATTCCGTGTTTGATGCGACGGCGCAGTGGGTGTCGGGCCACAGCCTCAAGCACGTGTTTGCCGCCGGTGCCGCATGGCCCGTGCTGATGGCCGTGGAGGCTTTGCGCCACAACCCCACGGTGGGCACCACCCTTGCCACGGTGTCCGGGCAGAATGGCGCCCACACCGTGGGAGTCGCACGCGGATCCACAAGAGGAGGGCCCACAAGCCTCTCGCCGCGCGCCGGGCCATACCAACACATAGCAGCAGCCACTGCAGACCCATCGGACACGAGGAGAAACGCATGAACCCCGAGACGACCCCCACCAGCGTGGCGCAGCGCGCGGCGCTGGCGCATACCGCCAGCGCGCCGGCCCACGGGCATGAGGACCCGAACCAGTTTGCCCTGCTGCGCCAGCGCCGCTTTGCCCCGTTCTTCTGGACGCAGTTTTCGGGCGCGGCCAACGACAACCTCTTCAAGTTCGCGTTCACCGTGATGGTGACCTACCAGCTCAGCGTGTCGTGGCTGCCGCCCGCCATGGCGGGGCTGGTGATCGGCGCGCTGTTCATCCTGCCGTTCCTGCTGTTCTCGGCCACATCGGGCCAGCTCACCGACAAGTACGACAAGACGAAGATGATCCGCTTCGTGAAGAACCTGGAGATCGCCATCATGCTGGTGGCAGCGGGCGGGTTCATTGCGGGCAACGTGCCTATCCTGCTGCTGTGCACCTTCCTGATGGGCGTGCACTCCACGCTGTTCGGGCCGGTGAAGTTCGCGTACATGCCGCAGGTGCTCAGCGAGCGCGAGCTGACGGGCGGCAACGGCATGGTCGAGATGGGCACCTTCGTGGCCATCTTGCTGGGCAATGTGGCGGGCGGGCTGCTGGTCGCTTTGCCTGGCATTGGCCACACCACGGTGGCCGTGGCATGTGTGGTGGCCGCGCTGATCGGGCGCGCGGTGGCGCAATTCATCCCGTCGGTGCCCGCCACCGACCCGGGGCTCACCATCAACTGGAACCCCTTCACCGAAACCTGGCGCAACCTCAAGCTCGCGCACGAGAACGTCGTGGTGTTCCGCTCGCTGCTGGGCATCAGCTGGATGTGGTTCTTCGGCGCGGTGTTCCTGAGTCAGTTTCCGAGCCTGGCCAAGGAGGTGCTGCACGGCAACGAGCAGGTGGCATCGCTGCTGCTGGTGGTGTTCTCCATCGGCATTGGCATTGGCTCGCTGCTGTGCGAGGTGCTCTCGCGCCGCCATGTCGAGATCGGCCTGGTGCCACTGGGCGCCATTGGCATGAGCGTTTTTTCTATCGACCTGTACTTCGCGGCGCGCAGCCTGCCACCGTCGGAAATCATGGGCCTTGGCGCCTTCCTCGCGCAGAGCCAGCACTGGCGCGTGATGCTCGACTTGGCGCTGCTCAGCCTGTTCGCGGGCCTGTACAGCGTGCCGATGTACGCACTGATCCAGATGCGCAGCCAGCCCACGCACCGCGCCCGGATCATCGCAGCCAACAACATCCTGAACGCGCTGTTCATGATTGCCAGCTCGCTCATCGCCGGTGCGCTGCTGGGCGCGGGCTTCACGGTGCCGCAGATCTTTTTGTTCGTAGGCCTGGCGAATGCGGTGGTGGCGTTCTACATCTTCATGCTGGTGCCCGAATACCTGCTGCGCTTTGTGGCCTGGATGTCGTCGCGCTTCGTGTACCGCTTCAAGGTGCAGGGCGACGAAAACCTGCCCACCACCGGCGCGGCCATCCTGGCGTGCAACCACGTGAGCTTTATCGACGCGGTGCTGCTCATGGCCGCCAGCCCACGGCCGATCTATTTCGTGATGGACCATCGCATCTTCCGCGTGCCGGTGCTCGGCTGGCTGTTTCGCCTCGCCAAGGCCATCCCGATTGCGCCGTACAAGGAAGACCCCGCCACCTACGACGCGGCCTTCGAGCGTGCGGCCCAGGTGCTGCGTGAGGGCGACCTGCTGGCCATCTTCCCCGAAGGCGGTATCACCAAGGACGGCCAGCTGCAGGAGTTCAAGGGCGGCATCATGAAGATCATCGAGCGTGCGCGCGAAGAGGGCGTCGAGGCGCCCGTGATCCCCATGGCGTTGACCAACCTGTGGGGCTCGTACTTCAGCCGCATCGAAAAAGGCGGCGCCATGGTGCGGCCGTTTCGCCGCGGGTTCTACAGCCGGGTGGGCCTGAACGTGGGCGCGTCCATCGCTGCGCGCGACGTGCAGCCTGCCGTGTTGCGCGAGCACGTGGCGCGCCTGCTCTGAAGCTGCTTCGCCCCCGGCCCGCGAAGGCGCACGCGGGCCGGGGTCAGTGTCATTCCGCCTTGATGTTCGCGCGCTGGGCTACCGCCCGCATGCGCGGCAGCTCGTCCTCGATCTGCGCCGCCACGGCATCACCGCTGGCGTAGGCCTGCTCCAACCCGCTGGCGATGAGCTTGCTGCGGATCTCGGCATCGGCCATGGTCTCGGCCAGTGCCTTTCCCAGCTTGGCCTTGGCATCGGCAGGCAGGCCGCGCGGCGCCACCACGGCCAACCACGAATCGGCGGCAAAGCCCGCAAAACCGCTTTCGGCCACCGTGGGCACGTCGGGCAGCTGCGTGGCCCGTGTGGCACCTGTGACCACGATGGCCTTGATCTTGCCGGCCTTGAGCTGCGGCAACGCGGCGGCCACCGTGTCGATGGTGAGCGGGATCTGCCCACCCATCAGGTCGCTCATGGCGGGTGCGCTGCCCCGGTACGGCACGTGCATCAGCTTGATGCCGGTCGCCGACCACATCAGCTCGGCCGCGAAGTGACCGGTGGTGCCGCTGCCGAACGAGCCGTACGAGAACTTGTCGGGCGCGCGCTTCACCGCGGAGATCAGCTGCTTCAGATTGCTCACCGGCACATCGCGGTGGGCCAGCAGGATGAGCGGCACGCGCGCCACCATGCCCACGGGCTCGAAGCTCTTGACCGGGTCGTAGGGCAGCTTGTTGTTGAGCGCGGGGTTGACGGTGAAGGTAGAGCCCGAGCTGATCAGCAGCGTGTAGCCGTCCGCCGGTGCGTTGGCCACGAAGGATGCGCCCACGATGGTGCCCGCACCCGCCTTGTTCTCGATGACCACCGCCTGGCCCAGGCGCTCGCCCAGCTTCTTGCTGATGAGCCGGCCCACGATGTCCACCGCCCCGCCGGGTGGGAAGGGCACGATGAGCTGGACGGGTTTGGCGGGGTAGCCGTCGGCGTGGGCCAGGGGCGATAAACCCAGTCCTGCTGTGGCTGCGATCGCAGCGATGGACAGGGCGACGCCAGTGCGTCGCGTCAGAGGCAAGCGGTTCATTCGGCGATCCTTCGGATGAGGGCTGTTGTGTTCAGCCATTGCTACCTGCGGACAGGGTCCAGGATGCGCCAGTCTTCGTTTCGCTCTGGCGGCCCGCCAGGGCCTGTCGCTACCACGGAAGTTCGATCACCCGCCATGGACCGAGGAAGGCCCGGTGCCATGGCGGCGGGACCCGGCGGCGTGCTCGGGTCCGAGGGAATGCAAAGGGGAAAAAAAATGGAGAGGTGCTCAGATCAACGACAGCCCGGCCAGCCGGCACAGGCGTTGCTGCTCCGTCTCCTCGCGCGGCGCGTCAGCCGTTGCGAAAAAGAAAGCTGTAGGCGTTGAGCGCCGGCACCCCTCCCA
>SDXZ01000143.1 GCA_004210805.1 Acidovorax sp.
TCGCCAGCCCTTCGCCGCGGCCCGCAATGCCGATGCGCTTTGCGGGTGCCTGCGTAAGGCGAGGCCATGGCGGGGCGGCAGAAGCCGCGGGGGTGGGGGAGGTCATGGGCGGAATATACGCAGGCACCCGCAAAGCGCATCGGCATTGCGGGCCGCGGCGAAGGGCTGGCGACGGCGGGCTGACGCGGCCGGTGGGCCGCCGTCAGCGGTCAACCGTCAGCCATTGGCTGCCTCAGGACTTGGGCGCTGACGCCGTCGCAGCGGCCGGCGTGACCGTGCTGGGCGGGCTGCTGGCCGTACCAGGTGGCGAGTGGGCGCCTGACGCCTCCAGAGGTTTCGCTTCTGGTGGTGTATAGGCGAACGGCCCAGGGTCCGCACACGCAGAGGCGCTGACGGCCGTGGTAGCCGTGGTCGGCGTGGCGGGCTTGGCCGCGGACTGGGTCTTGCGGTAGTGGGCTGCGACCTTGTCCTGGGCCAGGCACAGCTTGTAGTTGTCGACCTTGCCGGCCCACGCAGTCTTGGCCGCAGCCTCGGCGGCCTTGGCAGCGGCTTCAGGTGACGGCGCGGGCAGCTTGGCAGACGCCAGCGTACAGACGCCGACCGCGCACACGGCCAGCAGGGACGAACGGAAAAAATGCGTCATGGTGCGATACCTCATACCTGCGCGGGGTGGCCCGCTGTTGGCGTTGCAGCTGCGTCGACCGCTGGCGCATCGGTGCTGCGCTGGCGCGGGATCTTGCCCGCCTGGACGTCGTCGTACCAGAGCTCGTGATGCTCCTTGGCCCAGGTGTCGTCGACATAGCCGGTCTTCATGGCCTTGTAGGCGCCGTGCATGCCGATGGTGCCCATGTAGATATGGCCCATGAACATCATGATCATCACCACGGTGGCCACGGCATGCACCATGTGCGCAATCTGCATGGTGCCGCGCTCGTAGATGAGCCCGGGAATCAGCTTGTCCAGCACCAGCCCGGAGGCCACAACGATCACGCCCAGGCCCAGCACGCCGGCCCAGAACACGATTTTCTCGCCAGCGTTAAACCGGTGTGATGGCACCTCTTGCCCCGAGAGCATCCCACCGCCCTTGGCGATCCAGGTGACGTCCTCTCTACGCGGAAGGTTGTCCTTGAGGAAGGTGAAAAACACGATGACCAGCGACACTGCGAACAGGGGGCCTGCGAAGTTGTGGATGTTCTTGAGCGCGTAAGCCAGCCAGCCGAACAGCGTACTGCCCAGGATGGGCAGCAGGAAGAATTTGCCAAACGCCATCACGATGCCCGACACCGCGAGGGCCACGAAGGCGATGGCGTTAGCCCAGTGGGCCGAGCGCTCGAACGGAGTGAAGCGCTCAATCTTGCGGCCGGTCTCTGCACCGTGCAGCCTGATGGCGCCCTTGCGCCAGTAGAACAGCGCAATGGCACCGGCCACGATGAGCACAAGCGAGCCACCGTACGGGACGATCCAGTCGTTGCGCACCTGCCGCCATGCCTCGCCAGCGTTGGTCACGCGCGAGCCGGGGTACTGCACAAAACGCTGGATCAGGTTGCCGGCCTCTGGGGCCTGGCTCGTGGGGAGGCTGCTGTAGCCCGTCACGCCCTGCCCCACCTGGCGCCACATCGGAGCGTTGTTGCCGGGCTGGACCTTGGCACGCTCACCGTTGGTCTGCTCCGCGTACTTCGGATCGGCGCTCGCGTCGGGCTTGATCTGAAAGATGTTCTGGCTCTGGATGCCGCCCGGGGCGGGCGCGGTTGTCGGTGCCACAGGTGCGGACACCGCAGCCGGGCTGGCCGGGGCCGCGTCCGCCGCCGGGGCTTGCGCCTGCGCCGGCCCGAAGGCCACGCCGGCGGCCAGCGCCAATGACCACAGGATGTGTTTCATCGCAGGCCTCACTTCGCGGTGGTGCGGGTGTACTCGTTCTGGCCGTACTGCTGGCGCGCCTTGAGCTGCGCCTCCCAACTGGCCTTGTCGCCGGCCTTCCAGCCGGGCTGGGTGAAGTTGCTACCCGTGCCGGCATAAGACGCCGCATCGCTGCGAATGCCTTCACCGGTTTGTGGCTTCTCGCCGCAGGCCGCCAGCGATGCCAGCGCGAAGGCCACGGCCGCGATCCCCAAGGTGCGTTGCATCATGACTTGCTCCCTGCAGGCTGGCCGCCCTGTTGTGAACCGTAGGCGGTGCCCCAGCCCCAGACCTCGGCACCCTTGCCACGCTGCACCACGCGGTTGCGGAAGATGTCCGCCACCACATCGCCGTCGCCGGCCAGCAGAGCCTTGGTGGAACACATTTCTGCGCAGGCGGGCAGCTTGCCCTCGGCCAGGCGGTTGCGGCCGTACTTTTCAAACTCGGCCTGGCTGCCATTGGTTTCGGGGCCGCCAGCACAGAAGGTGCATTTGTCCATCTTGCCTCGCACGCCGAACGTGCCTTGCGAGGGGAACTGCGGCGCGCCGAATGGGCAGGCATAGCTGCAGTAGCCGCAGCCGATGCACACGTCTTTGTCGTGCAGCACCACGCCTTCTTCGGTGCGGTAGAAACAGTTGACGGGGCACACAGCCATGCACGGTGCATCGCTGCAGTGCATGCAAGCCACCGAGATCGACTTTTCGCCGGGGACACCATCATTGAGCGTGACCACGCGGCGGCGGTTCACGCCCCACGGCACCTCGTTCTCGTTTTTGCAGGCGGTGACGCAGCCGTTGCATTCGATGCAGCGTTCTGCGTCACAGATGAATTTCATTCGTGCCATGTGTCTCTCCTTGCGCGGCGCGACTACGCGCGCTCCACGTTGCAGATCGTGGTTTTGGTTTCTTGCATCATGGTCACGCTGTCGTAGCCATAGGTGGTGGCGGTGTTCACGGCTTCGCCGCGCACCACGGGTGCCGCGCCCTTGGGGTAATAAGCCAGCATGTCAGCGCCTTGCCAGCGCCCAGAGAAGTGGAAGGGCATCCACACCGTATCGGGCGCCACGCGCTCGGTGACCAGCGCCTGCACATTGAGCCGCGCGCCGGTGGGCGAGCTCAGCCACACGCGCTCGCCGTTGCGGATGCCTCGGTCCGCTGCGGTCTTGGGGTTGATTTCGACAAAGGCCTCCTGCTGCAGCTCAGCCAGCCAGGGGTTCGAGCGGGTTTCTTCGCCGCCGCCTTCGTATTCCACAAGGCGACCCGAGCTCAGGATGAGCGGGAATTTCTCGTGCACCTTGTCGGCGATGTTCTTGTCCTGCACGCTCTTGTACAACGTGGGCAAGCGCCAGAAGGCCTTCTTGTCGTCGTGTGTCGGGTACTTGGCCATCAGGTCGGGCCGGGTGCCGTACAGCGGCTCACGGTGCTGCGGAATCGCATCGGGGAAGTTCCACACCACGGCGCGGGCCTTGGCATTGCCGAAGGGGTGGCAGCCATGTTTCATGGCCACGCGGATGATGGCGCCCGTGGGGTCGGTCTTCCAGTTCTTGCCTTCGGCCTTGGCTTTCTCGGCATCGCTGAGGTCGTCCCACCAGCCCAGTTTCTTGAGCAGCACGTGGTCGAACTCAGGGTAGCCCGTGGTGATCTCGCTGCCTACCGAGTGCGATCCGTCTTCCGCCAGCAGATTGACTCCGTCCTTCTCGACGCCGAAATTCGCACGGAAGTTGCCGCCGCCGTCCATGACGTGCCGGGAGGTGTCGTACAGGTTGGCCGAGCCGGGGTGCTTGAGTTCGGGTGTGCCGTAGCAGGGCCAGGGCAGGCCGAAATAATCACCGCCAAAGTCGTAGCCCGTTTCCTTGTCCTTGC
Source organism: Acidovorax sp. (assembly GCA_004210805.1). Lineage (GTDB taxonomy): Bacteria > Pseudomonadota > Gammaproteobacteria > Burkholderiales > Burkholderiaceae_C > Acidovorax. The sequence continues at coordinate 3,759 of SDXZ01000143.1, forward strand.
CGCCCTTGGATTTGAGGGTCTTCACATCGAACAGGTGCATGTTCCGCATGTGGGCCTTCAGGCGCTCGGGGCTCTGGCCCGTATAGCCAATGGTCCAGACGCTGCGATTGATTTCGCGCAGGATGTCCTCGGGCACGGGCTCGTCCATGCCCTTGACCTTCTGCATCTTGTAGTTCTTGGACAGCTCGGCCGCAAAGCCCAGTTTCTCGGCGAACTGGTGCATGATCATGTGGTCCGAGCGGCTCTCCCACAGCGGCTCGATCACCTTCTCGCGCCACTGGATCGACCGGTTGGACGCTGTCACGGACCCGCTGGTCTCGAACTGCGTGGCTGCCGGGAGCAGGTACACGGCGCGGTTGGGATTCAGATCTTCGGCCTTGCCCGGCATGGCCGCCATGGCTGCGGTGGCCGACGGGTACGGGTCCACCACCACCAGCAGATCGAGCTTGTCCATGGCCCGCTTCATCTCGAGGCCACGGGTTTGCGAGTTGGGCGCATGGCCCCAGAAGAACACGCCGCGCAGGTTGGAATCCTGGTCGATCAGCTCGTTCTTCTCCATCACGCCGTCGATCCAGCGCGACACGGTGATGCCACTCTTGGTCATCATCGCGGGCGACGCGTACTGTTTCTTGATCCACTCGAAGTCCACGCCCCACACGGCCGCGAAGTGCTTCCAGGAGCCTTCGGCCAAGCCATAGTAGCCCGGCAGCGAATCGGGGTTGGGACCCACGTCGGTGGCGCCCTGCACGTTGTCGTGGCCGCGGAAGATGTTGGTGCCACCGCCGGACTTGCCCACATTGCCCAGCGCCAATTGCAGGATGCAGGAGGCGCGCACCATGGCATTGCCGATGGTGTGCTGCGTCTGGCCCATGCACCAGACGATGGTGGCCGGCTTGGCCATGGCCATCATCTGCGCGACCTTGAACATCTGGTCCTCTTTAACACCGCAGGCTTCTTCGACCTTGTCGGGCGCCCACTTGGCCAGCACGTCCTCGCGCACCTTGTCCATGCCATAGACACGGTCGTTGATGTACTGCTTGTCTTCCCAGCCGTTCTTGAAGATGTGATACAGCAGGCCGAAGAGGAAGGGGATGTCGGTGCCCGAGCGGATGCGCACGTACTCGTCGGCCTTGGCGGCCGTGCGGGTGAAGCGCGGGTCCACCACGATCATCTTGCAGCCGGTTTCCTTGGCGTGCAGCATGTGCAGCATGCTCACGGGGTGGGCCTCGGCGGCGTTGGAGCCAATGTACAAAGCGACCTTGCTGTTTTGCATGTCGTTGTACGAATTGGTCATCGCACCGTAACCCCAGGTGTTGGCTACGCCAGCCACCGTGGTCGAGTGGCAGATGCGTGCCTGGTGGTCGCAGTTGTTGGTGCCCCAGAAGCTCACGAACTTGCGCATCAAGTAGGCTTGCTCGTTGTTGTGCTTGGACGAGCCGACGAAGTACACGCTGTCCGGGCCGCTGGCCTTGCGCAGCTCCTGCATCTTGGCGGTGATCTCGTTCAGGGCCGTGTCCCAGCTGATGCGCTCGTACTTGCCGTTCACGAGCTTCATGGGATAGCGCAGGCGGTACTCGCCGTGGCCGTGTTCGCGCAGTGCCGCGCCCTTGGCGCAGTGCGCGCCCAGGTTGATCGGCGAGTCGAACACGGGCTCCTGCCGCACCCACACTCCGTTTTCGACCACCGCGTCGACCGCGCAGCCCACCGAGCAATGGGTGCAGACGGTGCGGCGCACCTCGATCTTGCTGTCGCCGATGGCGACCTTGGCGCCTTCAGCCGCGTTGGATTTTTTGACCAGCGTCAGCTGCGACGCAGCAATCCCGACACCGACCCCGAGACCCGAGCGGCGCAAGAACGCGCGACGGTCCATGGTGGGGAGGGCCTGGGACAAACCACGGCGCAGGCTGTGGACGAACGGTGACGCAGACGCTGCGCCCGGCGCGGCGGGCGACGACTTCTTGGTGAGCAACATGGGCGCCCCGTAGTCAGAGTTGGGTGGTTTTGTAGTACTGCTTCACGTGGGCGGACAGGTGGTAGCCGCCGCCCTTCTCGGGCGCCACGCGAGTGGGCTCGATTGCTGCCGCATCAAGAGAAGGGGCAACCCCCGGAAGCGCCACCACAGCCGCTGCTGCGGCACCGACGGTGGCTGCGCCGGCAAAGAACTTGCGGCGCGAGGGTTGAGGCTGGCTGTTCTGCATGCGTGTCTCCAGAATGGCGGGCAGCTATGAAAAGTTGTTCATACAGTCTATGTCAGCGATTGCAACACTGCAATCGAGGCGTTCACTACCCAGCAACTTACTCATCTTTTATAGCGAGTGCCGATAGAGCCGCAGCGGTTGTGCATCAGTCGAGCATGTCAAAGCCCTGCATCTCCACCGACACAAAAGCCCGGGTGAACTGCGCCACTGCGGTATAGAACCGGGCCTGCGGGTGCGCGGCGAGCGCATCGCACAGGGCGCCCACCCAGGGCTGCAAATGCGTTGCAAAGAAGTCGCGCTGCGCCGTCAGATTGCAGACCGCCACGTCGTCACCGGCGATCAGGTAACGCATCACCTCGCACATATAGGCAATGTGGTCTTCGGTTTCCGGCATGGTCTCATCGCGTGCCAGGCCCAGCTGCTGCAGATCGCCGCGCAGGCGGGCCAGTGGCTTTTCATTCAAGAAGCCGCTCAAGTAATGCGACGCATACACGTACACCTCGGGCTTGCCCACACCGCCAAACAGGCGGTCGAACTCGAGCGCGATGGCGGTGTCGTCCAGCGCGCGTGCCGCGCCCACCAGTTGCTGCCACGGCTCTTGCAAAAAACCGCCCGCAGCGGGCGCTTCGGTCACGGCCACGCGCAATGCCGACAACAGCTCCGCGCCGGGCGCTGCGTAGTACAGCTGCGACAGCAGGCCGTACAACTCAGCCCGTGCGGTCTCTTCGTCCAGCGCCGAACTGCCGGCGGATGTCATGGAAGGTTGGGCACTCACAGGTCCGTCACTTTCGCTTCAGTTTGGGAGGAATACAGGTCGATCACGCGGCAGTCGCTGCACATCTTCAGGCGCTCCAGCGCTTCGCCCTGGAACATCGGATGGCCCGAGAGCTTGCCCAGCATGGCCTCGATGGCTTTGACCGTGCCGAACGGCTTGCTGCAGCGCACGCACGCCCAGGGCTTGGCCTCGTTGAGCACCCGCAGTTGCGCACGCTCAGGCGTGAGCAGCAGGCGCGGCTGCAGCGCAATCGCATCCTCGGGGCAGGTGGTGGCACACAGGCCACACTGCACGCAATTCTTTTCGATGAAACGCAGTTGTGGCAGTTGCGGGTTGTCTTGCAGGGCGCTCGCGGGGCAGGCGCTCACGCAGCTCAGGCACAGCGTGCAGCGGTCCTTATTGACGGTGATGCTGCCCAGCGGGGAGCCGGTGGCCGGCAGGGCAATGGCCTCGGCCCGCAGCTCGGCTGGGCCCGGCGCGTGCTCGATGAGGTGGTCGAGCGCCATCTCCAGCGTGCTGCGCTTTTCCTGCGCCACGGCATGGCGTGCGGACACGGTCGGTGTGGTCTGCCGCGTCTGCCCCAGCGCCTGAAGCGCCGCATCCAGTTCGGTGGGGTGCGCGGCCTTCAGCAGCTTCAGATGGCTGCCTGTGTAGCCCAGGCCGCGCAAAATGGTTTGCGCAACATCCATCTGCGCCTGCAGCCCCTCAAGGTACTGCGGCGCCTCTTCATCCGTCACCAGCACCACGACCTGCGATGCACCGTAGGCCACCGCGCTGAGCCACAGGTCTATCCCCGTGCTGGCCGTGTGCCACAGCGCCATCGGGATCACGCGGGCCGGCACACCGTGCGCCACCTTCAGTTGCGCTGCACGGCCGAGTTCCTCCACCAGGCCCTGGCCCCGCTCCTGGCTGTGCAGCAACAAGGCCGCGTCCCGGCCGCCCGCGGCGGCGTAGGTCGACAGCAGCGTCTTGATCTTCACGCCCTGCTCCGTGGCGCTGGGGTAGGCATAGGTCAACGCGCCAGTGGGGCACACCGTAGTGCAGGCGCCGCAGCCCACGCACAGGTTGGGGTTCACCTTGATTTGCTGGCGGCTCTTGTCGCTGGCAATGGCCTCGGCCGAGCAGATGTCCACGCAGGCGTTGCAGCCCACGGTTTCATTGCGGCTGTGGGCACACAGCTTTTGTTTGTAGACAAAGAATTTGGGCTTGTCGAACTCGCCCACCAGCTCGCGCAGGCGCAGCAGCGTGGCGATATCGCGCCCGTCCCAGCGGAAGTACCCCTGGGGCAACGCGTGCTGCACAAAGGTAGGCGTGGCCGTGGCTGCCCGCAGGTCCAGCACCAGGTCAAAGTGTTGCGACTGCACCGCTGCATCGCGCTCGAAATCGATGGCGCCCGCCACCTGGCACACCTTCACGCAGGTGCGGTGCGACTGGCAGGCGGCAAGGTCAATTTGGTAGTCCAGCCCGATGGCGTTTTCGGGGCAGGCCGCCACACAGGCGTTGCAGCGGGTGCACAGGTCCAGGTCAATAGGGTTGTCGGCCTTCCATTGCAGCTCGAACGCGCCCAGCCAGCCGGTCAGATCCGTGATGCGCCCGCCCAGCACCGGATAGCGCCGCGTCTGTGCGCCCCCTGCAGTGCCGGGGCCCTGGGTGAACAGCGTGACTTCCAGCACGTCCGACACCATGGCCGCGGCGCGCTCGGCCACATCCAGCGGCCCGATGATCAACAGGCGCCCGGTGCTCTTGAAAGTGACCGTGGGCACGGGCGCGGGGTCAGGCAGCTTCGCCGCCGCCAGCAGCGCCGCGATCTTGGGGGTGGCCTGGCTCGCATCGCGGCTCCAGCCGCCGGTCTCGCGGATGTTGACGAAGCGGATCGGCGACACCGCCCCTTCGGTCTGATGGCCCAGCTCGGCAAACAAGCGCTGCTCCTGCGTGCAGGCCACCACCACGTCCTGGCCACTCTTGATGGCCTGCTGGAACACTCCGGCCTCACGCCGGCACAGGGTGGAGTGAAGGGTCAGGTCCTTCTCATGCAACGCCTCGCCCAACGCCTTGGGGTTGAGAGGCATCGTCTGGTTGCAGTCGCAGATCAGCGTGGTGGTCATGTTCTGGTTGGCTGGCTGGCGTGCCGGCCGTCCCGGGGTGGGAGGGCGCGGGCGCGCCGGGCTCGCTGGTGGGCTCGCTAGGAACAGCGGTGCATACCCCCGACTGTGCCACGCCGGCCACTACTTCTTCCTCCGCATGATCCCGAGGCTGAGCGTGGGCCGGGGGCTTTGCCGTATCGCCCTCTGCGGCCTGGTCCTTTTCGTGGTCGAAGAAGCCCATGGCGTGGGCGCTGGCCATCTGGCGCAGCATGCCCTCGGGCAATGGGTCGGGCTGGGTGTAGTCGCCCACGTAGATATCGAGGCCGTCCATCACATTGAAATGGGGGTCGGCAAACAGTTTCTTCATGGCCAGGTTGCGCACCTCAGGCGACACGGCGTGCTGGACGAACGGCTTGAAGTCGGACTCGGGCGTGAGCGCCTGCGCGTCGGCCAGCGTGGGCGGCGGTGGCGCCTCGGCCACCGGGCCCGCATCGCGGGCCGGGGGCTGCGATACGCCAGCCGGGGATGCCGTGCTCGCAGCTGTCGGGGCTGTGGCTACGGCCGGCGCGGCGGGTTGCGGGGCTGGTGCCGGCGGCTCCTCCACTGGCTTGCCCACGCGCACATCCTGCTTGCGGCGCGACCAGCGCCCGAGGAATCCGTCAGCCACGGCCTCCCCTTCCCTCTCCACCCGCGCTTTCGCTTCCACCGCCGCCTGCTCCGCCACCGCCACCGCGCTGCTTTTCCGTCGATACGGACGCAGGGTTGCCAAACCGGTCCTGCAGCGTACGGAAGCTGTCGGGGCGCTTTCTGCGTTTGGGTTCGGGCTGGTAGTGCGCGTCTGCAAAGGCACGCAGCACCTCCAGCACCTCGGGCGGCGCGGGCACCTGCTCCACGGTTTCCTGCGCGTCCAGCCAGCGGCCGGCGTCGTGATAGCTCAGGCTCACGGCCAGGGGCCGGGCCATCGGTATCTCGCCCGTGCCTGTGTCTTCATCGCGGCGCCACAGCACAAACCAGCACGGTGCCGGCGAGCTGAGGTTGAGGTGGTAGCCCTCGGCGTCGTCGCGGAACAGCTCCACAACAAAACCCGGGAAGAGCCAGCGGTGCTCGCGCTCGTCGTTCAGCAGCTGGCGCGGCTCGGTGCCAAACGCGGGCTCGTTGATCACCACGTCGGCCAGTGACCACCGCCAGGGCTGCCAGCGGTTGTCGATGCGCTCGCATCGCATGATCACGGCAACGTCGGTGTGGGGGCGCTCAGTCATGGGTTCTGAATGTACTCGGCGCTCCCCACCCTCGCCCAATCCCATTGCCATTCCCCCGGCCGGTACTCAGGTCAGCAATTCCTCTTGCGAGCCGAGCCGCTCGATGGCCACCGCGCAGTATTTGAACTCCGGGATCTTGCCGAACGGGTCCAGCGCGGCGTTGGTCAGCAGGTTGGCCGCCGCCTCCCCATACGCAAACGGCATGAACACCGTGCCGGGCGGCGTGCCGTCGTCGCGGCGCACGCGCACCTGCAGCATGCCGCGCCGCGAGCGGATGCCCACCAGCGCGCCGGGTGCCACGCCCAGCCGCGCCAGTTCATCACCGTGCAGCGATGCGGTGGCCATGGGCTCGATGGCGTCCAGCACGGTGCTGCGCCGCGTCATGCTGCCCGTGTGCCAATGCTCGAGCTGGCGGCCGGTGATGAGCACCAGGGGGTAGTCGGCATCGGGCTTTTCGGCCGCCGGGATCACGCTGGCGGGCACCAACTGCAGGCGGCCCGTGGGCGTCGGGAATTTTTCGGTGAAGACGATGGGCTGGCCCGGGTCGTCGGGCGTGAGGCAGGGATAGGTCACGCTGGAGTCGCGCTCCAGCCGGTCCCAGGTGATGCCTTCAATGCTGGCGTGCATGGCCCGGCGCATTTCGTCATACACAGCGGCCACGCCGGACTCCGCGCCTTCGTAGCTCCAATCCAACCCGATCCGTTGGGCTAACTGCTGAATGATCCACAGGTCCGGCTGCGCATCGCCAGGCGGGTTGAGCGCACGGCGGCCCATCTGCACCATGCGGTCGGTGTTGCTGGCCGTGCCGGTCTTTTCGGGCCAGGCGCTGGCGGGCAGCACCACGTCGGCCAGCCAGGCGGTCTCGGTCAAAAAGATGTCCTGCACCACCAGGTGCGACAGGCTGGCCAGCGCGTGGCGCGC
>SDXZ01000330.1 GCA_004210805.1 Acidovorax sp.
GAGACGGGCGTCTTCACGGTCATGGCGTCGTTCCGGTGGGCGGGGCGTTCAACTTACACCAAAGCCCCGGGCTCGGCACGCCCGGCCGCAAAGGCCTGCACGCGGGCATAGGCGCTGCGTAGCGTGTCGATCAGGCGCGGGTGCGATGCCATCTCGCCCCACAGCGTCGTGTCCGCGGCAAACGCGGCCACCGGGTCAGCGGCGTCGCAGATGGCGTGCGCTACGGCCGGGTCCATGGTCTGGTCTTGGTAGGTGTAGGGGATCTGCCCCGCATGCCAGCGCTGCAGGTAGGCCAGGAACAGCGCGGGCAGCATGGCCACGCTGTCGAACGGCGCATTGCGCGCCAGCTTGTCGCGGATGGTGGGCGCGATCATGCCGGGGATCTTGGAGAACGCGTCCATGGCCACGCGCTGGTTGGTGTCGGCGATGGCGGGGTTGCCGAAGCGGTCGAGCACCACGTCGCGGTAGGCCTCCAGGTCGATGGGGCATGGCAGCAACACGGGGATCGCGTCGTCGGTGACGTAGTCATAGGCCATCTGGCGGATGGCGGCGTCGTGCGTGCCTTCGTGGATGTACTGGTAGCCCGCCAGCGTGCCGGCCCAGGCAATGCAGCTGTGGGTGGCGTTCAGCAGCCGGATCTTGGCCTCTTCGTGCGCCTGTACCGACTGCACCATCTCCACGCCCACTGCCTCCCAGCCGGGCCGGCCGGCGATGAAGTCGTCTTCGATGACCCACTGGATGAAGCTCTCGCCCATCAGCGCCGCCTTGTCGTCCCAGCCAGTGGCTGCGCGCACGCGCTCGGCCACGTCGGGCGTGGGGCGTGGGGTGATGCGGTCGACCATGGCGTTGGGGCTGCTGGTGTGCTGCACCACCCAAGCCTTGAGCTCTGCGTCGCCCAGTGCGTCGATGAACTGCAGCAGGCCACTGCGCGAGCGGTCGCCGTTGTGGCGCAGGTTGTCGCAGTTCATCAGGGTGACGGGACCTGCACCCGAGCGCATGCGCGCGCGCAGGATGCTGACGAGGCCGCCGTAGATGGTGTGGCCTGCCTGGCCGGCTTTCACGGCCGCGACGTCAGCGCGCAGGTCGGCAAACGTGGGCCAGTCGAGCTGGTTCTGGGCGTCGAGGTAGTAGCCCGCCTCGGTCACCGTGAAGCTGATGATGCGCGTGGCGGGGTCGGCGCCAGCAGCGATCAGCGGGGCCAGGTCGTCCTGGTAGGGGATCACGCGCTGAATCGACTCGATGACGGTGTAGCTGCGCTCGCCCTGGGGCGTGACGGTCTCGAGCGTGTAGCGGCCGCCCTGCGCCTGCAGCGCCGCGATGGTGTCGGCCATGTCGGGGCGCAGGTTGCCGCCCGCGATGGCCCAGCGGTCGTCGCCCTGCTGGCGCAATTGGTGGACGTACACGGCCTGGTGCGCGCGGTGGAAGGAGCCCAGGCCCAGGTGCAGGATGAAATTCATGGTACGTGACGGCAAGTGTTTACAGGTCGAAATTGGTGGGCATCATCACGACGTCGCGGATGGTCATGCCGCGCGGGCGGGTGAGCATGAAGAGCACCACGTCGGCCACTTCGGAGGCCTCGATGAGGCTGCCGCTCGCTTTGGCCTCGGCGAGCTTTTCCGCGGGCCAGTCGGCCAGCAGCGAGGTGATGACGGGCCCGGGCGAGATGGAACCCACGCGGATGCCGTGCTTGAAGACCTGGCGGCGCACGGTCTGCACGAAGCAGTTGACGGCCCACTTGGACGATGCGTAGACGGGCTCCCACGGCGTGGGGAAATGCGCGGCCAGCGAGCTGGTAACGATGATGTCGCCCCGCCCCCGCTCGATCATGTGCGGCAGCACGTTGTGCACGTTCTTCATCACCACGTTGACGTTCAGGTTGAGCATGCGGTCGATGGCATCGGGGTCGGCATCCACCAGGTCGCCACCCACATAGAGCCCGGCGTTGGCGTGGAAGATGTCGAGCTGCCCCGCGAGCGCCAGCGTGCGCTGCAGCATGCTGGCGCATTGCTTGGCATCCAGCAGGTCCAGCACCAGCGGCAAGGCGCTGGGGCCGATGGCTGCACACGCCTTGACCAGCGCGGCCTCGTCGCGGTCGATCAGCACCACGCGCGCGCCGGCATCGGCCATGGCTTTCGCACTGGCGAACCCGATGCCCGAGGCAGCGCCGGTGACCGCCGCCACCTGCCCTTGCAAAGTCTGCGTGGCACTCATGCTGCGTGGCCCGCCACGACGCGGCCGGCGGTGTCGAACCAGTGCGCGTGCGATGCATCGATGTCCAGGCTGACCGCATCGCCTGCACGCAGGCCCGTGCGGTCGTTCTGGCGCGAGACGAACTGCGCGCCGCCGGGCGTGCTGACGTAGATCAGCGTCTCGGCGCCCAGCGCTTCGATCAGGTCCACCTGGCCGCCCACGGGCGTGGCGCCG
>SDXZ01000144.1 GCA_004210805.1 Acidovorax sp.
GTGGCGATGCGGTGCGCGGCGCGCTCCAGGCGCTTGTTGGTGCGCACGATGCCCACGTAGTCCCACATGAAGCGGCGCAGCTCGTCCCAGTTGTGCGAGATGACCACGCACTCGTCGGCATCGGTCACGCGGCTGTCGTCCCAGGCGGGCAGGGCGGGCAGCTCGGCCGCGGGCGCTGCGGCAATGGCCTTCGCCGCGGCGCGCGCGAACACCATGCATTCGAGCAGCGAATTGCTGGCCAGCCGGTTGGCGCCGTGCAGGCCGGTGCACGCCACCTCGCCCACGGCGTGCAGGCCCGGCAGGTCGGTGCGGCCGGCCAGGTCGGTCAGCACGCCGCCGCAGGTGAAGTGCGCCGTGGGCACCACGGGGATAGGCTCTTTGGTGATGTCGATGCCCAGCGACGCGCAGTGCGCGAGGATGTTGGGGAAGTGTTCCTGCAAAAACGCCGGGCTCTGGTGCGAGATGTCCAGGTGCACGCAGTCCAGGCCGTGTTTCTTCATCTCGAAGTCGATGGCGCGGGCCACCACGTCGCGCGGGGCCAGCTCGGCGCGCGGGTCGTGGTCCAGCATGAAGCGCGTGCCGCCCGCCGAAGGGGGTAGCAGCAGCCTTCCGCCTTCGCCCCGCACGGCCTCGCTGATGAGGAAGGATTTTTCGTGCGGGTGGTACAGCCCCGTGGGGTGGAACTGGATGAACTCCATGTTCGCCACGCGGCAGCCCGCGCGCCAGGCGGCGGCAATGCCGTCGCCGGTGGCGGTGTCGGGGTTGGTGGTGTACAGGTACACCTTGCCCGCGCCGCCCGTGGCCAGGATGGTCTGCGGCGCGCGAAAGGTCACCACCTCATCGGTGGCGTCGTCCAGCGCGTACAGGCCCAGGCACCGATGGCCGCTCAATCCCAGCTTGTGCGTGGTGATCAGGTCCACCAGCGTGTGGTGCTCGAACACCGTGATGCCGGGCGTGGCGCGCACCACCTCGATCAGCGTGCGCTGCACGGCCGCGCCGGTGGCATCGGTCACGTGGGCGATGCGCCGGGCGCTGTGGCCGCCTTCGCGCGTGAGGTGCAGCTGGTCGCCTTCGAGCGTGAAGGGCACGCCCAGTTCGCGCAGCCAGGCAATCGATGCGGGGGCGTTCTCCACCACGAAGCGGGTGGTGGCCAGGTCGCACAGGCCCGCGCCTGCCACCAGCGTGTCTTCGATGTGCGCCGCAAAGCTGTCGTCATCGGCCAGCACCGCGGCAATGCCGCCCTGCGCCCAGCCGCTCGATCCATCCTGCAGCGCGCGCTTGGTGATCACCGCCACGCGGTGCGTGGGGGCCAGGTGCAGCGCGGCCGAAAGGCCGGCAAGGCCGCTGCCTACGATGAGGACGTCGAAGTCGTGGGATGCCATGGCGTTGCGATGGGGAGAAGAGGGAATGCCACGGCCACCGGCCCGGCGGTGGAAGGGGGCGCTACGCGGGGGTATAGGCCAGGCGCACGTAGATCGGCGCGAAGGCCTCGGCCTGCGTGATCTCGATCAGCGTTTCCTTGGCCAGCTCCAGCAGCGCGATGAAGGTCACCACCAGCACGGTGCTGCCGTTCTCGGGCTCGAAGAGTTCTTCGAACTCGACAAAACGGCGGCCTTGCAGGGTCTTGAGCACCATGCTCATGTACTCGCGCACCGAAAGTTCCTCGCGCGTGATCTTGTGGTGCTGCACAAGCTTGGCGCGCTTCAGGATGTCGCGCCAGGCGTCCTGCAGCTCGACCACGTGCACGTCTGGGAAGCGCGGCTGCAGGCTTTGTTCGATGTACACCTGCGCCTTCAAAAAGTCGCGCCCGTACTGCGGCAGTTGCCCCAGGCGGGCGGCGGCCATCTTCATCTGCTCGTACTCGAGCAGGCGGCGCACCAGCTCGGCGCGTGGGTCCTCGGGCTCTTCGCCTTCGGCCTGCTTCTTGGGCGGCAGCAGCATGCGCGACTTGATCTCGATCAGCATCGCCGCCATCAGCAAATACTCGGCGGCCAGCTCCAGGTTGCGGCTGCGGATCTCGTCCACATACGCCAGGTACTGCTTGGTCACCCCCACCATGGGGATGTCCAGGATGTTGAAGTTCTGCTTGCGGATCAGGTACAGCAGCAGATCGAGTGGGCCTTCGAAGGCTTCGAGGAAGACCTCGAGCGCGTCGGGCGGGATGTACAGGTCGGTGGGCAGCGCAAACAGCGGCTCGCCGTACAGGCGCGCCAGCGCGACCTGGTCGACCACGTCGGGCATGCCGCCCGCGTCACCGGCGGCTTCGGCTTGGCGCGATGGGGTCATCGATTGCTATTAATTTATAGCTGCAAGCGCTTATGGATCAAGCGCTGGCGGCCAGTTGGATGCCCAGACGGAGCGCCAACGGGTCAGTCCGCGTTGGTCTGGTAGACGTAGGGCTTCTGGGCGACCTGGCTTTCGCGGTACTCGCCCCAGGCCTTGCGGTCCACCTGCTTATCCCACAGCAGGGCGCGGCCAGCTTGCTGCTGCTGGTCCAGCTCGGGGCGGCTGGTCTTGAGTTCGTTGATGAACTGGGTGGCGTCGGACTGGTAGTCGGGGCGGCGGAAAATGGACATGACTGTTAACCTCATTCTTAGGGCGTGCTGTGCACTGCCGTGAGCACGCAGGAGTGCTCTCAAGCCCAAGGATTTTACCGGGACCGCTTTATGACCCTGATATATCGCGCAGCCACTCTGGCCGCCGCCGTCTTTTCCCTGCTGGCACTCACCGCCTGCGACCCGCAGCGCATCAGCGAACTCAAGGAGGGTGTCTCGACCGAGGCCGATGTGCGCGACCGCTTTGGCGCCCCCGAAAACATCTGGGACGAGCCCGGCGGCGCCCGCACCTTCGAGTACAACCGCCAGCCCGCGGGCCAGGTCAACTACATGATCACCATCGGCCCCGACGGCCACATGACCGCGCTGCGCCAGGTGCTCACGCCCGAGAACTTTGCGCGCGTGTCGCCCGGCCAGCGCATGGACGAGGTGCGGCGCCTCTTGGGCAAGCCCGCCAAGGTCACGCCCTACGAGTTGAAGCGCGAAACCCATGCCGACTGGCGCTACCTGGAGGCGCCCAACCAGGCCAAGCTGTTCACCGTCATTTACGGGCCCGACCAGTTTGTGCTGCGCACGCAAACAGGCCCCGACCTGGAGGCGCCGGAGTTCAAGGGCGGCAAATAGGCGGAAAGCCCCCCGCGCCCGCTGGCGGTTGCGTCCCCGCGCTCGATTGCTGGGTGCATTCCAGCGTTTTCACACCGTCAAATCCCTCAACCCCTGCGCCGCCAGCTGGCTGGCAAAGCCCGACCGCTCGATGAGCGAGTGCGGCTGCTCGTGCAGGTGGACCACGCTCAGCCGGCCCCCGCGCGCGGCCACGGCCTTGAGGATCTGCGCCAGCGCGTCGAGCCCCGTGGTGTCCAGCGCCACCAGCTCGCTTGCGTCCAGCACCACGTCCATGCCCGGCGGGCCGGCCTCCACCGCCTGCACGATGGGGTCGATCTTGCCGGCAGCGCCGAAGAACAACGCCCCATGCAGCCGCCAGGTGGCCGTGGGCCGCCCAGTGGCCGCAGCCTCCTCCGGCTCCGGCTGGCGCACCACGCGGAACAGCCCGCTCATGCGCCGCACAAACAGCGCGCAGGCCATGAACAGCCCCACCTCTACCGCCACCGTGAGGTCGAACACGACGGTGAGGAAAAACGTGCCCAGCATGAGCAGCCGGTAGTGGTTGCTGAAGTGCTTGAGGCGCGCAAACTCGTGCCACTCGCCCATGTTCCAGGCCACATACAGCAGGATGCCTGCCAGCACCGCCAGCGGAATGTGCAGCGCCAGCGGCGCAGCCACCAGCACGATTGCAGCCAGCGTGGCGGCGTGCACCATGCCCGCCACGGGCGATGTCGCACCCGAGCGGATGTTGGTGACCGTGCGCGCGATGGTGCCCGTGGCGGGCATGCCGCCAAAAAACGGGACCACCAGGTTGGACACGCCCTGGGCGATGAGCTCCTGGTTGGGATCGTGCTTCTTGTGGTGCGGGTCGGTGGCCAGCTGGTCGGCCACGCGCGCGCACAACAGCGATTCAATGGCGCCCAAGAGCGCGATGGTGAGCGTGGGCGTGACCAGCAGCCGCACCGTCTCCCATGAAAAATCGGGCAGCGCAAACGCGGGCAGCGCCTGCGGAATGCCGCCAAAGCGCGAGCCGACGGTCTCGACCGGCAAGCCCAGCGCCCAGGCCAAAAGGCTCAGCGTGACCAGTGCGACCACCGGCGCGGGCATGCGCGCAAAGTTGCGCACGGTGTGGCGCTCAAGCACCTGCATCACCGGCGAACCCTTCATCGTGAGCCGCGGCCATGCAAACAAGCCTGCCACACAGGCTGCGCCGAGCCCGAACGCATACGGGTTGAAGCTGCCCGCGTGCTGCACCAGCGCCCCCACCTGCGAGAAAAAATTGCCCGGCATGCGGTCAATCGACAGCCCCAGCCAGTCCTTGACCTGCGACAGCGCGATCAGCACCGCAATGCCGTTGGTAAAGCCGATGACGATGCTCACCGGCACAAAGCGCACCAGCGTGCCCAGCCTGAAGAGCCCCAGCACCACCAGCAGCACGCCTGCGCAGGCGGTAGAAATCAGCAGGTTGGCCACGCCATAGCGCTCGACGATGCCGTAGACGATGACGATGAACGCCCCCGCCGGCCCGCCAATCTGCACATTGGTGCCCCCCAGCGCCGAGATCAAAAAGCCCGCGATGATGGCCGTCCACAGCCCCGCCTCGGGCTTGAGGCCGCTGGCAATCGCAAACGCCATGGCCAGCGGCAGCGCGACGATGCCCACCGTGACGCCCGCACCCACGTCGGCCAGCCAGCGGCCCTTGTCATAGCCGCGCAGCGCATCGAGCAGCCGGGGGCGGAAGGCGGGCGAAAACGACGTCATGGTGCGGGCACTTTCTCTGAAAGGGGGCGCTCGCAGGCTGCGGCACGGGCCACGGCCGGCTGTGCGGCCGGGTCGATGTGCGTGGTGGGGCGGGCTGCGGCGTGCATTGGGCCGAACGGTGCGCAGCCGGGAAGCACATTGCATGCCGTGCGGCCGCCAAGCCACCGACAGCGGCAGCACCTGGGCCTCCGCGGGGCAGCAGCGGGCTCCAGGGTTGGTTAATCAAAATTAATAGCAATAAAGCCTTATGGAGTAAGCGCTAGACGGCTAAAAGGCTTGAAATATCCCTTTGCGACGCCGTGGCGGCACCCTTTTGACCGCTTGCGCCCTGGCATATTGCTTGCTGCCTGGCATTTGCTGGCGCGGTCCGCGCCCCCCACCGATCCGATGACCGACCACCGCTCCATGTCTGACTCCCCGGCCACCCCCGCGACCTCCATGACCTCTGCTGTCGATGCCGCCGCTGACGCGGCCACCCTGCGCCACGGCGCATTGGAAGACGCCCAGGCGCTGTTTGCCGGCACGCTCTTCGTGGCCATGGCGCTGATGTTGTTCAACCAAGCCGGGCTGCTGGTGGGTGGCACGGCGGGCGCGGCGTTCCTGCTGCACTACGTCACGGGCATCTCGTTCGGCAAGCTGTTCTTTGTGGTCAACCTGCCGTTTTATTGGTTCGCGTGGACCCGCATGGGCCGCGAGTTCACCATCAAGACCTTTGTCTGCGTGGCCCTGCTGTCGCTGCTGACCGAGCTGTTCCCGCACGTCATGCATGTGGACTACCTCAACCCGCTCTTCGCATCCTTGCTGGGCGGGCTGCTGCTGGGCACGGGCTGCCTGTTTCTGGCACGCCACCGCTCCAGCCTGGGCGGCGCCACCGTGGTGTCGCTGTATTTGCAAAGCCGCTACGGCATGCGCGCCGGCAAGGTGCAGATGATGATCGACGGCACGGTGGTGCTGCTGGCGCTGTTTGTGGTGCCGCCGGACCGCGTGGCCTATTCGGTGCTGGCGGTGCTGGTGATGAGCGGGTTTTTGTGGATCAGCCACCGGCCGGGGCGGTACCACGGCGGCTGAGGGCGCGTGGTGCGGGGCGGGTGGGCGGACCGTTGAGCGGGCCGCAGCTCGCGGATTCACGGCGAGCGTCGGATCGAGTTCCGCTCACAACCCAGTCAATCGCAGGGGCCTTGGTGTGGGCCCAGTCCAAGTGCTATGGGGGAGCGAGCTTGCCCGGTGACAAGGCGGCGCAGGGACGATGCCGCAAGAGGGGCCTCTCGGCTCAGGGCGCAGGGCGGATGGATTCGCGAATCTGGATGCCACTGTGGTCCGCCGCCGGGTCGCTGGAGAGCGCATCGGCCGCCATGCCCACGCCCTTGCCCACCACTTGACCGTGCCCACCGTGGCATCGGCCGCCAGCCCTACGGCCGACGCGGTGACGCTCACGGCCGTGGTGGCTACAGTCACCACCGCGCAGCCGGTCATCAGAAGGGGCAGCAGCACCGCCGACAGCGGCAGCAGCAGCGCGGCCACTGTCGCCCGAGACACCACAAGGCGCATGAGATTCGCCGTGCTCAGCGCACCCGCATGCCCGGCGTGGCGCCGGGCCAGGGGTTGAGCACGTAGATGCCGGGGTTGGCCTTCTCGTCGCCATGGCTGGCGGCCAGCACCATGCCTTCGGAGACGCCGAACTTCATCTTGCGCGGTGCCAGGTTGGCCACCATCACGGTGTGTTTGCCGATCAGGTCGGCGGGCTGGTAGGCGCTGGCGATGCCGCTGAACACATTGCGCGTGCGGCCTTCGCCCACGTCCAGCGTCAGGCGCAGCAGCTTGGTCGATCCCTCCACCGGCTCGCAGTTCACGATCAGCGCGATGCGCAGGTCGATCTTGGTGAAGTCGTCGATGGTGATGGTGGGGGCCAGCTCCTCGCCGCCAGGTGCTGCTATGGTTTCAGTAGCTGCAGGCGCTTGTTCCGCCTGCGCTGGAGCCTCAAATAATGCCTCAAGCTGCTCGGGGGTGACGCGCTGCATGAGGTGCTGGTAGGGCTGGATCGATTGCACGTCGCCCGCCACGTCCCACTGCTGCATGTCCACACCCACAAAACCTTGCACGGCCTGGGCCAGGCCCGGCAGCACAGGGGCCAGGTAGCGCGTGAGCGCCGCAAAGGTGTTGATCAGCACCGAGCACACCTGGTGCAGGGCCTGGTTGTTGGCCGCGTCCTTGGCCAGGTCCCAAGGCTTGTTCTGGTCGACATAGGCGTTGACCTTGTCGGCCAGTTGCATGATCTCGCGCGTGGCCTTACCGTACTCGCGCGCTTCGTACATCTGGGCGATGGCGCCACTGGCACCCCGCACGTCTGCCAGCAAGGCTGCGCCCGTGGCGCCGAAGTCGCTGGTCAGCTTGCCGTCAAAACGCTTGGTCAAAAAGCCCGCGGCGCGCGACGCGATGTTCACGTACTTGCCGATCAGATCGCTGTTCACGCGGAGCATGAAATCTTCAGCGTTGAAGTCGATGTCCTCATTGCGCGCCGACAGCTTGGCCGCCAGGTAGTAGCGCAGCCACTCGGCGTTCATGTTCAGGCTCAGGTACTTGAGCGGGTCGAGGCCCGTGCCACGGCTCTTGCTCATCTTCTCGCCGTTGTTCACGGTCAAAAAGCCGTGCACGAACACGTTGTTGGGCGTCTTGCGGCCGCTGAAGTGCAGCATCGCGGGCCAGAACAACGTGTGGAAAGTGACGATGTCCTTGCCGATGAAGTGGTACTGCTCGGTGTCGGCCGCGGCCATGTATTCGTCAAAGCTGCGCGTGTCGCCGTGCTTCGCCTTCGGCCCACCCTTGTCGAACCAGTTTTTCAGCGAGGCCAGGTAACCCACGGGCGCGTCGAGCCACACGTAAAAGTACTTGCCCGGCGCATCAGGAATCTCGATGCCGAAGTACGGCGCATCGCGGCTGATGTCCCAGTCGCCCAGGCCTTCGCTGGTCGTGCCGTCCGGGTTGGTGCGCACGCTGAACCATTCCTTGATCTTGTTGGCCACCTCGGGCTGCAATTTGCCGTCCTGCGTCCACTTCTCCAGAAATTCGACGCAGCGCGGGTCGGACAGCTTGAAGAAAAAATGCTCGGAGTTCTTGAGCTCGGGCTTGGCACCCGACAGGGCCGAGAACGGGTTGATCAGGTCGGTCGGCGCGTAGACCGAGCCACACACCTCGCAGTTGTCGCCGTACTGGTCCTTGGCGTGGCACTTGGGGCATTCGCCCTTGATGTAGCGGTCAGGCAAAAACATGTTCTTCTCGGGGTCGAAGAACTGCTCGATGGTGCGCACCTCGATCAGCGAGCCATCGGCGCGGTCGCGCAGGTCGCGGTAGATCTGGCGCGCCAGGTCGTGGTTCTCTGGCGCATCGGTGCTGTGCCAGTTGTCAAAGCTGATGTGAAAACCGTCGAGGTACTGCTTGCGCCCGGCGGCGATGTCGGCCACGAACTGCTGGGGCGTCTTGCCCGCCTTTTCGGCGGCAATCATGATCGGCGCGCCGTGGGTGTCGTCCGCGCCCACGAAGTTCACTGCGTGGCCCTGCATCCGTTGGTACCGCACCCAGATGTCGGCCTGGATGTATTCCATGATGTGGCCGATGTGGAAGTTGCCGTTGGCATACGGCAGGGCGGTGGTAACGAAGAGGTTGCGGGCGGAGGACGTCATGAAAGCGGCTTTCTCAGGCGGAACCCGCGATTTTAGGCGCTTGGGGCCCGCCCGCTTGAACACGTAGGGCGTCTCAGGGCGGCAGGGCTCCCCGGGGTTCAGATGCGCAGGGCGCTACGGCCGGCCTTCAGGCGTGCTCGCGGGGCTGCAGCTCGGCGCCGGTGTCCGTCCAGCCAAAGAAGCGGCAGACCTCGGCACGCATCGCCAGCGTGTCGGCGCGGCCCAGGGCCATCAGCTCCTGGGTATAGCTGGCCTCGAACAGCAGGTAGCTGGCCAGCGCGGCGCCGCGCACATCGGCCATGTTGGAGGTAACGCCCAGCGCCGCCAGCATGGTGCGCACGGGGCCGGGCAGGTCGCCCACGTGGCGCGCGGCCACGGCGTCCAGCCGCTGCGACGGGGCGATGACCAGAAGTTCGATCGGGCGCAGCGCGCTCTTGGCGCGCACGTCGGCCGGGATCAGGGTCAGGGTCTGGTTGACGCGCTGCACGCGCTCCACGTCCACCGCCAGCGCGTCCAGGAAGATGTTGGACAGCGCGTGCCCCGCGATCTGCGCCAGCGAGGGGTAGCTGGGCGTGGGGTTGGCGGCGGTGTCGCCCTTGGGCTCGTGCATGCGGCCGGCGCCGATCACCAGGATGCGCTCGGCGCCCAGGTGGATGGCGGGGGCGATGGGCGCGGACTGGCGCATGGAGCCGTCGCCAAAGTATTCGACGTGGTCGTCGATCGTGATGCCCTTGGCCGGGAAGATGAACGGGATGGCCGAGGACGCGAGCAAATGCTCGTGCGTGATGCGGTCGCGCGCCGCCTTGCGTTGCGAGCGCACCCAAGGCTGCACGGGGGTGTTGGATTCAAAGAAGGTGACGTGCTCCCCCGAGCTGTAGCTCGACGCCGTGACCGCCAGCGCCGTGAGGTGCCCCTTGCGGATGAGCCGGGGCAGGCGCACCAGGGGCACCATCTTGACCAGCAGCTTCTCGAGCGGCGCGTTGTCCAGCAGCGAGCGCGGCCGCATGCGGCGCCAGCGCGCCAGCGCCCAGCCCATCGACAGCAGCGTGAGCCAGCGCGCCCCGCTGCGCATCACCGACAGCGAATCGGCGCCGTAGACCTGGCCCGCGTGGAACTGGCGCCACACACGCGCGATGCGGCGCACCGCGCGGTCGAAATTGTCGGCCCCGCAGGCCAGCGCCGCAGCGTTGATGGCCCCGGCCGAGGTGCCGGTGATGATGGGGAACGGGTTGGGCTCGTGGCCCGCGCCGCAGGCGATGCGGATGTCGGCAATGGCCTCGAGCACACCCACCTGGTAGGCCGCCCGGGCGCCGCCGCCGGTCAGAAGCAGGCCGGTGGCGCTGTGGGCTGGGCCTGCGGCAGGGTGGGGAACGGCTTCGTGGGGGTGGGTCGAATGCATCGGCAAGGCGGCAGGGTGGTGCGCCAAGTGTGGAGCGCGCACCCGGCCGCTCCATCTGGGAAAACCCGCATGGCGCGCCGCGGGCCGCCCAGTGCAGGGCCGAGCGCGGGGCGATGTCAGGGCCGATCAGCGCTGGGTGAGCAGCAGCACGGCCACCGCGTCGCCCTGCAGCAAGGCAATGCCGTGGTCGCGGGCAAAGATGCGCGCGTTGTCGCTGAGCTGGCCGTGGGTGGCCACGTAGATGCCGGCCTGTGCATCGCGCGCCTGCATGACGGCGTGCAGGTCGCGCAGCGGCTCCACGCCGTGGGTGGCGGCCTTCCAGCGGCGCGCGCTGACCAGCGTGGCCCGGCCGTTTTGCGTGAGGGAGAGGTCCGCCGCTCCGTTGGCGGGCAGGCGCTCTACCGCGTAGCCCGCGCGTGTCCAGGCGGCGGCCAGCGTGTCGACAAAACTGCGCCAGGGCATGCTGGAGACAGCGTCCAGCATCTCGGCCACCTGGGCGGGCTTAGGGGCGCGCAGCTGCTTCCAGGCCGCGATGCAGCCCACCACAAAGATGGGGAAGCTGGCCAGCGCGCCGGCCGCAAAATATTCCTTGGGCAGCAGCGCGCCCGCTGCCACCACGATCAGGCCGACCACCAGGAAGCTGACCCACCAGGGGGAGCGCAGCAGCATGGCAAACAGGGACTTTTCGGCCATCTTGAATTTCACGGGGGTCCTTTTGCTTTGGGGTGTCGGTTTGGGGGCGTTGGCTGCGTCGAGGCGTGCGCATTGTCCTTCAGTCAAGAACCTGTTCAAGATCTTTGCGGGGTCGCGCAAGCACCTTGCCGGGATGGGATGCTAGTGCAGTGTTTCACGCTATCTGGCACATAAAAAGGCGTCTTTTCGCCCCTGGCGGCGTTGCAAATCCTCGCGATACACCCGGTATCGCTCCGGTTTGCGCCTTGCCAGAGGTGGATAGCCCGGCTATCCACAAGCGCCGCAACGCCGCAGACGGCCCGGCAAGGCGCTTGCCCGAAGGGTTGAAGTGAAATCGGGTGATTGGACGCCCCGGCTGCTTGCATGGGCACGAGCCCATGCGGCGCATCCGAAGCATCCACTCATTCCGATTGCACTCCAACGCGATCCCCGAAAAGACCTTGAACAGGTTCTCAAGGCCAGCGCTTCGATAGACTACCCGCCTCTTCTGGAGTTTATTGAATGGCAGTCACCGAACCGGGCCTCTTGGCCGCTCTTTCCAGCGTTCTGGACCCCCACACGGGCAAGGATTTCGTCAGCACCCGAGCCCTGCGCAACGTGCAGATCACCGGTGGCGACGTCGCGTTCGACGTGGAACTGGGCTACCCCGCCAAGAGCCTGGTGCCCGAGCTGCGCCGCAGCCTGGTGACGGCCGCCAAGGGCGTGGCGGGCGTCGAGAACGTCTCGGTCAACATCACCACCAAGGTCATCGCCCACGCCGTGCAGCGAGGCGTGCAGCTGCTTCCCCAGGTCAAGAACATCATCGCCGTGGCCTCGGGCAAGGGCGGCGTGGGCAAGAGCACCACCGCCGCCAACCTGGCCCTGGCGCTGGCCGCAGAGGGCGCCAGCGTGGGCGTGCTCGACGCCGACATCTACGGCCCGAGCCAGCCCATGATGCTGGGCATCAACCGCCGCCCCGAAAGCGACGACGGCAAGACTATGGAGCCGCTGGAGAACTACGGCGTGCAGGTCATGTCCATCGGTTTCCTGGTGGACCAGGACGAAGCCATGATCTGGCGCGGCCCCATGGCCACCCAGGCGCTGGAGCAGCTGCTGCGCCAGACCAACTGGAAGGACCTCGATTACCTCATCATCGACATGCCGCCCGGCACCGGCGACATCCAGCTCACGCTGTCCCAGCGCGTGCCCATGACCGGCGCCGTGATCGTCACCACGCCGCAGGACATCGCCCTGCTGGACGCCAAGAAGGGCATCAAGATGTTCGAGAAGGTGGGCGTGCCCATCCTGGGCATCGTCGAGAACATGGCAGCCCACGTGTGCAGCAACTGCGGCCACGTGGAACACATCTTTGGCGCCGATGGCGGCAAGAAGATGGCAGCCGAATACAACATGGACTACCTGGGCGCGCTGCCGCTGGACATGAGCATCCGCCTGCAGGCCGACAGCGGCAAGCCCACCGTGGTGGCCGACCCGGATGGGGACGTGGCCAAGATCTACAAGAAGGTGGCCCGCGACGTGGCGGTGAAGATTGCGCAGCAGGCCAAGGACTTCTCGAACAAGTTTCCGACGATCTCGATCAGCAAGAACACCTAAAGAAGGTGCGAACGAACCCGTCATGCCCGCTCGTCCCGCAAAAACGCACCTCCTCGGCGTTGCAAATGCTCGCCATAGCCCGAGCTATGGCTGCGCTTTGCGCCTTGATGAGGCACGTTTGTGCAGCACGTTCGGACACGCCGGATTCATTCTCACCTTCTGGTTGCTATTAAATGCATAGCTGCTTGCGCTTGATGGATAAGCGCTAGAGGCCAAAAACACCTGAAAAATGCAGCCATGAGCGAAAAGCCTGTTGGCCTGACCGACCCGCCCGCCGGTTACACCGATTGGCTGGCCGACCTGAAGGGACGCATCCACAGCGCCCAGCAGCGCGCCACGCTGGCAGTCAACCGCGAGCTGGTGCTGCTGTACTGGCAGATCGGCAAAGACATTCTTCAGCGGCAGGCGGCGCAGGGCTGGGGCGCCAAGGTGATCGAGCGGCTGGCGCAGGACCTGCGCACGGCGTTTCCGGAGATGAAGGGGTTTTCTCCGCGCAACCTCAAGTACATGCGCGCCTTCGCCGAGAGCTGGCCGGACGAGACATTTGTGCAAGAGGTGCTTGCACAATTGCCCTGGTATCACCAGCTGGCGCTGCTGGACAAACTGCCTGGCCCGGGGACGCGGAAGTGGTACGCGGCCAAAGCCATTGAGCACAACTGGTCGCGCAACGTGCTGGTCATGCAGATCGAGTCGCGCTTGCTGGAGCGCAGTGGGGCCGCGGTCACCAATTTCCCCGCCACGCTGCCCAAGCCACAGTCCGATCTGGCGCGCGAATCCGTCAAGGACCCGTACCGCTTTGACTTCCTCGGCCTGACCGGCGAAGCGCAAGAGCGCGAAGTCGAAAATGCCCTGGTCCAGCACGTCACCGAATTTTTGCTGGAACTGGGCGCGGGCTTTGCCTTTGTGGGCAGGCAGGTGCTGCTGGACGTGGGCGGCGACGAGTTCTTCATCGATCTGCTGTTCTATCACCTCAAGCTGCGCTGCTACGTGGTGATCGAGCTCAAGGGCGGCAAGTTCAAGCCCGAGCATCTGGGCCAATTGGGCTTTTACCTCACGGCGGTGGACCGCCAAGTCAAGAGCGAACACGACAACCCCACCATTGGCCTGCTGCTGTGCAAGACCAAGAACAAGGTGGTGGCCGAATACGCCCTGGGCGACAAGGCCCAACCCATGGGCGTTGCCGAGTACAAGCTGCTGGAATCCTTGCCTGCAGAGCTGCAAACCAGCTTGCCCAGCATTGAGCAGATCGAGCGGGAACTGGCGGGCAACCCCACATTGCCAGACACCAAGGCCTGACCCCATGAACCTGCTCGCGTCCCTGCGCTACCTGGTGGCGCTGCACGAGCACCGGCACTTTGGCCGGGCGGCGCAGGCCTGCCACATCACGCAGCCGGCGCTGTCCAACGCGCTGCGTGCGCTCGAGAAAGAATTTGGCGTGGTGGTGGTGCGCCGGGGCCGCAGTTTTGAAGGCTTCACGCCCGAAGGCGAGCGGGTCCTGGCCACGGCCCAACGCATGCTGCACGAGCACCAGCTGCTGCAGCAGGACCTCAGCAGCGACGCCGCCCACCCGCGCGGCACGCTGCGCCTCGCCGCCGTGCCCACAGCCATGCCCATCCTGGCGCGGTTTGCGGCGCAGCTGCAGGCGCGGCATCCGGGCATCGTGCCGGTGGCGCTGTCGATGAGCTCGCAGGCCATCGAAGCGGGGCTGGAGAGCATTTCACTCGATCTTGCGCTGGGCTACACCGAGCGCATGCCGGCACGCGGCGGCCAGCTGCGGGCCTGGCCGCAGTACGTGGAGCACTACTTTTTGCTGCGCCGGGCAGGCAGCCCCCAAGGCCGCGGCCTGCAGATCGGCCAGCCCATCGGCTGGGCCGAGGCGGCCGCCCAGCCGCTGTGCCTGCTCACGCCCGAGATGCACAACCGCAGCCTGGTCGACGGCGCTTTTCGCAGTGCGGGCGCCACCGTGTTGCCGGCCATGGAAACAGACTCAGTGCTTACGCTGGCCCTCTCCGTGGTGGCGGGCAACCTGTGCAGCGTGTTGCCCGGCGCGTTGGTGGATGCCGTGCGCGGCCACGATGGGCTGGAGGCCTTGCCGCTTGTCGGCCCGGTGCTCACCACGCCCATCGGTTTCATGTCGCACCGGCAGGTGCAGCCCACGCGGGCGCTGGACGCGGCGCTGGCCCTGGCGCAGGACCCGGCGTGGCTGCAGCACGCCACGGCACACAGCGGGTTGCTGACGGCTTCCCAGCGATAGGGCGATTGGCAAAGCGCCCCCGCAGGCCAAAGTAATTTCAACCGCCGGTTCAGCGGACCGCCACAGTCAGGGCTCGTTGAATGAAGGCACGCTGCGCACACCCATGCCCACCGTTGCCGCGATGACCAGGAAAAAAGGCCATAGGTACAGGCTGGTGACGTTGTCAAAGCGGGTGACGCTGTAAATCAGAAACAGCGCGGACAAGGCCACCAGTTGCGCAACGATGTATTTGGCGAGCGCGCCATTGTTCGGTTGGATGAACAGGTAAATGAGCGCCACCACCATGAGCCCATAGGCGGTGGTCACCGAATGCCAGGCCACCTCTGCAACCGCCCGAATGCCCGGCGGCAACGAGCTTTCTTGAACCGGCGCATTCAGTTGCGGGCTGCCCACGAAGATTTGCATCCCCATCATGAACAAACACAGCATGGCTGCGGCCAAGTACCAGTAGTTGGGCTTTTGCGTCCGCACAGGATGTCCTTTGGAAGTCATTGAACGGCCGATTGCGCCGCCACGCGGCGCTGCCATGCGATGAAGGCGGGGGCGCCAATCAGCTCTAGCACCGTGAAGCCGATGAATGGCGCGGGCGGAAGTCCGACGAAGGCCATCGACAGCGCCCGCCCCACGCCGCCCAGAAACACCGCGCCCCAGAGGACCGCAAACATCCGCCCCTCGCGCTCGATGCGTGGCACCAGCGACCCCATCGCCAGGCCCAGCGCCAGCCACATGCCGCCAAAAAAGCGCAGGTTGCCGTCGAGCAGGGCATCGCGCGGCAGGCCGCTGGCGTGATAAATCGGGTCGTCGATGCCCATCATGGTCAGCACGCCGGTAGCGACCGGGA
This sequence comes from Acidovorax sp., assembly GCA_004210805.1. Lineage (GTDB taxonomy): Bacteria > Pseudomonadota > Gammaproteobacteria > Burkholderiales > Burkholderiaceae_C > Acidovorax. The sequence goes on from SDXZ01000144.1 coordinate 15,377, forward strand.
TCAGGGCCATCGCGGCCGTGGCGGCTTGAAGCAGGCGTCGTGTCATGGATTGATCTTTACGGTGTCAGGATTGGTGCATTGTCTGGGCGCATCTTGACTGTGTCAAGATTGCTTTTGTGAGCCATTCCGACACCCCACCCACCCCCGGCAC
>SDXZ01000145.1 GCA_004210805.1 Acidovorax sp.
GCTTTTGAACGGGCCGAACTTGTCGTGCAGGCTCGATACCCAGGCCGGGAAGAACGTAAATGCCAGCGTGTGCGGCACCGCGAACTCGATCATGTCCTTGCCGGCACTGGTGTGGGCGCGCAGCATGGCCCGCGTGTTCTGCAGGGCCTGCAGCATTTCCAACGCCTGGTCGTACAGGGTCTTGCCGGCGGGCGTGAGGCGTGTAGGGTACGAACTGCGGTCCACCAGATCAGTGCCGGCCCAAGCCTCCAGGGCCTGGATGCGCCGCGAGAAGGCGGGCTGGGTCACGTGGCGGAGCTGGGCGGACCGGCTGAAGCTGCGCGTTTCCGCAAGACTGACAAAATCTTCAAGCCACTTGGTTTCCATGGTTGCATTATCGGCGCGGGGCCAGCCCAGCGCGGCTCGGGGATATGAGGGTTTACATAGTGAGCCGCCGCCGCACCATTGGTGTGCACACTTAGCAACACATCGCATAATGCGCAGCGGCGCCCACCGCGCTTTTGAGCTCAGGGCACGTCCCTAGCCCCTGGTGCACAACACTGCCGGGCAGGGCCATTCGCCCAGAATTCGCCTGATCGTTCTCCCCTACCTCTGCCCCCATGTCCTCCTCCTCTCCTCCAGAGGCCCCGGCCTGCGGCTCCGCGCCTTCGGCCGCGAGCCCTGAATCCGAGCCGCGCTCTCTGCGCCTTGAAGACTGGCTTACCGTCTTCGTGATGGCGGCGCTCGCGCTCATCACGTTTGCCAATGTGCTGGTGCGCTACTTCACCAATTCCTCGTTTGCCTGGACGGAAGAAATCTCCGTCTTCCTGATGATCGTGCTGGCGCTGGTCGCGGGCTCCGCCGCCGTGGCGCGCGACCAGCACATCCGCATCGAATACTTTGCCGAGGGCGGCTCGGCCCTGCGCAGCAAACGCCTGTCGATGCTGGGCGCGGCCACGGTCGCGCTGCTGTTTGGCGTGATCGCCGTGCTGAGCGTGCGCGTGGTGTGGGACGACTACAGCTTTGGCGAGACCTCGCCCGGCATCGGCGTTCCGCAGTGGTGGTATTCGATCTGGTTGCCCGTGTTCGCGGCGCTGATCACGGCGCGCGCCGTGGGCCTGTTCATCCGCCGCAGCCGCGCTGCCCTGCCTGACAGCGCTGAAAAAGAAGCAGCACCCAAGGGCGCCCAGCCATGATCGCCACGCTGCTCTTTGTGGCCTTTTTGGGCCTGATGTTCGTGGGCGTGCCGATTGGCGCCGCCCTGGGGCTGGCGGGTGCCGCCGCTATTGCGCTCGCCAATGCCGACAGCCAGTGGTTCGGCCTCCTGGCCGTGCCGCAGAACTTCTATGCCGGCCTGGGCAAGTACCCGCTGCTGGCGATCCCGATGTTCGTGCTCGTCGGCTCGATCTTCGACCGCTCGGGCGTGGCCCTGCGCCTGGTCAACTTTGCCGTGGCCATCGTGGGACGCGGCCCGGGCATGCTGCCGCTGGTGGCGATTGCGGTGGCCATGTTCCTGGGCGGCATCTCGGGCTCGGGCCCGGCCAATGCCGCCGCCGTGGGGGCCGTGATGATCGCCGCCATGTCGCGCGCGGGCTACCCGCCGTCGTTCTCGGCCAGCGTGGTGGGCGCTGCTGCGGCCACGGACATCCTGATCCCGCCTTCGGTGGCGTTCATCATCTACTCGGTGCTGGTGCCCGGTGCCTCGGTGCCCGCGCTGTTTGCCGCAGGGATGATCCCGGGCATCCTGGCTGGGATTGCACTGATCATTCCAGCCGTGTGGATGGCCCGCAAGCACAAGATGGGCGCGCTCGAAGCCACCATGCCCCGCCCGCCGTTCTGGAAGAGCCTGCGCGAGGCCACCTGGGGCCTGGCCGCACCGGTGCTGATCCTGGGCGGCATGCGCGCCGGTTGGTTCACCCCCACCGAAGCCGCCGTGGTGGCGGTGTTCTACGGCCTGTTCGTCGGCATGGTGATCCACCGCACGATTGGCGTGCGCGACCTGTTCCCCATCCTGCGCGAATCGGGCGAGCTGTCGGCCGTGATCCTCATCGTGGTCTCGCTCGCCGGCATCTTTGCGTATTCGCTGTCTACGCTGGGCGTGATCGACCCCGTGGCCAACGCCATCGTGAACTCGGGCCTGGGCGAATACGGCGTGCTGGCACTGCTCATCGTGCTGCTGATCACCGTGGGCATGTTCCTGGACGGCATCTCCATCTTTTTGATCTTCGTGCCACTGCTGCTGCCCATCATGCAGTTCTACAAGTGGGATCCGGTCTGGTTCGGCGTGATCCTGACCCTGAAGGTCGCGCTCGGCCAATTCACCCCCCCGCTGGCCGTGAACCTCATGGTCTCGTGCCGCATTGCCGGCGTGCGCATGGAATCGACCGTGCGCTGGGTCGGCTGGATGCTGCTGGCGATGTTCCTCGTCATGGTGCTGGTGATTGCCTTCCCGCAACTGGCGCTGTGGTTGCCGGCCAAGCTGGGTTATTGATTGAGTAATTGATTAAGTGATGAATTTCTAACAAGGAGACTGAAACAATGAAACTGCGCACCTTCCTCACTTCCGCCGTGGCTGCTGCCGCCGCCCTGGCCTTCACCGCCCCCGCCGCCATCGCACAGACCGCCTATAAGAGCGAGTACCGCATGTCGCTGGTGCTGGGCACCGCCTTCCCCTGGGGCAAGGGCGGCGAGCTGTGGGCCAACAAGGTCCGCGAGCGCACCAATGGCCGCATCAACATCAAGCTGTACCCCGGCGTCTCGCTCATCCAGGGCGACCAGACGCGCGAGTTCAGCGCGCTGCGCCAGGGCGTGATCGACATGGCCGTGGGCTCCACCATCAACTGGTCGCCCCAGGTCAAGCAATTGAACCTGTTCTCGCTGCCCTTCCTGTTCCCTGACTACGCGGCCGTGGACGCCGTGACGCAGGGTGACGTGGGCAAGCAGATCTTCACCACGCTGGAAAAGGCCGGGGTGGTGCCGCTCGCCTGGGGCGAAAACGGCTACCGCGAAATCTCCAACTCCAAAAAGACCATCAAGACCCCTGAAGACTTGAAGGGCCTGAAGATCCGAGTGGTGGGCTCGCCCCTGTTCCTCGACACTTTCACCGCCCTGGGCGCCAACCCCACGCAGATGAGCTGGGCCGACGCCCAACCCGCCTTTGCCAGCGGCGCTGTGGACGGCCAGGAGAACCCGATTGCCGTCTACATGGCCGCCAAGCTGCACACCGTGGCGCAAAAGCACGTGACGATGTGGGGCTACGTGAACGACCCGCTGATCTTCGTGGTCAACAAGGACATCTGGGCCTCGTGGACGCCCGCCGACCGCGAGATCGTCAAGCAGGCCGCCATCGATGCCGGCAAGGAAGAGATTGCGATCGCACGCAAGGGCATGGTTGAAGCCGACAAGCCACTGCTCAAGGACATCGCTGCCAACGGCGTGACGGTGACGCAACTCTCGCCCGCCGAGCGCGACGCGTTCGTAAAAGCCACGCGCCCTGTCTATGAAAAGTGGAAGGGCCAGATCGGCGCCGATCTGGTGACGTCGGCCGAGAAGGCCATCACGGCGCGCAAGAAGTAACGCAGCCGGACGGCGCATCGGCCGGGCGAAATAAATGCCCGCGGGTTGCGGCGCTGCCCGCCCCTGTCGCTGCACCAGCCTCGCTTCGGCGGGGCTTTTTTATGGGCGTTGCCCGGCACTCGCCCGACACGCCAAAAATCAAAACGCTATTAATTTAATAGCATACAACGCTTATACAACAAGCGCTGGCGGCCTATTTCATTCAAATTTAGCGTACACCCCGCCTACAACCCCGTTGGCGGAGCCGGGTGCTTGAGGGCGTTCTTGCGCAGCTTGTTCTCCACCGCTGCGGCCAGGTCCACGCCCGCGTGGTCGGCGATCTGCAGCAGGTACAGCAGCACATCGGCCACCTCGTCGGCAATGGGTTCCTTGAGCGCCGTATCGTTGCGTGCCGCCAGCGATTGCTCGGGTGTCATCCACTGGAATATCTCGGCCAGTTCGGCCGCTTCCACCATCAGCGCCATCGAGAGATTCTTGGGTGTGTGAAACGGCTGCCAATTGCGTTCGGCCGCAAAGGCGCGCAACCGGGCCTGCAAAACATTCAGATCGACGGACACGACAGATACTCCTGTTTTGATAGCTATCGGCGCTTATGGGGTAAGCGCCAGGGGCCATTCAGACCCAAAAATCAGAGCGGCGACACGGGCGCCTCGCCCGCCAGGTGCCGGCGCGCGTTCTCCAGAAACCCGTCCACCGAGGCCTGCACCGCCTCGGGCGACCAGCCGGCCACGTGCGGGGTGAGCACGACGTTGTCGAGGTCCATCAGCTCGGCCGGGGGCGCGGGCTCGCTTTCGTACACGTCCAGGCCCGCGCCCCCCAGCGTGCCGTCCCGCAGCGCCTGGGCCAGCGCGGCGGTGTCGATCACGCTGCCGCGCGCAATGTTGACCACATGGCCCTGCGGGCCCAGCGCCTTAAGCACGGGCGCGTTCACCAGGTGCTGCGTGCCTGCGCCCCCGGGCGTGGCCACGATGAGGAAGTCGGCCCATTCGGCCAGCGACGTGACGTCGGCAAAGTAGCGGTGCGGCACGTCGCTGCGCGCGCTGCGGTTGTGATACCCGACTTCCATCTCGAAGCCCAGCGCGCGCTGCGCGATCTTCTTGCCGATGGTCCCCAGGCCGATGATGCCCAGGCGCTTGTGCGACACGTTGGGCGGCAGGGGCAGCGCCGTGCGCCACACGCCCTGGCGCGTGAGGGTGTCGAGCTTGGGGATACCGCGCACGGTGGCGATCAAGAGGCCAAACGCATGGTCGGCCACGCAGTCGTCATTGGTGCCCGCGCCGTTGGCCACCACAATGCCGCGCGCCTTGGCGTGCGCCACCGCAATGTTCTCGTAGCCCGCACCCAGCGCGCAGATGAGCGACAGGTGGGGCAGCGCATCGATCTGCGCCGCGCTGAGGCCCGTGGCACCGATGGTCAGCACCACCGTGATGCGCTCACCGTGGGCGGCGATGGCGGCTGCGGCTTGCGCGGCGTCGGGTGCGTAGATCAACTCGAACGATTGCGCCATCTGGGCGCGGTGTTCGTCGGAGAGGAACATGAGGGCGAGCAGGACAGGCTTCATGGGTGAGGAGATTGCAAAAGAAAAATGAAGAGTGGAAACGGCGGGGTCGGCATCTTCTGAATTTGAAACTTCCATTCAGGCTGAGCTTTCCGAACCCTCGCATGGCGCTTGGACAGGCTGAGCGCGCACGACTTCAAACCGGCGGACGCGGGCCCAAGAATGCGCAGCTCAAGCAGCCGCATCACTTTGCTGGAGGGACCACATGCTTGCGTAGCGCCCTCCCAGTGACAGCAGCTGTGCATGGGTACCGCGCTCGACGATGCGGCCCGCATCCATGACCAGAATCTCGTGCGCATCGACCACCGTCGACAACCGGTGCGCAATCACCAGCGTGGTCTTGTTCTGCGCCACGCTTTGCAGCTCGGCCTGGATGGCGCGTTCGTTGGCCGAGTCCAGTGCCGACGTCGCCTCGTCAAAGATCAGGATGGGCGGGTTCTTGAGCAACGTGCGCGCAATCGCCACGCGCTGCTTTTCGCCGCCCGAGAGCTTGAGCCCGCGCTCGCCGACCATGGTGGCGTAGCCCTTGGGGGTAGACGCGATGAAGTCGTGGATACGCGCCGAGCGTGCTGCGCCCTCCACATCCTCCTGGCTGGCTCCGGGCCGGCCATAGGCGATGTTGTAGGCCACGGTGTCGTTGAACAGCACGGTGTCCTGCGGCACGATGCCAATCGCCTGGCGCACGCTGGCCTGCGTCACGCTGCGGATCTCTTGCCCGGCGATGGTGATGCGGCCTTGCTGGATGTCGTAGAAGCGAAACAGCAGCCGCGCGAGCGTGGACTTGCCCGAGCCCGACGGCCCGACCACCGCCACCGTCTTGCCCGCCGGGATCTCGAAGCTGATGCCCTGCAGGATGGGCCGCCCGGAGCTCAGGTCATTGCCCTTGCGGGTTTCGTAGGCAAAGTGCACGTCCTCGAAACGCACGGTGGGCTGGTCCAGCCCCGCCAGCGGCTGCGCGCCGGGCGCGTCGGCCACCTCGCGCTCCTTGTCCATGAGCGTGAACATCTTGTCCAGGTCGGTGAGGCTCTGCTTGATCTCGCGGTAGATCACGCCCAGGAAGTTGAGCGGGATGTACAGCTGGATCATGAAGGCGTTGACCATGACCAGGTCCCCCAGCGTCATGCGGCCATCGACCACGCCCTGCGTGGCGCGCCACAGCATGGCCACGAGGCCGGTGGCGATGATGAGCTGCTGCCCGGTGTTGAGCAGCGACAGCGTGGTCTGGCTCTTGAGGCGCGCGCGGCGCAATCGCTCCAGGCTCTCGTCGTAGCGGCGTGCTTCAAAGCCTTCGTTGTTGAAATATTTGACGGTCTCGTAGTTCAGCAGCGAATCCACGGCCTTGGTATGTGCGGCCGAATCGAACTCGTTGGCCTCGCGGCGAAACTGGGTGCGCCATTCGGTGACCAGCACCGTGAAGGTGATGTAGAACGCCAACGCCGCGAGCGTGATCCAGGCAAACCAGGCATCGAACTTGACCGCCAGAACGGACAGCACCAGCACCACTTCCACCAGCGTGGCGACCACGTTGAACAGCGTGAACGAGATCAGCGACTCTATGCCGCGCACCCCGCGCTCGATGTCGCGGGTCATGCCGCCGGTTTGCCGCTCCAGGTGAAACCGCAGGCTCAGCGCATGCAGATGCTGGAAGGTCTCCAGCGCAATCGATCGCGCAGCGCCCTGCGTGGCCTTGGCGAACACCAGCTCGCGCAACTCGGTGAACAGCGAGGTGGACAGGCGCAGCGCGCCGTAGGCCACCAGCAGGCCCACAGGCACCACCAGCAGCAAGGCCGGGTCGCCGGGCTTGAAGCTCATCGCATCGACCAGGGTCTTGAGCAAGAGCGGGACGCCCACGTTGGCCACCTTGGCACCCACCATGAAGACGATGGCGGCTACCACACGCCACTTGTATTGCCACAGGTAGGGCAGCAGGCGGTTCAGGGTGGTCCAGTCGGACTGGACTGGCGCGGGAGCGGCGGAGGCACCAGGAACGACAGGGACGGTGGGGGCGGTTTCGCCGTGGTGGCGCATGGGGGACAATTCCGGTTGTTGTTTTTACCGACCCGGCTGATGCCCAGGTGGTCTTTGCGGGGCGCAAGCGCCTGTGAAACCACTGGTTTCCCAGAGGATTGGCTCAGCCCCAACCGAGATTGTGCCCATGTCTGCCGTTTTCAGCCCGCCCCCCGCCGCATTGCCCTCCGACAAGGAACTGGTGCTCAAGGTGATCCCCATGCCCGCCGACACCAACGGCAATGGCGACATCTTTGGCGGCTGGGTAATGGCCCAGGTCGACCTGGCCGGCTCGGTGCTGCCGGCGCGCTACGTGCGCGGCCGCATGGCCACGGTGGCCGTCAATGAATTCATCTTCAAGCAGCCCGTGCGCGTGGGCGACATCCTGTCGTTCTTCTCGTCCATCACCCGCGTGGGCAACACCTCGGTGACCGTGGAGGTCGAGGTGTATGCCGAGCGTTTTGCGGACCAGGGCCGTTATGTAAAAGTGACCGAGGCACGCCTGACCTACGTGGCGATCGATGAGCAGGGGCGCCCCCGCCCCGTGCCCAAGCGCACGCAGGACCCTGAGTCCTGACACCAGCCGGGCGCGGCGCATCGAGACCTTGCACCGGTTTCAAGGCCCCATGCCCACCAGCCGCAGCAGCGTGCCACGCGCTACCTGCTCGCGTGCGGGCGGCGACAGCTGCGCCAGACAGCCCTGCACGCTCGCGTACTTGCTGTCGTCGCTGGCCGCAGAGCGGTGGCTGGCGTCGGTGCCCACCAGAAAACGCCCGGGCTTTTCCTCAATGAGCGCCAGCCACTCGGGCCAGACCCGTGCCCCATCGCGCAGGATGGTGTAGTCCGGCGAGCGGGGATGGTGCGGCCAGGTGCGCGCGCTGAGTTCGTAGTACAGATTGGGGTGCTGCTCCAGCATGCGCCGCGCAAGGAACAGCGGCGTGTACCCGCCGTGCGCCCAGATCACCGGCACATCCGGAAATCGCTGCAGCAGCTGCGAAAGCTCGGCCATGCGTGTGCTCTCGACATGCACCATCACCGGCACCTTGTATTGGCGGGCCAGCTCGAGGATGCCGATCATCATCGGGCCAGTCACACCAAAGTCGGTCTCAGCAAAACCGGTAGAGGGGAAATGCGCCACCGAGATCTCGCCGATGCCTTTGTAGACACCGGTCGCGAGCAGGGTGTCGAGCTGCTTGAGCAGTTCGCCGCTGTGCTGCTCCCACTGCGGCCGATAGGCCGTGCGCTCGGGCGATATCGAGGCAAACGGAATCAGCACGCCCGGGTGCTGGCGCGCGGCCTCGGCCACTGATTCGTTGCTGCTGCGCCCGCCCCAGAACACCACCGCGTGGCTCGCGCCCCAGCGGGCCATCAGCTCCAGCTGCATCGGCAGGCTGTTGAGGTGCACGTGGGCGTCGACGAACGGGATGGGCGTTCCGGCTGAGGACGGCGTGGGTGTTGCGGACGCGGTGGGCTCTGCAGCACCCCGCTGTACGGGCTGCCGAGCGCGCCGCACGGGCTCGGTCGGGTCGGCCTGCGGCCAAGCAGAGAGCGACACCAGCATCAGGCACGCGGCAAGGAGAACTCGCGTCATGGTGGCCAGCGCGCAGCGAGCGCGCGGGAGTGGATGGGATGCGGAAATTCTACAAAGACGTTCCCGCACAGGGCTCACTCAAACCCCGCACCCATAGCTGCGCCATCGACCGCTCCGTGCGGCTGCCGAACCGCTATTGCGATGCAGAGGCCCGGTTCACGCACTCTGTGTGCGAGGACACGGTCGCCAACAGCCACCACAGCACGCCAAGCAACCCGGGCCGCGCCGGGTGCCCCGCGTGCTTTTTCAGCGTGTGTTGGCGTGGAGGTCAGCGGTGACGGCCGCCGATCAGGCCGCCATCGCCGTGGGCTCTGCGCGCATGGGCGCCGAAGCCGCGCGGTTTGCGCCGGAGGACGACGCACCGTTGGCAAAACCGGCTTCGATCTCGCCGGCGAGCTGGCCACCCTCTTCCACCACGAGCTTGCCGTAGCGGATCTTGCCGTGGACCTTGCCGGTGCTGTAGATCACCAGCTTTTGGCGCACGGTCAGCGTGCCGTTGAACTCGCCGTGGATCTCGGCGATGTCGATCTCGGCCGAGCCGCGGAAGGCACCGTTCTCCGAGATCTGGATCACGCGCGAATCCATGGTGGCTTCGACCGTGCCCTCGACCACGAGCGTGTCGCAATCGGTGATCTCGACGCCCTTGAGCTTGATGTTGGGGCCGACCGTCAGCTTGCTGCCGGTGGAATCAGATGCTGCCTTGGCCGCGGCGGCTCCCGTCAGCGATTGCGAATTGACGACACTGCTGGCCGCAGTGCCGGACAGCCCTGTGCCGGCAGTGGATGGGGTGGGTGTGGAAGTGGTGGCGCTGTGGCGGGGTTGGAACGATTCGGGTTCACGCTTGCCAAAGAAAGGGTTTTGCACGGCCATCAGATCTCCTTGAAAAGAGGTTCATCGTAGGGACCGCGCGTAGGGAAAGATGCCTTCGTTACGCAAGAACGGTAACCAAACGGTTCTCTGGTTGCATGCACTTGCAAGGCTTGCGGGATCACACATCCATCGTGCAGCGATGATTCCGGGAAGCCTGATCAAGACACGATGTACGCCGCCGCCCCCGCCGACATGATCTGGCCATCGGGGCCCAAGAACTCCATGCGCGTGCTGGCCACGCGCGAACCCAGGCGCAGCACATGCGCGCGCAGCTCGAAGTGCGTGCCAATGCCCGGCCGCAGGTAGTCAATGCGCAGGTCGATCGTGCCCAGCTTGGCAAAACGGTGCAGGCGCTGCTCCGGCGGTTCGTCCATGTGTTTGGCGCCAATCGCGGCCATCACGGCCAGGCCGCCCATGGCGTCGAGCCCCGCGCTGATCACACCGCCGTGGATGCGGTTGTACGCGTAGTGCCCCACCAGCTCGGGCTTCATGTCGATGCGGCCGGTCACGCCGTCGGGGCGCAGGCTCGTGACCTTCAAACCCAGCACTTGGTTGAACACGATCTTCTCTTCAAAGATGGCCTTGAGCCCGGCAACGAAGTCTGGCTCGAAATGCTCTGGCGGCGCGGTGGTGTGGGTGTTTTTGCTCATGCGGTTCCTGTGCGGTGGCGCCCAGCCTGCTGAAGGCATCGGCGCCGATTGCTATTATTTTTATAGCTATAAGCGCTTATAAATAAAGCGCTGGCGGCCATTTTGACCTAAAAAATTCAAGGCGTACCCCTGTTACGCGGTGAAGCCCCTGCGATGCGCAGTGCTGCGGTGGTCCGCACGCCTGCTCCCCACGGGACCCGTCGCGCGCCCATCCCAGCCCTCACCCCGAACCCGGCTACGCCGCCCGTCGTGTTCGACGCGATGAACGCGGCATGCAGCGTTGGCCCGGTGTTCCGTCCGCAGCGCTTGCGCGCGCCCCTTGCGATGTCACCAGCGCGACACAGCGCGATCTGGATTTGCACGGACATCGTGCTCTCTACCTAAGCATTCGGCGCCCTGCGCCCCGCGCGGCATCCGCCGCAACCCTTATTGCGCCCTGCCACGCGCTGCGTCAATATGCGCCGCTGCCTCTGCAACCGGTCATCAGGGTTAGCCCCGAGTGCGGTGCGCCTGCAGCGCGTGCACCATTATTTATGCAAAGCAATCGCTTTGTAAAAATATTCTGCAGGACCTGCGCGAGCGAGGATGCACACAGCGCACGTCCCCTGGGCACGCGTTTCGCCCCGCCCGATGTGCGTGAGTCCTATTCTGGAGAGCCAGGGTGCAATTCGTCCAACTGTTGATCAGCGGTGTTTCGCAGGGATG
>SDXZ01000146.1 GCA_004210805.1 Acidovorax sp.
GGGCTGGGCTGGGCTGGGCTGGGGTGCTTAGCAGCATTTGCTATTGTTTCAATAGCTGCCAAACATTTCCAATCAAGCGCTGGCGCCCAATTTAGCTTCAATTTTTGCCTTCAAGGTTGTGCACCGGCTGCAAGCGCGCCCTGCTTCGGGCTTCGGGCTTCGGGCTTCGGGCTTCGGGCTTCCTGCTAGCTCCTAGCTGCCGGCTGCCGGCTGCGCCCTCGGTCGCAGCGCCGCAGCTTGGAACGACGCTCAAACGCCACCAAAGCACCCTCAGCCCGCGCGCTAGTCCGCGCCCCTGCGCCCCTGTGCCAATGGGGCGGTCGGCCATTTCCACGCTGCACCCGGCTGCGCACTCCACTCGGCCCCGTCGGTATGCCTGCCTGGTGCAACCGGGGCTGCGTTTTCCTGCGCCCGCCTTGCGCCGAGGGTCCCGGCCCGGCAGACTCTCACTTCGCCACGCACCCCACAGGCCACGATGCGCCGAGGTGCGCTGCCCCCACTCCCTCGCATCCAGCCGGCCCATGCCCTCATCGCCCGTGCCGAGCCTTCCCGACGCCACCCTGACCACCGAACGCGTGCTGCACGCCACGCCACAGCAAGTCTTCGCAGCCTTCGAGCAACCTGGGCAGCTGGCACAGTGGTGGGGACCGCAGGGCTTCACCAACACGTTCGAGCAGTTCGAGTTCACGCCCGGCGGCCGCTGGGTGTTTGTGATGCATGGGCCCAACGGCGCCAACTATCCCAATGAAAGCCTGTTCCGCGAGATCGTGCCCGCAGCGCGCATCGTGATCGAACACGTCGTCGCGCCATGGTTCACCTTGACGGTGTGCCTGGCGCCGCACGGCGACGGCCACACGCGCCTGACCTGGGCACAAACGTTTGAAAGCGCCGAGCTCGCAGCCACGGTGCGCAGCGTGGCCGGCCCGGCCAACGAGCAGAATCTGGACCGGCTGGCAGCGTTGTTGCAGGCCCTACTCCAGCCGGCTCCGGGCTGAACGCCCGGCACCGGCCTGCGCCCTACGCCGGAAACCCTGCGCCGCCCCATCACCTGAGGAGACCACTGCCCATGGCCAACGCCCCCACCACCAACACCACCAACACGAGCGCGGACGCGTCCGCGCTCATCGACCAGCGGATTGCGGACCTCAACGACTGGCGCGGTCAGGCGCTCAGCCGGGTACGCCAGCTCATCCATGAAGCGGCGCCCGGCGTGGTCGAAGAGTGGAAGTGGAAAGGCACGCCGGTGTGGTCGCTGGGCGGCATTTTGTGCACGGGCGAGTCGTACAAATCGGCTGTGAAGCTCACCTTCGCCCACGGTGCGGCGCTGCCCGACCCGGCGCAGCTTTTCAACGCCAGCCTGGACGGCAATGTGCGGCGGGCGATCGATATCCACGAGGGCTGCGAGATCGATGCGCAGGCCTTCAAGGCGCTGATCCGGGCGGCGGTGGAGCTCAACGCCGGCAAGGCCAAGAAGAAGCCGGCGCGCGCTCGATAAAAGCGCTGCTCGGCGGGGCGTGCTCACGCCCTGCTGTCGCAAGTGGGCTGGCGATGTACCTTGCGAAGAGTCTTCAGTGATCCATGCGAGGGGACAAGGGAGTGGCCCATTGCACCCGTGGTTGCCGTCCAATTGCTACTTATTTAGTAGCGCCATACGCTTAAAGAATAAGCGCTAGAGGCCAATTTCCCTTCAAATTCACCGATGGGCAGTACTTCCAATCTGCCGTTTGTCCCCGGTTTTGCTGGGCACAGCCCCGCACCGAACACTGCCGCCATCGCGGCCTGGCCACGCCGTGGTCAGCAGGCAATGGCACGCCCCCTAAAAAAAGTCACGGCTTGGTGAAATCAAGCATGCGCGTCCGGTCGAAAAACTGTATATTTATACAGCCTCTCAACACAGGAGCCTGCCATGGACACCATCGAAGCCACCTACACCGTCAGCCTGCGCGACTATCCCGAAGAACTCCCGGCGCAGCACCGCGCTGCGGCCGAAAAGCGTTACGGTCGGGAGCTGGAAAAGCAACTCGGCGGCCCGGAGCAAGTGGCCGCCGCCCTGGACACGATGTCGAGCCTGGAAGACTCGCCTCCCGAGGTGGTGTCCCCCGGCGACCTGACCCTGCTCAAACACTGGGGCCGTGCCAGCGTCGCCGCCAAGCAGGCAGGCTTTCGGGACCTGGGCGAGGCCGATGGCGCGTACTTTGAGGTGCGGTTAGCCTGAGGTCCGCGCCGCTGCCGCCTTCGCCGAGCCTGCGCCTCGCAGTGCCTACGCTGGGTATCGCATTTTTTCATCGCAACGCCCATCCTTACGCAGCCCATCTCCCATGCCCTCCCACCGCCACCTCACCTTCTTCCACGCACCCAACAGCCGCTCCGCCGGAGCGCGCATCCTTGTCGAAGAACTGGAGGCCGAGCACGATCTGCACGTGCTCAGCTTCAAGGCCGGCGAGCAACGGCAGCCGGACTACCTGGCCATCAACCCCATGGGTAAAGTGCCAGCGCTGCGCCACGGCGACACGCTGGTGTCCGAGCAGGCTGCGGTGCACATGTACCTGGCCGAGCTGTACCCCGAGCGTGGCCTTTCGCCCGCGGTGGGCGACCCGCTGCGCGGCGCCTATCTGCGCTGGATGGTGTTCTATGGCTCGTGTTTCGAGCCCGCGGTGGTCGACAAATCGATGAACCGCGACAGCGGCTCCCCCGTGGCGTCGCCCTATGGTGACTACGACAGCGTGATGTGTGTGGTGAACGCCCAGCTGGAGCAGGCGAGCCCGTGGTGGCTGGGCGAGCGGTACACCGCGGCCGACGTGTTGTGGGGAAGCGCCCTGAGCTGGATCTCCGCCTTCAAGCTCATCCCCGAGACGCCCGCTTTGACACGCTATCTGCAGCGGTTTGGCGAGCGCGAGGCGGTGCAGCGGGCTCGCGCGCTGGACAAGGAATTGGCCGCGCAGCAGGCTGCCCAACACGCGGCGGCCCAGCACGGTGCGATGCCAGCTGCAGGGTCATAACGCTGGCAGGTGCAGCTGCTGAGCTACTGGGCTGCGGGGTTGCGAACTTAATAGTTGCTTCAGATCAGCTGCGCGACCGGCTGACTGCCGCACGCCGGCCATCGGACCACCAGGCGCACGAGCCTAAGCCTGTTCGGTGAGCCTTTGAGCCCTGAACTGTGGCCTTTGGCCTGTGGGCTGTGGCCTGTGGCCTGTGGGCTGTGGGCTGCGGGCTGCGGGCCGTAAGCCCTGGCTGCTTAGCAGTGCAATCGTTGCCGTTGCCTGTTGAGCCGAGGGAAAGCCCGCGCACTTTCGAGCGAGCTACCCTGCGAGGGCCCCCTGTCCGTGGCTGCTGTGATGGTGGCTTCTGAACCGGCGCGCAGCCACCGTGTGGCCTTGAGTGAACAGCTCCCTGAGCTTGCGCTCTCAGCCGCCAATGCCGTTTGCCGTGTTCAGCGGCCCGAAGCGCCATTCCACCCGCATCACCAGACTTTCCCCCTGCGCCAGCGTGCGCAGACCCGGTTGCCCGGGCTGGTTGAACGCGTCGATGGGCTGGGTAATGGGCTCAAAGCAAAACGCCGGGCCCTGGGGTGGGCGGTAGATCAGGCAGTAGTGATGGGCAGCGCCGCCGTCCTGTTCAAAGTCGGGCATGTTCGCAGTGAGCTGCAAGCCCCGCTCGGGCCATTCGATGCGGGCCGTGCCGCCCCAGCCGGTGTAGGCGTTGTCGATCAGGCTGCCGTGGGCAGACGCCCCGGCATTGAGGTCCCAGCCCGGCGGGAACTGGGTGGTGTGTTCGGTGGGCAGCGGGTCGTCCCCGCAGAGCCAGACCGCCTGCACGGGCGCCGTGACGCGTGTGCCGGGTGTGCGCGGGAACCAGGGGTGCAGCCCCAGGCCGTACGGCAGCGGCTGCGCACCACGGTGCACCACCTCCACGCTCTGGTCCAGGCCCCCGTCCACCAGGCGGAAGGTCTGCACGCACTCGTAGTCGTAGGGGCCGCCGCCAAAACATTGGGAGCGCAGCGCCATCTCCAGCGTGTCGCTGGCGCTCTGGCGGATGTCCCAGGGCTGCAGCCAGCCGTCGCCATGGATCGGGTACGGCTCGCCCGCGCGGTTGGGCTCCATGGCGTGGAACTGCCCGTTGTGCGAGAAGCCGCCGCCGCTGATGCGGTTGGACCACGGCACCATCGCAAACGAGGCCAGCTTGTACAGGTCCACCGTTTCGCCGTCCCAGGGCCGCCACAAATCGATGGGCGCATCTGCACCGCCGGGGCCGTCCACCTGCCAGGCTGCGACGCTGCCGCCCAGAGAGGGGACAAGCCCCAGGTGTTGGCCGGCATGATGGAGCCAGACGATGGAATGGGATGCCTCGGTCATGGGAAGGAACGCTTTCTTTGAAAGGTGGTGGTGGTGAATCGGCAAAACGGGCGCAAGGGCGCATGGCATAGGCGCGCGAAAGTGACAGGGGACACGACGGGTAAAGCGCTCCACGCGCGAAAGCTGCACCGCTCGTTGCAAAGCAGCTGCAGCACGAAGACCGCAGCGCCCGCCTGCACCGCAAAACTCAACCGCCAAACAAATGGGCCGGTACGCCCGGGCTGTCCACCGACACGGCAAACAGCGCGCCGGCCAGCGGCTCGGCTTCGAGCTGCGCGGGCGTGAGGCCCACGCGCGCCGAGGTGATGAACAGTGTGCGCAGGTCGGGCCCGCCAAAGGCACAGGTTGTCACTTGGCTCACAGGCAGCGTTACGCGGCCGAGTTCGGCGGCAGTCACGGGGTCGTGGCAGGTCACGCAGTGGCCACCCCAATGCGCAATCCACAGCCGCCCCTCGGCATCCGTGGTCATGCCGTCGGGCAGGCCGTCTTCGGCAGCCCACTGCTTCCACACGCTTTTGTTCGAGACGGTGCCGGCAACGGGGTCGAAGTCGTAGCGGTAGGTGCAGCCCTCGATGGTGGCGTTGAAAAACAGGGCCACGCCCTGCCCTGCGTCCGATCCGCCCATGCCGCCAGGCGCGCTCGCGTGGGACCACGCAGGCCCGTTGGTCACGGCAAAGCCGTCGTCGTGGCGGGTGCACTGGCCGTCGGGGTCATAGCGGTAAAGCGCACCGGAGGGCGCCTCGCAGGCAAAGTCCATCGAGCCCGCCCAAAAGCGCCCCTGGGCATCGCACTTGCCATCGTTGAAGCGGTTGCCCGCCCGCTCGGGCTCGGGCTGGTGCAGGTAGCGCGGCTCGTCGTCGGTGGCGGGGTTGAACAGGGCAAAGCCTCTGCGCAAGGTGATGAAGAGCCCGGGCGCGTGCGCCCGCTCGGCCAGGGCCGAGATCTCTTCGGCGAAAGTCCAGCGCTGGTAGTTGTCGCTGGCAGGGTCCCAGCGGTGCAGATGGCAAGTCAGGATGTCGACCCAGTACAGCGCCTGTTCGCGCACCGACCACACCAGGCCCTCGCCCAGCTCGGACCCCAGCGCTTGTACGCACCGCGGAGCCCCCGTGACGGGTTTGGAATAGGCCGCGGCAGACGCCCCGGCGCGTTGGATATCCAGTGGGATCAATGCTGTCTCCGGTTGTTGTTTCTGCACCTGTCTGTCGCAGGGGTCTTGACGCCCGGCATCTTATCAACGCCAATTGATGCTTGTAATTTATATTTTTATCATCAATCGATACCAATATTGATATGTCACATTCTGCAGTTTCTCCGTCACAACCGTCCGACAGCGTGGTCCCAGCCCAGGGCCTGTCGGTGTTCCCCAGCCTGCGCGGCCGCTCGGTGTTTGTCACGGGCGGCGGCAGCGGCATTGGCGCAGCCATCGTGTCGGCATTTGCCGAACAAGGTGCACGCGTCGCCTTTGTCGACGTGGCGCGCGAGGCCAGCGAGGCCCTGGCACAGCAACTGGCTGACGCAGGCCACCCCCGCCCCTGGTGGCGCACCTGCGACGTGCGGGACATCGAGGCGCTACAAGCCTGCGTGCGCGACGCGGCCAGCGAGCTGGGCGATTTTTCAGTGCTGGTGAACAACGTGGCCAGCGACGACCGCCACACGCTGGAATCCGTCACCCCCGCCTACTACGACGAGCGCATGGCGATCAACGAGCGCCCGGCCTTCTTCGCCATCCAGTCCGTGGTGCCCGGCATGCGCAAGCTGGGCGGCGGCTCGGTGATCAACCTGGGCTCCACCGGCTGGCAGGGCAAGGGCACGGGCTACCCCTGCTATGCGATTGCCAAGTCGTCGGTGAACGGCCTCACACGCGGGTTGGCCAAAACCCTGGGGCAAGACCGTATCCGCATCAACACCGTGTCGCCCGGTTGGGTGATGACGGAGCGGCAGATCAAGCTGTGGCTCGATGCGAAGGGCGAGGAGGAGATTGCACGGAACCAGTGCTTGCCGGACAAGTTGCGGCCGCATGACATTGCGCGGATGGTGCTGTTTTTGGCGTCGGATGATGGGGCGATGTGTACGGCGCAGGAGTTCAAGGTGGATGCAGGGTGGGTTTGAATTTTTTTGATTGAAATGGGCTGTAGCGCTTGTCTGATAAGCGCTGTTAGCTATTGTTTTTGTAGTTTTTATTGCTTTTTTATCTGTTCGGATTGAGGTGATGACGGCCGGGGCACGCTTGCCCGCAGATCTTTGCGGTGTGCCTGGGTTGAGGGCGGAGGCCGGGAGTCGCCCGGCGTGCGAGTAACTTTCTTTTGGGTCGCCAAAAGAAAGTCACCAAAGAAAAGGCGACCCTACAGCCTGCGTCCCCACCCGGCCTTCGGCCGGGCGGGGAAACCTGCGGTGCTCGCGTCCAGCGGGGTCTCGCTCGAACTCGCTTCGCTCAGACAATCGCGAGCCCTGATCCGCTGGCCGCTGCGCTCCTCGGCGCATCCTGAAGGGACTGGGGGAGGACATCCATACGGGCCATTGCTGCGCTCGGCCTCGCGGTCGCGGCGCGAAGCGCACGCGCGTTCAGGGCCGAGCGCAGCAATGGCCCGTGTGGATGTTTGGATGTTCGGCTGTCCACCCCCTGCTGGCTGCGCCTGCGGCGGGGCGGTTGGGGGGTGAGCATGGGCGTCGCAGCGCCCATGCCTCGTTAACTGACTCGCCGTGGCTGTCCGAGCGGCGCGCGCCAGCGCAAAGCGAGTTCCACGGCGCACCCCGCAACCGCCCCGACGCAGGTTGCCCCGCAGCGAAGCGAAGGGGTCGCAGACTGGGGGTCGCCCTTTCTTTGGTGACTTTCTTTCGGCGACGCGAAAGAAAGTTACTCGCATGCCGGGCGACTCCCGGCCTCCGCCCTCAACCCAGGCATGCCGCATAGATCTAAGAGCGAGCGTGCCCGGCTTCGACAAGCTCATCCCGAACGGCTGGGTGTGGAGCCCAGCCTTCGACGAGCCCAGCCCCACCCCCACCCCCAGGACACAACTCACTCACTACAAAAACAATAGCTACCAGCGCTTACCAGACAAGCGCTAGAGCCCATTTTATTCAAAAACCACACCCCTCAATCCCCCGCCTCCAACCTCCGCCCATACTGCACCAGACTCGACTGCTTCAACGCCTTCATCATCACCTTCGCAGCCGGCGACAACAGCCTGTCCGACCGCGTGATGATCCCGAACGCATCCATATGGCAAGGCATCTCCAGCGGCAACACAGTCACGATCCCATGCGCCGCGTAGTAGTGGGACACATCTGCGCCCAGCACCGCAATCATGTCGCTCTGCTGCAGCATCCGCGTGATGAACAACAGCGCCGAGGTCTCCACCGTGTGGATCGGCGGCGCCAGGCCGTCTTGCTGGAACATCAGGTCAAACCGGTGCCGCAGCACGCTGCCCGCGGGCGGCACGATCCAGCTGGCCGACAGCACGTCGCGCAGCGTCAACCCACCCATGCTCGACAACGGGTGGCCCGGGCGCGTGACGGCGCACACCATTTCTTCCGTCAGCGATTCATAGCGCAGGTTGCTCTTGTCGTGCTCGGCAAACAGGCGGCCGATCACGATGTCGAGCTTGCCCTGGTCCAGCCGCTCCAGCAGCACCGGGCTGGTCTCGATGTCGAGGGAAATGCGCAGCGTGGGGTGCTCTTGCTTGACCAGGGCCACCGCTGCGGGCAACAGGGTCAGGCCGGGCGACGTGATGGCGCCGATGCCCACCTGGCCGTAGTGCCCGGTCTTGAGCGCGCCGATCTCGTCGTGCGCCTGGTTCAGGCTGGCCAGGGCCATGCGGGCGTGGCGGATCATGGTCTCGCCGTACCAGGTAGGCCGCATGCCGCGCGGCAGGCGCTCGAACAGCGGGACCTCCAGCACATCCTCCAGATCCTTGAGCAGCTTGGATGCCGCGGGCTGGGTCATGCTGAGCACTTGGGCCGCGCGGTGGATGTTGCCCTCCTCGGCCAAGGCCACCAGCAGGAGCAGTTGGCGCGTCTTGAGGCGTGCGCGGATGAACCAGTGGTTGTAGGTGCTCATGGGGTTTTCCAGAATGCAGGGATAGATATGTATTTTGTCTAAAAAATGATTGGATTGATATCAAAATCATCCATAGACTTCGCCGCAATAGTTACAAAGGCCTCCATGAAGTTCGGCGATATGCAGCAGAACCCCCGGCACCTGATCAATGGCCGCTGGGAGATCGGCACCACCACAGGCGTCAGCACCAATCCTTCGGACACCCGTGAAGTGGTGGCCGAGTACGCCCGGGCCGACCGCAACCAGACCGAACTGGCCGTGCGCGCCGCCACGGACGCCCTGCCCTACTGGAGCCAAAGCACGCCACAGCGCCGCGCCGATGTGCTGGACATGATCGGAACCGAGCTGCTGGCCCGCAAGGACGAGCTGGGCATGCTGCTGGCCCGCGAAGAAGGCAAGACCCTGCCCGAAGCCGTGGCCGAGGTCGCCCGCAGCGGCCAGATCTTCAAGTTCTTTGCGGGCGAGGCGCTGCGCATCCCGGGCGAACTGATGGCCTCGGTGCGCCAGGGCGTGCAGGTAGATGTGACCCGCGAGCCCGTGGGCGTGGTCGGCATCATCGCGCCGTGGAACTTCCCGTTCGCCATCCCCGCCTGGAAGATCGCTCCCGCCCTCGCCTACGGCAACACCGTGGTCTTCAAACCCGCTGAACTGGTGCCGGCCTGCGGCTGGGCATTGGCCGAAATCATCAGCCGCAGCGGCCTGCCCGCTGGCGCATTCAACCTCATCATGGGCAGCGGCCGCGAGGTCGGGCAGACGCTGGTGGACCACCCGCTGGTCAATGCGCTGAGCTTCACCGGGTCGGTGGCCACCGGCGACCGCATCCTGCGTGCGGCCTCGGCGCGGCGCGCCAAGGTGCAGCTGGAGATGGGGGGCAAGAACCCGCTTATCGTGCTGGCCGACGCCGACATGGACCAGGCCATTGACTGCGCGCTGCAAGGCTCGTATTTCTCCACCGGCCAGCGCTGCACGGCATCCAGCCGGCTCATCGTCGAATCCAGCGTGCACGACGCTTTTGTGGCCCGGCTGCGCCAGCGGCTGGTGGCGCTCAAGGTCGGCAATGCGCTCGAGCGCGGCACCGAGATGGGCCCCGTGGTGGACAGCAGCCAGCTCGAGCAGAACCTCGGCTACGTCGACATCGCCCGCAGCGAAGGCGCAGAACATGTGTGGGGCGGCGAACGCATCGAGCGCGCCACCCCCGGCCACTACATGAGCCCGGCATTGTTTCTGGCCCGGCCCGAGCACCGCATTGCCCGTGAAGAAGTGTTTGGCCCCGTGGCCTGCGTGCTGCGCGCCGACGACTACGAACACGCGCTGGCCCTGGCCAACGACACGCCCTACGGCCTGTGCGCGGGCATCTGCACCACCTCGCTCAAATACGCCATGCACTTCAAGCGCAACGCGGTGGTGGGCATGACCATGGTCAACCTGCCCACCGCGGGCGTGGACTTCCACGTGCCGTTCGGCGGGCGCAAGGAATCGAGCCACGGCCCCCGCGAGCAGGGCCGCTACGCCGCCGAGTTCTACACCACCGTCAAGACGGGCTACATGCTGGCCTGAGCCCCACCCGCCGCCCCGTCCTGATCGCTGACACCCGTTCCCGCAACCATCGTCAACCAACCATTAAAGACAGGAGACAAGATGATGAAACTGAACCGCCGTACCGTAGCCGCCGCCTTGGCCAGCGTGCCCGTGGCCGCACTGCTCCCGGGCGCTGCATGGGCCCAAAAGCCCATCGTGCTGGGCTTCAGCCAGGTGGGGGCCGAGAGCGAATGGCGCACCGCCAATACCGAGTCGATCAAGTCCGCCGCCAAGGAGGCCGGGATTGAGTTGAAATTCTCGGACGCCCAGCAAAAGCAGGAGAACCAGATCAAGGCCATCCGCTCCTTCATCGCGCAGAAGGTGGACGTGATTGCGTTCTCGCCGGTGGTGGAGTCGGGCTGGGAACCGGTGCTGCGCGAAGCCAAGGCCGCGAAGATCCCCGTGGTGCTGACCGACCGCGCGGTGAACACCAAGGACACCTCGCTGTACGTCACCTTCATGGGATCGGACTTTGTCGAAGAAGGCCGCAAGGCCGGCCGCTGGCTGGTCGAGAAGATGAAGGACCAGAAGGGCGAGGTCAACATCGTCGAACTGCAAGGCACCGTGGGCTCCGCTCCCGCCATCGACCGCAAGAAGGGCTTTGAAGAAGTCATCAAGGCCGACCCCAAGTTCAAGATCCTGCGCTCCCAGACCGGCGACTTCACCCGCGCCAAGGGCAAGGAAGTGATGGAAGCCTTCCTGAAGGCCGAGGGCAAAAAGATCAATGTGCTGTACGCGCACAACGACGACATGGCAATTGGCGCCATCCAGGCCATCGAAGAGGCCGGCATGAAGCCCGCCAAGGACATCGTGATCATCTCCATCGACGCCGTGAAGGGCGCCTTCGAAGCCATGATCGCCGGCAAGCTCAACGTGAGCGTGGA
>SDXZ01000147.1 GCA_004210805.1 Acidovorax sp.
ACAGCCCGCCGTCCGGATGAAGCGGCGTTATCTTTCATTAATTACATGTACATGCCGCCATTGACGTGCAACTCCTGCCCCGTCACATAGCCAGCCTCGCGCGAGGCGAGATAAGCGACTGCATGCGCGATGTCCTGGGGCTTGCCCATGTGGCCCAGCGGGATCTGCGCATTGAGCGCTTTTTGCTGTTCTTCGGGCAACACAGATGTCATGTCCGTCTCGATGAAACCAGGTGCCACGCAGTTCACGGTGATGCTGCGGCTGCCCAGTTCACGGGCCAGTGCACGCGTCATGCCGGCCACGCCCGCCTTGGCCGCGGCGTAGTTGGCCTGACCCGGATTGCCGGATGCGCCCACCACGCTTGTGATGCTGATGATGCGCCCGAAACGCTGCTTCATCATCGGACGAATGGCAGCACGGCTCATGCGAAATACGGCCTTGAGATTGGTGTCGAGCACAGCGTCCCAATCGTCATCCTTCATGCGCATGGCCAGGGTGTCACGGGTGATGCCCGCATTGTTCACCAGCACGTGCAGGCCGCCCTGCTGCTTGACGATGGCGTCCAGCAGCGCGTCGATAGCGGTCATGTCGTTGACATTCAGATTGGCGCCGCGGCAGCCTGGATAGGCCGACAGGGCCTGGCTGATGCGCTCAGCGCCTTCGTCCGTGGTGGCAGTGCCGACCACCTGGTAGCCACGCGCGGCAAGCTCCAGCGCAATGGCCGCGCCGATGCCCCGCGATGCGCCTGTGACCAGCGCGACCTGCGCTGTCGATGTGGATTCCGTCATGCCAGCAACTCCCGCGTTTCGGCCAGCGAGGCCAGATCAAACAGTGCACCACCGACCAACTCTGGGTCGATGCGCTTGGTGAGACCCGCCAGCACCTTGCCGGGGCCACTTTCAATGATGTGAGTCACGCCGCGCGCCTTGAGCGCCTGCACACACTCGACCCAGCGCACAGCGCCAAAGGCTTGGTGGTACAGGGCGTCGCGGATTGCGTCCGCATCCTGCTGTACAGCAACGTCCACATTGTTGAGGACAGGAATTTGTGGGGCGGCCAGTGCCACGTCCGCCAACGCTGCACGCAGTTTCTCGGCGGCAGGCTTCATCAGGCTAGAGTGGAATGGCGCGGACACCGGCAACAACAGTGCACGCTTCGCGCCTGCGGCTTTCAACAGCTCGCACGCCTTGTCGACACCGGCCTTGGTACCCGCAATCACAGTCTGGATCGGGTCATTGAAATTGACCGCTTCGACCACCTCTGAGGTCCCTGCGCCGAACGATGCCAGAGCCTCTGCGCAGCCAGCGATGACCTTGGAGGCGTCCATGCCCAGGATGGCGGCCATGGCGCCCGTACCCACCGGCACCGCTTCTTGCATGGCGGTGGCGCGCAGGCGCACCAGCGGCGCCGCTTGCGCCAGCGTGAGGACACCCGCAGCCACCAGCGCTGAATACTCGCCCAGCGAGTGCCCGGCAACGGCCGCGGGAGTGGCGCCACCTTCAGCGCGCCACACGCGCCAAGCCGCCACACCCGCCACCAGCATCACCGGTTGCGTATTGGTGGTAAGCGCCAGCGCTTCCTTGGGGCCCTCCTTGATCAGCTGGCCCACGTTTTCGCCCAGCGCATCGGAGGCTTCCTGCAGGGTCTGCGCCACCACGGGATGGTCGCCCCAACCGTCCAGCATGCCCACCGACTGCGAGCCTTGCCCCGGAAAGACAAATGCAAAAGTCTTCATCATCAAATCATCCAAAATATGAGTGAAATAGTGCTCCAGCGCTTATCTAGAAAGCGCTGTTAGCTACAATTTCAGGAGCACCGCACCCCAGGTGAAACCACCGCCCACACCTTCAAGCAGGAGGGTTTCGCCCTTCTTGACTTGGCCGGTGCGTACACCATGGTCCAGCGCCAGGGGGATGGATGCGGCCGATGTGTTGCCATGCTGGTCGACGGTAACGACCACTTTCTCCATGGACAACTTCAGTTTTTTGGCCGTGCTTTGCATGATGCGAATGTTGGCCTGGTGGGGAATCAGCCAATCAATGTCGGCTTCCGTCATGCCTGCCTTGTCCAGCACGGCGTGGGCCGCCTTCTCCAGCACCCCCACCGCCAGCTTGAACACGGCCTGTCCATCCATCTTGAGCATCGGATCGCCCAACACCTGGCCGCCCGACACATTGCCCGGCACGCACAGGATGCCGACATGCTTGCCGTCGGCATGCAGATCGCTCGAGAGCACGCCTGGTGTCTCGGACGCCTCCAGCACCACAGCCCCTGCGCCGTCGCCGAACAACACGCAGGTCGTGCGGTCGTTGAAATCCAGGATTCGGCTGAAGACCTCAGAGCCGATCACCAGCGCCCGGCTCGCAGCGCCCGACTGGATCATGGCATCAGCAACCGTCAATGCATACACAAAGCCGCTGCACACTGCCTGCACGTCAAAGGCCGCACAGCCATTGGCACCCAGCTTGTGCTGCAGGATGCAAGCAGTAGAAGGGAACACCATGTCCGGCGTCGACGTGGCCACGATGATCAGGTCGATGTCGGTGGGCTGTAGGCCCGCCGCCTGCAAAGCGTTGCGTGCGGCTTCCAGGCCCAGATCGCTGCTGGCCACGTCCGGTGCGGCGAAGTGGCGCGCCCGGATGCCGGTGCGCTCCACGATCCATTCATCCGAGGTTTCGATACCGCGCTGGCCCAGTTCAGCCACCAGATCGGCGTTGGTCAGCCGGCGAGGAGGCAGATAGCTGCCTGTGCCGGTAATGCGGGAGTAGCGTCTCATCAATGTGTCGTCGCCGCTACGCCTGGCTGGCTGGGCACTGCAGGCGCCAGCAGAGGCGCCGCATGCGCAATCCGGGTCCGGACACGGTCGAGCAGGTTGTTGCGGGCTGCATCATACGCCCGGTTCAAAGCCTGCTCGAAGGCCATGGTGTCGGCCGATCCATGGCTCTTGAACACCAGTCCACGCAGCCCCAAAAGTGCTGCGCCGTTGTAACGACGGTAATCCATGCGCTTCATCAGCGCTTTTAGGACCGGATAGGCGACGATAGCGGCCATCTTGGTCAAGATATTGCGTGAGAACTCGATCTTTAGCGATCCGATGATCATGGATGCCACGCCCTCGCTCGCCTTGAGGGCAACGTTGCCCACAAATCCGTCACACACCACGATGTCGACCGTGCCTTTGAAGATGTCGTTGCCTTCGACATTGCCAAAGAAGTTCAAATCACCGGAGTTGGCAGCAGATCGCAGCAATTCGCCTGCACGTTTAATGACTTCGCTGCCTTTGATGGCCTCTTCACCAATATTGAGAAGACCGACGGTGGGCTCGCCCCCATCCTTGAGGACAGACACTAAGGCCGAACCCATTACAGCGAATTGCAGCAGGTGCTCGGCGGAGCAATCGACATTGGCGCCCAGGTCCAGCACCGTTGTGGCGCCCCCCGCCGCATTGGGCAACTGGGTCGCAATGGCCGGGCGGTCAATGCCATCCAAGGTTTTCAACAGATAACGAGCAATCGCCATCAGCGCGCCCGTGTTGCCCGCCGATACCGCGGCAGCGGCCACGCCGTCCTTGACCTGCTGGATGGCGACGCGCATGGACGAATCCTTCTTCTTGCGCAGGGCCACTTCCACCGGATCATCCATGGCCACCACTTCGGAGGCAATGACGATGGTGGCACGGTCGTGCGAGAACGACTGCAGGCTTTCGGCCAGGCCTACAAGCAGCAGGCGGGCGTCTGGATGATTGTCGAGAAACTGGCGGCACGCCGCGAGCGTGACGCGGGGGCCATGGTCGCCCCCCATGCAGTCAACAGCCAGTGTGATCATGGGCGACTAGTCTTGCCGGCCGAAGGCCGGGCGATGGAAATGCAATAGCCAAAACAAAGGCCCGCGCTACGGTTGAGTAGCAACGGGCCTGTGGATGGTACGAAGGTCAGGCTTCGGACTTGTTCTTCAGCACCTGGCGACCACGGTAGAAGCCGTTGGGGCTGATGTGGTGGCGCAGATGCGTTTCACCAGTGGTGGGTTCCACAGCAATGCCTGGCACAACTAGGGCATTGTGCGAGCGGTGCATACCGCGCTTAGAAGGGGACTTTTTGTTT
Source organism: Acidovorax sp. (assembly GCA_004210805.1). GTDB lineage: Bacteria > Pseudomonadota > Gammaproteobacteria > Burkholderiales > Burkholderiaceae_C > Acidovorax. The sequence goes on from SDXZ01000147.1 coordinate 4,101, forward strand.
TGCTGAACGGCCATGGTGGCTCCTGGTCTTGAATAGGGTTGGTAAAAACGCGATCAGCCCATAAAAGACACGAGGGGATTCGCGAGAAGCCCTCGATTATAACCCAATTGGTTTTACTGCCTACCTATGACCTTTGGGTTGCGCTGTAAGGGGCCCTGCCAGCACCTGCATTGGCGCTATTTTTCGAGCCCAAGGGAAGGCTCAATTCGCCTTGCCGTCCTTGCGCAAGCCGGCCAGGGCGGCGAAGGGATTGGGCTTCTCGGCACTCGCTTCCTCAAAGTCGTCGTCGGTGGACGCCATGGGCACCGAGCTTGGGCATTCGTCGTGTTTGGGCACCACGGGCAAAGCCATCAGCAACTCGTCTTCGATCAGCTCGCGCAGATCGAACTCACGACTCATGGCCAGCAGGTCTTCTTCGCTCTCATCATCCAGCGCTTCGGCCGTGGCCTCGTCGGCCACGAAGCGGAATGCACGGTCAACCGCCAAAGGCACGTCCACCGGCGTCAGGCAGCGCTGGCATTCCATCGGAAAACTGGCGGAGACTTTAATGGTCAGCCACACCTGCCCCATACCGCCCAGCGCCGTGCGCACCTCGCCCTGGGCTTCCCAGTCCACCATCAGGTCCGGGTGCAGGCCCTTGGCCTCCTGGGCCAGCCGCTCATACTTCAATAGGGAGTCGTGGCCCGACAGCCGTCCGCCCGCCTGTGCGAAGGCTTTCACGTCCAGGCGCTGCGCGGAGAATTCCTTGGTCATGGCGGCAGTGTAAGAGAATCGGCGCATGCATCAATCCCCCCCCCTGCAACGCCCACTGGTATTGGGTTCGACCTCGCGCTATCGCCGCGAATTGCTTGAGCGGTTGAACCTGCCTTTCGACGTCGCCGCCCCCCTTGTTGACGAGACGCCGGAGCCCGGCGAAGCCCCACGCGCGCTGGCATTGCGCCTGGCGCTGGCCAAGGCACGCGCCGTAGCGCAACAGCATCCCGAGGCCGTGGTGATCGGGTCGGACCAGGTTGCCGACCTGGCTGGCACGCCGCTGGGCAAACCCGGTGAACACGAACGCGCCGTGCAGCAGCTGCGCCAGATGCGCGGCCAGACCGTGATTTTCCAGACCGCCGTGGCAGTGGTGTGTTTGGCCACGGGGTTCGAGCAACTGGATCTGGCGCCCGTGGAAGTGAAGTTCCGCGACCTGTCGGATGCCGAGATCGAGCGCTACCTGCGCACCGAACAACCCTACGACTGCGCCGGCAGTGCCAAAAGTGAAGGACTGGGCATTGCGCTGCTCGACGCCATCCACAGCGATGACCCGACCGCCCTCATCGGCCTGCCCTTGATTCGCACGTGCCGCATTCTGCGTGCCGCGGGGCTGGTGCTGCCATGAGCGCTGCACCTTCACCTGACCACGGCCCTGCAGTGGACAAGCCGGCATCCATGGGCACGCTCTATCTAGTGCCCGCCCCGCTCGACTTCGGCTGCGACACAGAAGCGCCCCTGCAAGATGCGTTGCCGGCCGGCACCCTGCAAACCGCCGCGCGCCTGACCCATTGGGTGTGCGAGAACGCCAAAAGCACGCGCGCCTATCTCAAGCGCATCGACGCCCTTCACCCGTTGGCGGCGCCCCTGCAGCAACAACAAATCACCGAACTGCCGCGCGAGGTGCACAAGAAGGGCGACCACGGCGGCAAGGGCTCGGCACCGTTTGACGCCCGCCCGCTGCTCAAAGCCGCCTTGGCCGGGCAAGACATCGGGCTGATCAGCGAGGCCGGCATGCCCGCAGTCGCCGACCCAGGCTCGTCCGTGGTGCGCGCGGCACATGACCTGGCCATCCCGGTGGTGCCGCTGGTGGGCCCGGTGTCGCTGCTGCTGGCGCTGGCAGCCAGCGGCCTCAATGGGCAGAACTTCGCCTTTGTGGGCTACCTGCCGCAAGACGCGCAAGAACGCAGCCAGCGCATCAAGGAGCTGGAGACGCTGGCCCACAGAACGGGGCAGACCCAGCTCTTCATCGAGACGCCCTATCGCAATGCGGCGCTTTGGCAGGCCCTGGTGCAGGGGCTGCAGCCACACACCCGTTTGGCGCTGGCCAGTGGCCTCACACTGCCCACGGCCCGCATTCAGAGCCGGCTGGTGCAGCAGTGGCGCCAGCAACCCTCGCCGCCCGACAACCGGACCCCCGTGGTGTTTGCGCTGGGGCATTGAAGCAAAAAATGCTCATTTGCTATATTTTTATAGCTATAAGTGCTTATGAATCAAGCGCTGGGGCCTAAATTCACTGTAAGTTTGCGCATCCACCCAGGAGTCAGCGCCCAACACCTCCTGGTCTTCCGCCCTCCCGCCCTGTTCCTGTCGGCCCTAAAAAATAACCCCGTGCAACCTGAAGGCTGCACGGGGTGCTTATTTGTAGATATGCGCGCCACATGGCGCGAGACCCGCGGCACTGAACACGCTACGGGGCGCGCCCCCCAACGCTGTAACGGTCAGCGCAGCTGCGGCCCCGACAGGGCCAGAGCCTTCATGGCCCCCACGCCCACGGCCGCGCCAAAACGTTTGACCAGCCGCTCGGCCACGTTGTCGCGGCGGGTGTAGTCGATGATGTCTTCCGCCTTCACCACCTCACGCGCCACGTAGTCGAGGTTGCCGAGGTTGTCGGCCAAGCCCATCTCCACGGCTTGCTGGCCGGTCCAGAACAGGCCGCTGAAGGTGTCTGGCGTGGTCTTGAGGCGGTCGCCACGCCCCGCCTTCACCACGGCAATGAACTGCTGGTGGATCTGGTCGAGCATGGTCTGCGCATAGGCGCGCTGCTTTTCGGTCTGCGGGCTGAAGGGGTCAAGAAAGCCTTTGTTCTCGCCAGCGGTCAGCAGGCGGCGTTCGACGCCCAGCTTTTCCATGGTGCCGGTGAAACCAAAACCATCCATCAGCACGCCGATGCTGCCCACGATGCTGGCCTTGTCCACGTAGATGTCGTCAGCGGCCGCAGCGATGTAGTACGCGGCCGAAGCGCAGGTTTCTTCGACCACGGCATAAATCGGCTTGTTGTGCTTGGCCTTCAGGCGGACGATTTCGTCGTTGATGATGCCGGCCTGCACGGGGCTGCCGCCGGGGGAATTGATGAGCAGCACCAGCGCCTGCGAGCCCTCGTCCTCCAGCGCGCTGCGCATGGCGGCCACCACAAACTCGGCGCTCGCCTCAGCCCCGGCGGCGATCTCGCCCTTGATGTCCACCACCGCCGTGTGGGGCGTGCTCTTGCTGGTGCTGGGTGACGCCTGGCGCAGCGCGAGGAATGCAATGGCAGCGATCAGCAGCAGCCAGGCCATGCGAAAGAAAATCTTCCAGCGGCGCGAACTGCGCTGCTCGTTGAGGGTAGCGAAGGCCAGCTTTTCCAGCGTGGCGCGTTCCCAGCCGGGTTCACGCGATGAGTCGCTCACAGATGCTCCTGAATTTGTAGCTGCTTGCGCCCACAGGTCGGGCGCGGGATTGCTCTTGGGGTCAAAACCCGAAGAGCCGGGCTGTTGGGAATCGGTCGTCATGTGGTGTGTCCTGGCACTGTGCAGTCGGCACGGCCGTGGAAGGCGGTCTCTGTAGGGTTCAGAAGTCGACGGGATGCAGGTTGTAGGCAGTATGCCAGTGCACCACGCCATCGCTTTCCGTCAAAGCTATTTTCACCAAGCCCCCACGGCACGGACCGCCGGCACATTGCCCGGTGCTCGGCAGGTAGGCCGCACCGTGTGTGGCGCACAGTAGCCATTGGCCGGTGTCGTCGAAAAAGCGGTCGGGCTGGTAGTCCATCTCCATCGGCACGTGTGTGCAGCGGTTGAGGTAAGCATGGGGCTGGCCGCGGTAGCGAATCGCAAACGCCCGGCAGGTCTGACCGGAAAACACCACATCAAACGGCACGGCCAAACCACTGTCCACAAGGGCGGCGCTGTTGCACAGCGGAACGGCGCGCTCCGGCTGATTCATCATGTGCACGCTGGATTCCACGGGCGCCTCTTCAGGCGTTCTGCAGCAGCCAGTCGTGCAGCTCGCGCACCGAGTGCGCCACATGCAGCGGGCGGAGCGCATCAAACACCTCAGGCTCGTGCGCGCCGTAGCTCACCCCCACGCTGGCACAACCCGCGTTCACCGACATCTGCAGGTCGTGGGTGGTGTCGCCAATCATCAACAGGCGGTCGGGCGACACGTCGAACTCGGCCATCAGCTCCTGCAGCATCAGCGGGTGGGGCTTGCCGGCGGTCTGGTCGGCCGTGCGCGAGCCATCGAACATGCCGCGCAAGTCCACCGAATGCAGCGCCTCGTCCAGGCCGCGTCGGCTCTTGCCCGTGGCCACGGCCAGCAAATGCCCGCGTTCGCGCAGGTCGTTCAGCAGGGGCAATACACCTTCGAACAAACTCAGGTCGTCCTGGTGCTGGATGTAGTGGAAGCGGTAGCGGTTGCCCAGATCGTTGTGGCGCTCGGGGGGCACATCGGGTGCGGCGTGGGCCAGAGCCTGCATCAGCCCCATGCCGATCACATAGGCGGCGTCCTTGTCAGTGGGCACCGTGCCGCCCACATCGCGCACCGCTTCCTGGATGCAGCGCACGATGATCGCGGTGGAGTCGAACAGGGTGCCATCCCAGTCAAAGGCGATGAGATCAAAACGGCGGGGGCGGAAGCTGGAGGCGGGCATGGGAGGGGGTGCTCGCGCCCCGTCAGGGCGCAGGGGGGACAAAGTCGGCCAACTCGGGCGGCAGCTCGGCATTGAGCGCAACGCGCTCGCCCGAGGCGGGGTGGTTGAACTGTAACCGCCAGGCGTGAAGGAACATGCGCTTCATACCCAGCTTCAACAGGCGTTTGTTGAGGTCGAAATCGCCATATTTGTCGTCACCGACGATGGCGTGTCCCTGGCTGGCCAGGTGCACGCGAATCTGGTGGGTGCGGCCGGTCTTGATCGTCACTTCCAGCAAGGACATGGCCGGCAGGCCCTGCGCAGCGCGCGCCGCCACCGCGCTGCGCACCTTCACCAACGTGATGGAGCGCATGCCGTCCGGGTCGTCGGCCGTGGTCACGCGCACGCGGCGTTCCCCATCAGCCTGCAGGTACTTGTGCAGCGGCAGGTCGACCACTTTTTTGTTGGCGGGCCAGGCGCCGGTGACCAGCGCCAGATACGTCTTGCCCGTCTCGCGCTCGCGGAACTGGTCCTGCAGATGGGTCAGCGCCGAACGCTTCTTGGCCACCAGCAGGATGCCCGAGGTGTCACGGTCCAGCCGGTGCACCAGCTCCAGAAATTTCGCTTGCGGCCGCGCCTGGCGCAATTGCTCGATCACGCCAAAACTCACCCCGCTGCCGCCATGCACCGCCACGCCGGCGGGCTTGTCGATGGCAATGACATGGTCGTCCTCCAGCAGGATGGGGAATTCGCGCGCGGGCGCCGGGCGCTCGGCCTTTTCGGCCACTTTGTCCGAAATACGCACGGGCGGCAGGCGCACCAGATCGCCCGCCTCCACACGGGTGTCGGCGCTCACGCGGCCTTTGTTGATGCGCACCTCACCGCTGCGGATGATGCGGTAGACGTGCGTTTTGGGCACGCCTTTCAAGTGGCGTATCAAAAAGTTATCGAGCCGCTGGCCCGCGGAGTCTTCGTCGACCTCCACCATGCGGGCTGCGGGAAGCCCCGCAGGAGCGTCGGACGGTTTGGCCCCTATAATGTGTTTCACCTGCGCGTCGTCATGTAAGTGGTTGATTTGTCTGGAGTTTAGTCCACACAGCCCTTGCCCTTCGTGCAGGCAGGTCGATGCCAACGGGCGTCGTGCACGCAGATTGCAGGCCAGATGCCTGCGGTGGCCTGCACTTCGTACGGCGGGCTGACAGGTTGAAACACTGATACGGAATCCCCCAAGCTGGCAGATGTTCCCCACCCGGGAGCGGTCTGCCAGCGGATCGAAGCGAGCATGTGGCTGTTGATGGCATGGATGATGACCTTGTGGCGGGGGCTGCGGCCTTCGGCTGCATGCTCAAAATCGCCTTCAGCGCTCAGCCAGCAAGCGCAATCAGCTACTCTTTTGATAGCAAAACTGCGTTCCTACCACTCGCCCCCTTCCACGCGCCCCTGCCTCCCGATGCTGCGCTAGAGCGCGGCAGATCACTGGCATCCCCGGCAATTCCCTTCGTTTCGATGCGTCAGTCCAGGCATTCACAGCTCCTGTAGAGCTTGTTGTATTGGTTTGGAAACTGTGGGCGGCAGCCCGCGCAGCCCTCCCTGTTGAGGAGGTGGGCTGTACCGCTGCTGTCCGCGAAACACTGAAGGAATCGCATCATGAAGCGGATGCTCATCAACGCCACGCAGCCCGAAGAACGGCGCCTGGCCATCGTCGACGGACAAAAGCTCCTCGACTACGAAATCGAAATCGAAGGGCGCGAACAGCGCAAGGGCAACATCTACAAGGCCGTCGTCACGCGCGTTGAGCCCTCGCTGGAAGCCTGTTTTGTCGACTACGGCGAAGACCGCCACGGTTTTCTGCCGTTCAAGGAAATCTCGCGCAGCTACTTCGCCCCCGGCGTCTCGCCCGGCCAGGCGCGCATCAATGAAGTGATCCGCGAAGGCCAGGAACTGCTGGTCCAGGTCGAAAAGGAAGAGCGCGGCAACAAGGGTGCTGCCCTGACCACCTTCGTCAGTCTGGCCGGCCGCTACGTCGTGCTGATGCCCAACAACCCCCGTGGCGGTGGCGTATCGCGCCGCATCGAGGGCGAGGACCGCGCCGAGCTCAAGGAGGCGATGGACCAGCTGGAATATCC
>SDXZ01000331.1 GCA_004210805.1 Acidovorax sp.
GAGGCTGCACGCCGCATCGGCGCTGCGCCCGAGCACTGCATCGTTTTTGAAGATGCGCCCTTCGGCATTGAGGCCGCACGGCGCGCCGGCATGCGTGCCGTGGCCATTTGCAGCACCCACAGTGCAGACGAACTGGCAGGCCCCCACGTGGTGGCCGCCGTGCGCGACTACACCGAACTCATGAACACCGACTTTCTGGAGAGCATCCATGTTGCAACTGCCTAAAGCAGACGGAAGCGGAGACGCTGTGGCCCACCCGGCCGCCATCCGCCGCGAGGACTACACAGCCCCCGCCTACTGGATCGACAGCGTCGAGCTGACCTTCGACCTGGACGCAGCCAAGACCCGCGTGCTCAACCGCATGACGCTGCGCCGCAACTCTGATGTGGCCGCGCAGCCGCTCAAACTCGATGGCGACGACCTGAACCTGGCGCGTGTGCTGGTCAACGGCCAGGGCACGTCGTTCAAGATGGAAGGCAAGCGTCTGGTGCTGGAGAACCTGCCCGAGGGCAACGAGCCCTTTGCGCTCGAGATCTTCACCACCTGCTGCCCTGCCAAGAACACGCAGCTGATGGGCCTTTATGTGAGCCAGGGCACGTTCTTCACGCAGTGCGAGGCCGAGGGCTTCCGGCGCATCACCTACTTCCTGGACCGCCCGGACGTCATGGCCAGCTACACCGTCACGCTGCGCGCTGACAAGGCTCTCTACCCGGTGCTGCTCAGCAACGGCAACCTGGTGGACAGCGGCGACCTGGAAGATGGCCGCCACTTCGCCAAGTGGGTCGACCCGCACAAGAAGCCCTGCTACCTGTTCGCGCTGGTGGCGGGCAAGCTGGTGGCGCGCGAGCAGCGCATCAAGAGCCGATCGGGCACCGACCATCTGCTGCAGGTGTACGTGCGCCCCGGCGACCTGGGCAAGACGGAACACGCCATGAACTCGCTAATGTACAGCGTGGCCTGGGACGAAGCCCGCTTCGGCCTGCCCCTGGACCTGGAGCGCTTCATGATCGTAGCCACCAGCGACTTCAACATGGGCGCCATGGAGAACAAAGGACTGAACATCTTCAATACGAAGTACGTTCTGGCCAGCGAATCCACCGCCACCGACACCGACTTCGCCAACATCGAAAGCGTGGTCGGCCACGAGTACTTTCACAACTGGACGGGCAACCGCGTGACCTGCCGCGACTGGTTCCAGCTGTCGCTGAAAGAAGGCCTCACCGTCTTCCGCGACCAGGAATTCAGCATGGACCTGGCCGGCAGCCCGTCGGCCCGCGCCGTCAAGCGCATCGAAGACGTGCGCGTGCTACGCACCGCGCAGTTCCCTGAAGACGCCGGCCCCATGGCCCACCCGGTGCGGCCCGACAGCTACGTCGAGATCAACAACTTCTACACCGTCACCATCTACGAAAAGGGTGCCGAGGTGGTCCGCATGCAGCACAACTTGGTGGGCCGCGAAGGCTTTGCCAAGGGCATGAAGCTGTACTTCGAGCGCCACGACGGCCACGCCGTGACCTGCGACGACTTTGTGCAGGCCATTGCTGACGCCAACCCCGACAGCCCGCTGGCGCAGCACCTGCCCCAGTTCAAGCGCTGGTACAGCCAGGCCGGCACGCCCCGCGTGCGCGCCACAGGCCGCTACGACGCCGCCACGCGCTGCTATGCGATCACGCTGGCGCAAAGCTGCGAACCCACGCCGGGCCAGAGCGAGAAGCTGCCCTTCGTGATCCCGGTCGAGCTGGGCCTCATCGACGCCGCCACCGGCGCCGCCCTGCCCTTGTACCTCTCGGGTGACGGCACTGCTGACGCTACCGATGCCGCTGCGCCGACATCGCGCGTGGTGGTGCTCACCGAGGCATCGCAGACGCTGACCTTCACCAACGTGAACGCAGAGCCCGTGCCGTCGGTGCTGCGCGGTTTCAGCGCGCCCGTGGTGCTGGACATCGAGTACACAGATGCCCAGTTGCTGGCACTGCTGGCCAACGACACCGACGCCTTCAACCGCTGGGAAGCTGGCCAGCGCCTGGCCCTGCGGTTTGCGTGTCACGCTATCAATTCAATAGCTGAAGGGGCAGCTAATACAGGTGCTAGCGGCCATTTTGGCCAAAACATTCTGCGCGCCGAGTTTGTGGAGGCCTTGCGCGTCGTGCTGCGCAACCCGCTGCTCGATGCTGCGTTCAAGGAGCTGGTGCTCACCCTGCCGTCCGAGACCTACATCGCCGAACAGCTGGCCGTGGTCGACCCGCAGCGCATCCACGCGGTGCGCGAAGCCATGCGCGAGCAACTGGCCGTGTCGCTGCAAGCCGACTGGGAGACCATGACGGACCGCTTCAACGCGCTGACAGCCCTGGTGGCCAGCGGCAGTGAACTCGCAGCGCCTGCGCTGGCGCGCTTCCATGCCATGTTCAAGGACGAGCCCCTCGTCATCGACAAGTGGTTCGCGCTGCAGGCCGGCGCGCCCGACCGCGGTGGCAACGTGTTACCTGCCGTGCGCCAGCTCCTGCAGCACCCGGACTTCAGCCTCAAGAACCCCAACCGCGCACGCAGCGTGATCTTCAGCTACTGCAGCGCTAACCCAGGCGCTTTCCACCGCGCGGACGCCGCCGGCTACGTGTTCTGGAGCGACCGGGTGATCGAGCTTGATGCCATCAACCCGCAGGTCGCCGCCCGCCTGGCGCGCGCGCTGGACCGCTGGAAGAAGCTGGCCGAGCCCTGGCGCACGGCGGCGCGTGAGTCCATCGCGCGTGTCGCCGCCAAGCCCTACTTGTCCAACGACGTGCGCGAGGTGGTCACCCGCGCACTGGCCGACTGAGTGAGCACAGGCCAGATGGCATCCGCCCCACCCTCGAGCCCCGCGCAACTGTTTGCGCAGCGATTTGCCCCGCTGCGCGACACCGTGTACGACGACAGCGCGATGTTCAGTGGCTCAGCCATGTCGGCCGACCTGGCCGCGCTGCGGCCGCTGGCCGAAAGCCTGGGCGCAGAATCGTCGGAGCTGGCCCAACTGCTGTGGCTGCAGTTTGTCGTGTTCTCCAAGCGCCAGATGGACGACGAGGGCCTGCCGCTGGGCTTGCGCGCGCTGGCCATCCGCTCTGTGCTGGGAGACCTCACACCTACCGATCGCTTCCAGCAGCACTACGCCATCGGCGAATCGGCCCTGCAGTCTGAGGAATACGACACCGCGATTGAGCACCTGCGCCAGTCGGCGCAGTGGGCGGAGCATGAAAGCGCGCTGCTGAGGCGCGAACAAAAGCTGGGCATCCGCGAAGAGATCGGCTACGCCCTGCACGAAGCCGGGCGCTTTGCCGAGGCGCTGGCACACAACCAGCAGCTGCTGCCCGATGCCCAGGTCGCTTTTGGCTCTGACACCGATGTGCGCCTGGCAGGCCTCATCAACAATCTTGCGCAGAACGCCTATGAACTGGGCGACCACGCTGAGGCGCAGCGTTACCTGGCGCAGCGCCTTGCACTTGGCCAGGCGCTCAACGATGACGACATCGTGCTGGACACGCTGTTCCAGCAAGGCGTGCTCGCCCATGAACGAGGCGACGGCGCACTGGCACGTACGCTGTTCGAGCAACGGGTCGCCATAGCCCTCGCCAGCGGCGACGAAGATCTGGTGGCCGACACCGAAGCTACGCTGGCTGAGCTGTCTGAGCGCGAGCAGTCGCGGTAATGTTTTTCACCCAACAACCTATTAGCCCAAGGATGATTCACCGATGAGCTCACGCATCTCCCTCACCCGCTACCTGGTCGAGCAGCAACGCATCGACGGGCTCATCCCCTCGCAGCTGCGCCTGCTGCTTGAAGTGGTGGCCCGCTCGTGCAAGAGCATCAGCCAGGCCGTCAACAAGGGCGCGCTCGGCGGCGTGCTGGGCACGGCCTCCAGCGAGAACGTTCAGGGCGAAATCCAGAAGAAGCTGGACATCATCGCCAACGAAGTGCTGATCGAAGCCAACGAATGGGGTGGACACCTAGCGGCCATGGCGTCCGAAGAAATGGACGGCATCTACCTGGTGCCCAACCGCTACCCGCAGGGCGAATACCTGCTGCTCTTCGACCCCCTCGACGGCTCCAGCAACATCGACGTGAACGTCAGCATCGGCACCATCTTCAGCGTGCTCAAGAAGCCCGACGACGACCGCGGCGTGGAGGCTGGCGACTTTCTGCAACCCGGCACCGCGCAGGTGGCCGCCGGCTACTGCATCTACGGCCCGCAGACCACCCTGGTGCTGACCGTGGGCGACGGCGTGGCCATGTTCACGCTCGACCGCGAGCAGGGCTCCTTCGTGCTGACCGAAGAAAACGTGCGCATTCCCGACGACACCAAGGAATTCGCCATCAACATGAGCAACATGCGCCACTGGGACGAGCCCGTGAAGCGCTACATCGACGAATGCCTGCAGGGCAAGGACGGCCCCCG
>SDXZ01000332.1 GCA_004210805.1 Acidovorax sp.
TGCACACAGCGCACGTCCCCTGGGCACGCGTTTCGCCCCGCCCGATGTGCGTGAGTCCTATTCTGGAGAGCCAGGGTGCAATTCGTCCAACTGTTGATCAGCGGTGTTTCGCAGGGATGCATCTACGGGTTGATCGCTTTGGGCTTCGTGCTCATCTACAAGGCCACTGAAACCGTAAGCTTTGCGCAGGGCGAACTCATGATGCTGGGCGCCTTCTGCGGCTTGGCGCTCATGACGGTGCTGGGTTTTCCCTTCTGGGTCGCGGTGCTTGCCAGCATTCTGGCCATGGGGCTGTTTGGCACGGTGCTTGAGCGCGCAGTCATCCGCCCCATCCTCGGCCAGCCCGCTTTCTCCATCGTCATGCTCACCATCGGCATTGGCTATGTTCTGCGCGGGCTGGTGACCATGATCCCCAACATCGGCACCGACACGCACACGCTGCCCGTGCCGTACAAGGACATGTCTTTTCGGCTCGGTGCGCTGGTGCTCAACGCCGAGCAGTTGGTGGTGATCGGCGCCACGGCCGCGCTGTGTGTGCTGCTGTTCGCGATGTTCCGCTACAGCAAGCTGGGCATCGCGATGCAGGCTTCGTCGCAGAACCAGCTGGCGGCGTACTACATGGGCATCCCGGTACAGCGGCTCAACGGCCTGGCCTGGGGCCTGGCCGCTGCGGTGGCCGCCGTGGCGGGCCTGCTGCTGGCGCCCATCACCTTCGTGCACGCCAACATGGGGCTCATCGGGCTCAAGGCTTTTCCGGCCGCTGTGGTGGGCGGCTTCGGCAGCCTGCCGGGCGCGATTGTGGGCGGCCTCGTCATCGGCATTGTTGAATCGCTCTCTGGCTTTTACCTGCCCGATGGCTTCAAGGACACGGCGGCGTACATCGTGGTGCTGATCATGTTGATGGTCAAACCCAACGGTCTGTTCGGCGAAAAGCTCAGGAAGAAAGTCTGACCCCATGCGCTTTCTTTTCAAGACCTCCTACGAACAAGACCTGCGCCTGGCCAAACATGGCGGGCATGTCTTCTGGTACAGCCTGCTGGCCGTGGCGCTGGTCGCAGCCCCCTGGGTGGCCCCCGAGTACTGGCTGGCGCAGCTCACCTTCGTGCTGATCTACGCCATCGTGGGCCTGGGGCTCATGCTGCTGGCCGGGTTCACGGGGCTGTTCTCGCTGGGGCATGCCGCCTTCCTGGGCGTGGGGGCGTACACGCAGGCGGTGCTCACGGGCATGGGCTGGCCGTTTGCGCTGTCGCTGGCCTGTGCAGCGGGGCTGTCCGCCGCCGTGGGCGTGGTGGTGGGATTGCCCGCGCTGCGCGTCAAAGGCATCTATCTGGGCATGGCCACGCTGTCGTTCGGGTTCATTGTCGAGGAAGTGTTTGCGCGGTGGGAGTCGGTGACCGGCGGCAACTCCGGCAAGCACCTGGTGCCTCCTGAGATATGGGGATTCAAGTTCGAGTCCACCGAATCGTTCTACTTTCTGTGCCTCGTGATTGCCGTGGTCAGCACGCTGGCCATCCTGAACCTGCTGCGCTCCTCCACGGGCCGGGCCTTCGTGGCCATCCGTGATTCAGAAATCTCGGCGCAGAGCATGGGCATCCACCTGGCGCGGTACAAGACGCTGTCGTTCTCCATCTCCGCCGCCCTGGCCGGCATCGGCGGCGCACTGTATGCGCACAAGCTGCAGTTCATCTCGCCCGACCAGTTCAACATCCTGCAGTCTATCGACCTGCTGCTGATGATCGTGATCGGTGGGCTGGGCTCGGTGCATGGCGCGTTCCTGGGGGCCATCTTCCTCATCACCATGCCGCAAATGATTTCGCTCAGCAAGGACTGGCTTCCTGCCGCCATCGGCCAGGCGCCGGGCCTGCAGGCTGTCGTCTATGGGGTGGTGCTGATCGCCTTTGTGCTGTTCGAGCCCATGGGCCTGTATGGCCGCTGGCTCAAGGTGCGCACCTGGCTGCAGATGTTTCCGTTCTACCGCAGGGGCCTGTTCAAGCGGCAGAAGTCTTTCCAAAAGTCTGATCGTCTGAGATGACCGACAACATCCTGCTTTCGGCCCAGAACCTCAGCGTGCGCTTTGGCGGCGTGCTCGCGGTCAACAACGTGAGCTTCGACGTGCGCCGGGGCGAGGTGTTCACCCTCATCGGCCCCAATGGCGCGGGCAAGACCACGGTGTTCAACCTCATCAGCCGCATCTACACACCCACGACCGGCACCATCGCGTACGCTGGCCCGGGCGGCGCCATGCTGCCGCTGACCGACCAGCCGCCGCACAAGGTGGCGGGCTTGGGGATCGCCCGCACCTTCCAGAACATCGAACTGTTCGAGCACGCGAGCGTGCTGCACAACCTGCTGATCGGCCGCCACACGCGCCGCGAGACCGGACTGTG
>SDXZ01000333.1 GCA_004210805.1 Acidovorax sp.
TTCTTGTACAGCGCGGTCAACTCGCCGTTCTGGATCATGCGGCGGGTGACGCGGTCCACGAGTTCCTTGAACTTGGGGTCTTCGCGGCGCAGGCCGATGCTGTAGGGCTCTACCGAGAGGCGCTTTTCCAGGAACTGGTAGTCGTCCATGGACTTGCCCAGGCGGGTGAGCGGAATCCAGATGCCAGCATCGTCAGCGAACGCGGCGTCGGCTTCGCCCTTGGCCAGCGCGTTCACGGCGTCGAGCGTGCTGTCGACCGGCACGTAGTTGAACTTGCGCGCAAAGGTGCGTTCGTTGGCCTTGAGCAGGTTTTCGTTGGTGGTCTTACCCTGCACGGCGATCTTCTTGCCTTGCAGGTCGTCCAGCGTCTTGATGCCGGAGGTCTTCTTCACCAGGAAGGCGGACGACGCCACGAAGATGTGGTGGCTGAAGGCGATTTCCTTCTGGCGCGCGGCGGTGTTGGCCGTGCCGCCGCACTCCAGGTCCACCACGTTGTTCTTCACGTCGGTGATGCGGTTCTTGCCGTCCACCAGCAGGTAGGTCAGCTTGAGGTCGGGGCGCTTGAGCTCTTTCTTGATCTCTTCAAAGATCTGAAGGCAGATGTCCACCGTGTAGCCCTGCACCTTGCCGGAGGTGGCGTCCTTGTACGAGAACGGCAGGGATTTTTCGCGGTGGCCCAGGCGCAGTTCGCCTGCGCTGGCAATGCGGCCCAGGGTGTCTTCGGCCAAGGCGGGGGTGGCGGCGGCGCACGCCAGGGCGGCCATCAGCGCCCACGGGCGCAGCATCGAGGAGATTTTCATGAAAGAGACCAACGGAGGAAGAAGAAGCAGAACGAGCAGAAGGAGCAGCGAAGCTGTGAACGGCGCCGCAGGGCGCCTGATGAGACACCCTGCGCCCGAGTGGGCCGGTGTGCTGAGCGCGGATTGTGTACTGGCGCCGGGTCAGTTGTATGCGCGCGTGGTGACCTGCGTCAGCATTCCACAACATTCACCGCCAGGCCGCCGCGCGAGGTTTCCTTGTACTTGACCTTCATGTCCGCGCCGGTCTGCATCATGGTCTTGATGACCTTGTCCAGCGACACCACGTGCTGGCCGTCGCCCCGCAGCGCCATGCGCGCCGCGTTGATGGCCTTGATGGCGCCCATCGCGTTGCGCTCGATGCAAGGGATCTGCACCAGGCCGCCCACGGGGTCGCAGGTCATGCCCAGGTTGTGCTCCATGCCGATCTCGGCGGCGTTTTCGATCTGCTCGGGCGTGCCGCCCATCACCGCGGCCAGGGCGCCTGCGGCCATCGAGCAGGCCACGCCCACCTCGCCCTGGCAGCCCACCTCGGCACCCGACAGGGACGCGTTTTCCTTGTAGATGATGCCGATGGCGCCTGCGGTGAGCAAAAAGGTGGCGATGCCGTCCTCGTTGGCGGCGCTGCCTTCCCGGGCGCCTTGCAAAAAGTTGACGTAGTAGTGCAGCACCGCCGGGATCACGCCCGCGGCGCCGTTGGTCGGGGCGGTCACCACGCGGCCGCCGGCAGCGTTTTCTTCATTGACGGCCATGGCGTAGAGGTTCACCCAGTCCAGCATGGACAGCGGGTCGCGCAGCGCGGCCTCGGGGTGGGCCTTCAGGTTGCGGTGCAGTTCGGCCGCGCGGCGGCGTACCCGCATCGGCCCGGGCAGGTGGCCGGTGCTGGCGCAGCCGCGCTGCACGGCGCCGGCCATGGTGCGCCAGATGGCGATGAGCTGGCGCCGCACTTCGGGGGCGCTGCGCCAATGCGCCTCGTTGAGGGCCATGAGCTGCGCCGGGCTGAGGCCGGTGGCCTGGCACTGGGCCAGCAGTTCGGCGCCGGTGCGAAAGTGGTGGGGCAGGCCTTGGGAATGGCCGGCGCTGTCGGCCTGTGCGGTTGCGGCCAGGTTCAGCACCCGCTCACCAGCGGCATCGATGACGAAGCCGCCGCCCACCGAGTAGTACTCGCGCTGCGCGATCTCCGTGCCCTGCGCGTCAAAGGCGTGAAAGCACATGCCGTTGGGGTGCAGGGGCAGGCTCTTGCGGCGAAAGAGCAGGTGCTCCTTCTCGATGAAGGACACGGTGCGCTCGCCCAGCAGGTTCAGCGTCTGGCTGGCCCGGATGGCGGCGATGCCCGGGTCGATCTGGTCGGGGTCGATGGTGTCGGGCTCAAAGCCCGCCAGGCCCAGCAGCACGGCCTTGTCGGTGCCGTGGCCCACGCCGGTGGCTGAGAGCGAGCCGAACAGTTCAACAGCAATGCCCTGCACCGCGGCCAGGCCCGGGCCGGCCTGCAGGTGGCAGGCAAACTGCCGCGCCGCGATCATGGGCCCCACGGTGTGGGAGCTGGACGGGCCGATGCCGATCTTGAAGAGGTCGAAAACGCTGAC